>JAJTHZ010000185.1 GCA_021299185.1 Lysobacteraceae bacterium | reverse complement strand
CGCCACCAGCGCTCGCCACTGCGCCTCGTCCCGCCGAACCCTGCCGACCTTCGCCATCGTCCCGCTCCGTCCTCCGAACCTGACAGCATTCTCCGCGCGACGCGCGGGCAGGGAAGGACGGTGTTGGGTTATCGCTTACGCCCGGCCGGCGTCCGTTCGACACCGAAGGCGTGGCGCTGGCGGTGGCGGTGGAGCGGCTGCTGCGCGAACCCGCGCCCACGCCGAGCGAGGCGACGACCGAAACCGGCATCGGCGCGCGCGAACTGCGCGGCGACCTCGACGCGATCGTGGCGCGTGCGCTGGCGAAGTCGCCGGCGGACCGCTATCCGTCGGTCGGCGCCCTGCAGGCCGATCTCCGGCGCCACCTCGATGGCGAGCCGGTGCGGGCGCGCAGTGGCGCGCGCGCGTACCGGCTCGGCCGCTTCCTCAAGCGCCACCGGTACGCCGTGGCGTCAACCGGCCTGGTGGTCGGTGCGCTGGCCGCCGGGCTCGCCGGCACCGCCTGGCAGGCGCGCGAGGCCGCGCGCGAGCGCGACGTCGCGCGTGCCGAGGCCGCACGCGCGGACGCCGTGCGCGACTCGGTGCTGCTGATGTTCCGCGAGGCCGGCGAGGCGCGCGGCGAAGGCGAAATCACCGCCAAGCAGGTGCTGGAACGCGCCGCCGCGCGGCTGGTGGCGCTGGATGCCGCCGAAGTCGCGCAGCGCCAGCCGGTGTTCCAGGCGCTGGGCGAACTCTACGCCGCGCTGGACGACTTCGAGGGCGCGGCACCGATCTACCGCCACTACCTCGCCAGCGCGGGTGCCGCCGCCGACCCCGAGGTGCGCGCCCAGGTCCAGCACAACCTCGCCATCGCCGAAACGCGGCTCGGGAACGCCGAGGTGGCGCGCGACCTGCTTCGCTAGGCGCAGGCGTACTGGAACGCGGACCCTTCGCGCCATCGGGAATTACTGGTCGACAGCCGCGCGATCGAATCGCAGTTGCAGCGACTGGCCGGCGACGTGGCCACGACCGTTACGACCTTGCGCGCAGCCCTCGACGAGCGCATCGCGATCAGTGGACCCAACGACGTCGAAACCGCGTACGCGAAGAACGCATTGGCCATGGCCCTGCTCGAATCCGGCCAGCCGAAGGAGGCCGATGCGCTGTTCGGCGAGGCCCTGGCAACGCTGCAGGCGCTGGGCCGGCAGGACACCGGACCGGCGCTGACCATGCTCAGCAACCAAGGCGTGGCGGCGATGCACCTCGGCGATCCCGCGCGCGCCGCCCCCTTGTTCGAGCGCGCGGTCACCCTGCGCCGCCAACTGTACGGGCGCTCCGCCGCGCTGGCCGCGCTGCAGCACAACCTCGGCCGCATCCTCGCCAAGACCGGCCGCGCGGCCGAGGCGTTGCCGCTGCTGGTCGACGCGCGCGCGATGGCCGCGGAATTCAGCGGCGCCGCGAGCCCGATGGTGCTGACGATGAACCTCAGCGTGGCCGACGCCGGGCTGGCCGCCGGCGACCTGGATGGTGCGGAGCGCGAACTCGACGCGGCGCAAGCCGCGATCCGCGCGGCGCTCGGCGACACCCACGTGCTCAACGCGCGGGCCGAACAGGTGCGCGCGCGCCTGCGCATCGCGCAGGATCGCCCGCGCGAGGCCGCCACCGCCATCGATGCGGCGCAACGCCTGCTCGATGCGCTCGGCGATGCCGGCAAACCCTACCTGCCCGAGCAGGCCGCGCTGCGCAGCGCCCTGTCCGGGCACCCGGCCGCGGCTCGCGCCCAGCGCTGAGGCTGGCCGCCCCGCGGCGGCGCGCTCATTCAAACTCGTCCGCGAACACCGGATCGGGCGGCGGCAAGCCGGTGGTGAGGCGGGCGATGCCGATGTTCGTGACGCCGGATGCCGAGTGCCGGCCCAGGACCAGCAAACGGTTGCGGGCATCGAGGGCCATGGCGTTCGCGACGGACTGCTCGGACGACGCGGAGAAGCTGCCTTGCGTCTTTCCGCCGCTCCCGAACGTCGGATCGAGCGCCCCCGCCGGGGTCAGGCGGGCGATCGCGAAGGTGTAGGCGACCGGGTTCGCGGTTTCTGCGGCGCCGGCGACCAGAATCGCGTCGTCGGGTTGAACCAGGACTGCGTTCGCGAGGTCGTCGGCGCCGGCGACGTTGTTGAAGCCCACGCCGGTCCGCCCGATGGATGGGATGCCGAAGCCGGCATCGATCGCGCCCGACGCGGTCAGCCGGCCGACGAACATGTCGAGGCCGCGCAGCGTGCTGTCGGTATCGAAGGTCCCGGCGTAGACGATCCGGCCCTGTGGGTCGATGGCGAGCCCGGCGATGCCGTACAGCCCGGGCACGTCCAGCACCAGCAGCCCGCCCACCCCGAAACCCGGGTCGAGGCTGCCGTCGGCGAGGAAGCGGGCAACGCCGAGGCGTGCCTGGCTCGTGCCGGCGCCCAGCGTGCCGAGCACGACGGTCCCGCCGGCCGCATCGACGACCACCGCTTCCGCCTGTTCGTTCACTGCTCCGAGCCCGAAGTCGAGGGCCCTTGCACCGCCGGCGAAAGCGTCCACCGGCTGCAGCGCGAGCGTCCGCTTCATCATGCCGAAGTCGCTCGATCCAGCCCCCGGACTCCGCGCCCAGCCGACGATCGTCAGCGCGCCATCGGGACCCGCGACGATCGCGCGGGGCGAGCTGTCCCGAACCCCCACCCCCTGCACGAAGTACAACAAACTCGCGAACTGCCCGGCCACGCCATCGGCGGCGATCACGCCCGGCCAGATGCCCGCCGCCGACGTATCGCTGCGGTCGGCGTAGGCGATCCGGCCGTCGGGCAGGATCGCTGCGGCGGCGCTGGAGTACGTGTCCGTGACGATGAAGGCGCCGGCGCTGCCGTACGTCGGGTCCAGGTCCCCGGTGCCGAACAGCCGAACGGCGAAGGTGCGCTGGAAGCTGCTGCCCACCGGCACCGCGTAGCCGGTCACGACGATGCGCTCCCCGATCGGTGCCACGCCGAGGCCGACCGACGCCTGGGTGCCCGGCACCGACACCACCGCGCGCCCACCCGGCCGCCACGTGGTGTCGAAGACCCCGGCCTGGGCGGCGAGCCGCGCAGGGACAGCACCCAGGGCAAGCAGCAGGGCCACCGCGACGGCGAATCGGACCGGATGCATGGCGTGTTCCCGTGTTGGGTATCGAAGGGACCAGGGCTCCCGCCCCGGCGGCGCCGCGAATCGACGCCTGCCGCCCGGACAACACGATTCGGCAGCGCCGTCGGACATCCGCGGCACGACCTCGCCACGTTCGCCCGTGCGCCGGCATGTCCGATCGACGCGCCTTGCCGTGTATCGGATGACGGCGGCACCCGCCGCTCCGAAGGAGTGCAACGTGGCGCAACGTGCCGACCGCAACGAGCCCGGGCGGTTGCGCCCGCGCGGGACCCTGGACCGCGCGGTCGCGATCGCGCTGCTGGGTGCCTGCCTGCCGGCGCCCGCGGCGGCGCTCACCTTCACCGTCAACACCACCGCCGATACCGGCGCGGGCAGCCTGCGGCAGGCGATCCTCGACGCCAACCTGCAGCAGTCGACGCAGTGCCTGCAGCAGCGCATCGTGTTTGCCATCCCCGGCGCCGGACCGCACACGATCCGCCCGCTGTCGCCCCTGCCGACGGTCCTCGTGCCGACCGAGATCGACGGCTATTCGCAACCCGGTGCGAGCCCCAACAGCCAGTTCAACGGCAGCAACGCCGTGCTGCGGATCGATCTCGACGGCAGCGCCGCGGGCACGACCGGCGCGATCACGCTCGGCGTCGGCGGGGTGGGCATCTGCGGCGGCGGCGGCTCCGTGCTGCGCGGGCTCGCGATCAATCGCTTCGCCGGGCCTGCCATCACGATCGGACAGGCGGGCTGCCCGGCCGTGCCGTGCGCGGTCGGCGGCGTGACCATCCAGGGCAACTTCATCGGCACCGACACCAGCGGGTCGCTGGCGCTCGGCAACGGCAACGCGGCCGCACCCGCGATCCTGGTCGGCACGCGTTCGGTCAACAACGTGATCGGCGAACAGGCGCTCGGCGCCGGCGGCGGGACCACGCCCAACCCGGCCCTGCGCAACGTGATCTCCGGCAACGCCGGCGATGCGATCGGGTTTGCGCCCAGCGTGGTGGACTTCCCGTCCGCGCTCAACAGCGTGCGCGGCAACTACATCGGCCTGTCCGCCACGGGCACGGCGCTGCTGCCGAACGGTGGCGACGGGATCGCGGCACGCGACTTCACCAGCGACCTGTCGGTGTCCGACAACCTGGTCAGCGGCAACGCCGGCGACGGCTCCGACGCGACCGGCCCCGGCATCCGCGCCGTGCTGGTGCGCAACGGCATCGGCGTGGGCGTGGGCGGCATCGCCGCGGGCAACGGCGGCGACGGGGTACGTGTCGTGGGTGGCGCGACGGTCAGCGTGTCGGGCAACTATCCCGGCCTGTTCCCACCGCAACCCTCGATCGCCAACAACGCCGGCGCGGGCGCCTACGTCGAAGGCGCGTCCTTCCTCGACGTGATCAACGCACCGCTCGCCGCCAACGCCGGGCTCGGCATCGACCTCGCGCCGCGCGGGATCAACGCCAACGATCCGCTGGACGCCGACGTGGGCCCCAACCACGGGCTCAACGTGCCGCTGCTCGATGCGGTGGAGACCGACGTGGCGGCAGCGACCACGCGCTTCAGCGGCCGCCTGCAGACCGAGCCCAACGCCACCATCGAGATCAACCTCTACGCCAGCCCGGCCTGTGACCCCGCCGGCGCCGGCGAAGGCCTGCGCCGGCTGACCAACAACGCGGGCGGGGTCCTGCTGCCGCAGTTGACCACCAACGCCGCGGGCGAGGCCAGCTTCGATTTCACCACCACCATCGCCCAGGCCCAGCCGCTGGCCGTCGGCCAGGCGATCACCGCGGTGGCGCGCCGTTTCGCGCCGGGGCAGGTGAGCAGGATCGAAGTGTCGGAGTTCTCGGACTGCGCGATCGTGCGCGCGGCCGGCGTGCTGTTCGCCGACGGCTTCGAGCCCTGAGGTCGCCGCCCTCCGAAAACGACAGCGGCGCCGGATCGCTCCGGCGCCGCCGATGCATCGCCGCGTGGATCGTCGATCAGGGCAGCCGACCGCGAAGGTAGACCGTCGATCCCTGCACGATCTCGGTGTCGACGCCGCGCGGGTTGAAGTCCAGCGTCTCGCGACCGGCGCGCGGCGGGTCGTTGAACTTGACCTGGCCGCGGCCGCGGGTGACCGCCATCGTGGCGCGCTGGGTGCCGCCGACGCGGACGATGTAGTTGCCGTCCGGCAGGTCTTCGGCCTCGACCTCGAACTCGCGCTCGTTGCCGGTCACCTCGTACGAGAGCGCGCCGTTGGCGTCCGCATCCGGCCCGACGTCGGCCAGCGCCGCCGACCAGATGCCGGTCGTGCCACCACCGCCGCCGTCGTCGTCGTCGTCGCCACCACCGCCGCCGTTGTCGTCATCGTCGTCGTCGCCACCCCCACCGCCGCCGCCGTTGTCGCCGCCGCCGTCGTCGATCG
>JAJTHZ010000245.1 GCA_021299185.1 Lysobacteraceae bacterium | reverse complement strand
GGTGCGGGGTGTTCTGGTGGTCTGTGGGAGCGGCGCGTGCGCCGCGATGCTTTTCGATGCCGCGGCAGGATGGTCGCGCTGCACGCAGCGCTCCTACACCATCGCGACATGCCTTGAGCCGGACGCCCCGCCGGCTTTTCCCTGGGCCCTATATCCTGGGCCCTGGGCCCTGGACTCTAGGCGCCAAACCCTGGACCCCGCCCTCCCGCAGCAATCCCCGAGGCCCCCGCCCCCTACAATCCCCCCATGCCCCCGCTGCTGACGCCGTTCTTCCACGCGCCCACCTTCACCTGGACCTGGGTGGTGGAGGATCCGGCGACGCATGCGGCGGCGATCGTCGATCCGGCGCTGGACTACGACCCGAAGTCGGGGCAGGTGGGCACGCTGCTGGCCGATGCGGTGATCGCCCACGTGCACGCCCGCGGACTCGCGGTGCAGTGGATCCTCGAGACCCATGCGCACGCCGACCACCTCACGGCGGCGCAGTACCTCAAGCAGCAGCTCGGCGGCACGGTCGCGATCGGGGCCGGCATCGTCGCCGTGCAGCGGCATTTCGCGGGGGTGTTCAACCTCGGGGGCGACTTCGCCACCGACGGGTCGCAGTTCGACCACCGTTTCGTCGATGGCGAGCGGTTCCGGATCGGGGCGCTGGATGTCGAGGTGCTCGCCACGCCGGGCCACACGCCGGACAGTCTGAGCTACCGGGTCGGCGATGCGCTGTTCATCGGCGACACCCTGTTCGCGCCGGATGTCGGCAGCGCGCGGTGCGACTTTCCCGGCGGCGACGCCGCGGCGCTGTGGGCCTCGATCCAGCGCATCCTCGCGCTGCCGGGCGACACGCGGATCTGCCTCGCCCACGACTACCCGCCGGGCGGGCGCGAGCCGCGCGCCATCGTGCCGCTGCAGGAGATGCGCACGCGCAACCTGCACGTCGTGGGGCAGGATGGCGACGGCTACGTGGCCATGCGCACCGCGCGCGACGCCACGCTCGCCGCGCCCCACCTGCTGTGGCCGTCGCTGCAGGTCAACATCCGCGCCGGCCACCTGCCGCCGCCGGAGGCCAACGGCCGGGCCTACCTGAAGGTGCCGCTGGCCGGCGGCTGGTAATCGCCGGCCGCGGATCGGGAAGGCAGGCACGGGGCATGTCGAGTTGTGCGGCGCCGCGATCGAGGCTGCGCCGGCACCCGGCAGGGCGATCGCGGGGCACGCCGCTTACGGGTTTGGGCACCGGCCGACGTATTGCCACAGGCATCCGCAACCGGAATTCGTTAAATTAGCGTGGTGTCCAAGGGCGCCCGGCCGGTTTCGGCCGTGCCCCGCCACCCAACCGAGGGAACCTCAATGAAGAAGAACACCCTGGCTTTGATGGTGGCGGCCGCCCTGGGCTGCGTCGCCGCACCGGCGTTCGCGATCACCGACGAGGAAGGCAACGCCTCGCTGCAGTTCAGCTTCGTGCCGCCGGGCGCGCGCGCGCTGGGCATGGGTGGCGCATTCATCGGGCTGGCCGACGATGCCACCGCGGCCTACACCAACCCCGCGGGGCTGACCCAGCTGGTCAACAGCGAGATCTCGGCCGAGTACCGCAACGCACGGTTCAGCACCGAGTTCATCGCCGGCGACCTGCCACAGTACGACACCGCCAACAGCCGTGAGAACGGGCTGGGCTTCCTGTCCTACGTGATGCCGTTCGACAACTGGGCGATCGCGCTGTACCGGCATGAGTTCCTGCGCTACAGCACCGATTTCATCGGCGCCGAAGACAGCGATTTCCTGCGCCGCTTCGACACCTCGATCGACGTCAAGGGCGTGAACTACGGCGTTTCGGCGGCGTTCCGGTTCAGCCCGCAGTGGTCGGCCGGCGTCGGCGTGGCCTACTCCCAGTTCGACCTCGAATCGGTCACCGAGCGCGTCAACGACGCCGACCAGTTCCAGGTGGACGGCGCGTTCGGCGCGGCGTCGCGGGGCGACGACAACGACATCATCTTCAACGTCGGCGTGCTCTGGAAGCCGACCGACAAGCTGTCGATCGGCGCGGTGTACCGGGACGGCGGCAACTTCGAATACACGGCTATCGCCGGCCGCTACACGTCGCCGACCAACATCGTGCTCCTGCAGGGCTTCCCCAAGGAGGGCGTGTCGTTCGACGTGCCGCGGTCCTACGGCGTGGGGCTCAACTACAAGGTGACCGAGACCTTCGGCATCAACCTCGACGTGGCCCGCATGCTGTACTCCGACCTCACCGAGGGCATGCAGTCCAGCCTCGCACCGGACGGCCCGGTGGGTGATGCGGAGGTCGCGGGCCTCGGCATCGACGACGGCACCGAGATCCGCCTCGGCGCGGAATACGTGTTCGCCGACATGGCCAACCCGGTGGTGGTCCGCGCCGGTGTGTGGCGCGATCCGGAACACACCATCCGCTTCGAAGGCGACGTCACGCCGGTCAACCGCGCCAATTCGCAGATCTTCTCGATCGGCGACGACGAGATGCACTACACCCTCGGCCTGGGCATCGCGTTCGAGAAGTTCCAGCTCGACCTGGCGGCGGATTTCTCCAATCCGTACGACGTCTATTCGCTGTCGGGCGTGTACCGCTTCTGATCGCCCGGCGCCGCCGCGACCACCGGTCGCGGCGGCGCATAGTTCGCCCCGAGATTTTCAATCCTGCGGCAAGCCCATCGCGCTGCACGCAGCGCTCCCACAGAAGGCCGCCTCGCTGACGGGCGGCGGCTTGGCCGTGGCGGTGTGGGAGCGGCGCGTGCGCCGTGAGCTCTTCAATCCTGCGGCAAGTCGATCGCGCTGCACGCAGCGCGCGCCCAGCCCGCCCGGCGCCCTCAGTCCGCGGGGATCGACACCCGGCCGTTGACCTCGGCATGGGAGATCCCGCCGCTGCCGTCCGCGCGAACGGTGAACGAGCCACCCACGCGGTTTGCGCGAATGCCGCCGCTGCCGTCGCGGCCGACCTCGACGTCGCCGGCGATCTCGTCGAACACGATCCCGCCGCTGCTGTCGCTGCCCACGCGCGCCGTGCCGCCGATGTTGCGCAGTTCGATGTCGCCGCTGGTGTCTTCCTCGACCTGCACGTCGCTCGCCACGCCGCTGATCTCGATGTCGCCGCTGCTGTCGCGGCGCACGGTGACCGGTCCGGCCGTCTCGCGCACGTCGATGTCGCCGCTGCTGTCGGCGACGGACAGCGCGCCGGCGATGCCCTCGATGCGCAGGTCGCCGCTGCTGTCGGCCACCGCCAGCGAGGCGAAACCTGTGAAGCGGGCATCGCCGGACGAGTCCTCGGCATCCACCGCCAGCGACTCCGGCACGCGGACCACCAGCGACAGCGACGCGTAGTTGCCACCCATCCAGCCGCCGCCGCTGTCGGGCAGCACGGCGACCAGCCGCGCGCGGTCGCCGTCGCGGCCGCTGTCGAGCCGGATCTGGTCCAGCCGCTCCGCGCTGTCGGCGCAGGCGCTGCCGACGGCCTCGATCGTGGTCCGGCCCCTTTCGCCGATCACCTCGAGATCGCCCGCGCCGGCGCGCAGCACCAGCGATCGCAGCCCGCCGGCTTCCAGGGTGGCGCGCCGCTCGGCGCGGTGTTCACAGTCGCCCCAGGCGGCAGCGGGGCTGGCGATCGGGAGCAGGAGCAGGACGAGCAGCGGGCGCATGGCGGCCTCTGGCGGTGTCGGGAATCCCTGCGATGCGCGGCGGCGCCGGAAGGTTTGAATCGCTTCGTCAGCGGTGCTCAGCGAGTCGGGCCGTTGCGTCCTGAGGCAGACCGGTCGCGCTGCACGCAGCGCTCCTACAGGACACGCGCCCGGGCGTGGCCGGTGCGCTGTAGAAGCGCGCTTGCGCGCGACCGCGTCCTCCACGCCGTCGCAAAACCTCGATGTTGCGGTCGCCCGCAAGCGGGCTCCTACGACGCCGCATCCCGGTTGGAGCGGTGCGTGTGCCGCGATGCTTTTCGATCTGGCGGCAGATCGGTCGCGCTGCACGCAGCGCTCCTGCAGGACAGGCGCCCGGGCGTGGCCGGTGCGCTGTAGGAGCGCGCTTGCGCGCGACCGCGTCCTCACACGCCGTCGCAAAACCTCGATGTTGCGGTCGCCCGCAAGCGGGCCCCTACGACGCCGCATCCCGGTTGGAGCGGCGTGTGTGCCGCGATGCTTTTCGATCTTGCGGCAGACCGGTCGCGCTGCACGCAGCGCTCCTACAGAAGCGCTGCCCGGGCGTGGCCGGTGCGCTGTAGGAGCGCGCTTGCGCGCGACCGCGTCCTCACACGCCGCCGCAAGGCTCCGATGTTGCGGTCGCCCGCAAGCAAGCTCCTACAACACGGCATCCCGGCTGCAGTGGCGCGTGTGCCGCGAGCTTTTCGCGCTTGCCGCCCCAACGCGCGGCGCGCCGCGCGCATGGCCGCCCGGAGCGATGCGTGTCAGTGCACCGATCGCCCGCCGCGCCGGCGCGGCACCGGGTGCGGCGCGTCGAGGCTCGGCAGGGCGACGCCGGCCGGATGCTCGGCCCAGTAGCGGTGCACCGCCACCGCGGCAGCCGGCAGCTCGCGCAGCGCGGCCTCGTACTCGGCGTCCGACAGCGGCGGCAGCGGCCCGCCTTCCGGCGGCTCGAACAGGTCCTCGTCGGCGGCCAGTGCGATGATCGGGCCGAGCAGTTCGAGCAGGCGCGGATCGGCCGCCATGCGCGCCTCCCACGCCTCGGCGGCGAGGTCGACGCCGAGGCTGAAGCCCTCGCACCAGCCGCGCGCGGACAGTCGCGCGGGCTCGTCGTCGCGTTCGACCTCGGTGAGGATCGGGTGGAACTCGTCGGCCTCGATCGCCGCCACCACCGTGCGGTGCAGGCGCAGGATCAGGCGCACCGCCTCGGCCGCGGCCTGCTCCGACTCGAAGGCGCGCCCGTCGTCGACGATCAACGGCATCCACGATTCGACCGGCACCGCCTCGGGCCCGATCACGATCGCCACCAGCAGGCCCTGGATCGCGTCCACCAGCAGGCCGTCGCTGCCGTCTTCGCGCGCGAGCAGGATCGACTGCAGGGATTCGAGGTCGTCCTGCTCGATCGGCTCGTCGAAGTCCTCGCCGAGGTCGACCTTCACGCGAGGTCGATCCAGGCGGGGGCGTGGTCGGAGGGCCGCTCCCAGGTGCGCGGCACGCGGTCGATGCCCGCTGCCGCCAGCCGCGGCCGCAGCGCGTCGGACACCAGCACCAGGTCGATGCGCAGGCCGATGTTGCGCCGGAACGCGCCCTGCCGGTAGTCCCACCACGAGAATTCGCCGGCCTGGGGGTGCAGTTTGCGGAACGAATCGAACAGGCCCAGGGCCTGGATCGCGCGCAGGGCGTCGCGCTCCGGCGTGGAGCAGAGCACCGCTTCATGCCACGCGGCCGGGTCGTGCACGTCGATGTCGGCCGGCGCGATGTTGAAGTCGCCGAGCACCACCAGCCGCGGGTGGCGCGCGATCTCCTGCGCGAGCCAGTCGCGCAGGCGCGCCAGCCAGTCGAGCTTGTAGGCGAATTTCTCGGAGCCGACCGCCTGCCCGTTGACCACGTAGAGGTCCACCACGCGGACGTCGTCGATGGTGCCGGCGATGACGCGCCGCTGCGGGTCGTCGAAACCGGGGATGCCGACCTGCACGTCGGTGATCGGCGCGCGCGACAGCAGCGCCACCCCGTTGTAGGTCTTCTGGCCACTGACCGCGCGATGCGCATAGCCGAGGGCGGCGATCTCGCCGTGCGGGAAGGCGGGGTCCTCGAGCTTGGTCTCCTGCAGGGCGAGCACGTCGGGCTGGGCGAGCTTCACCCACTCCTCGAGGTGCGGCAGCCGCACCTTGAGCGAGTTGACGTTCCAGGAGGCGATCTTCATGCCCGCATTCTAGCCATCCCGCCCGGCGGCGCGACATCGCGGTGCGGGATGGGTTGTGGGAGCGGCGCGTGCGCCGCGCGCTTTTCGCGCTTGCGGCAGCCCGGTCGCGCTGCACGCAGCGCTCCTACAGACGAGCGGGCGCCTCGCCGATGCGCGGCGGCGAGGCCGGTGCATTGTAGGAGCGGCGCGTGCGCCGCGATGCTTTTCGATCTTGCCGGCGCCCGGTCGCGCTGCACGCAGCGCTCCTACAGTGGAGCGGGCCCCTCGCTGGTGCGGCGCCGCGAGGCCGTGGCCTGGTGGGAGCGGCGCGTGCGCCGCGGGCTTTTCGCGCTTGCGGCAGCCCCATCGCGCCGCACGCAGCGCTCCCACCTTGCCGGGCTCACGCCGCTAGAACGAATAGCGCGCCACCAGATGCAGCCGGCGCAGGTCGCCGTCGGCGCCGCTTTCGAGTTCGCGCCTGGCGAAGCGCAGTTCGGCGCCGAGGTCGAGCTTGGGCAGCGGGGTCCAGAACACGTTGGCGCTGACCGAGCGCACCGATTCCGTCAGCGCGCCGCCGACCACCGCCGGGTCGTGGTCGTAGCGCGAGGCGGCGGCGTACAGGTTCGCCCGCCACTGCGGCGAGAACACGTGGCGCCAGCCGACGAAGCCGGCCACGCCGGAGACACCCTCAAGGGTGCCGTCGCGATCGAGTTCCGCGTCGCTGGCGACGCCGAGGCCGATGTAGCGGCCGATCGCCTCGCCGCCGGTGAGCGAGAAGCGCAGGTCGTCGGCCGCGCCCAGCTGCACTCTGCCGCTGAGGTTGCCCGCCACCGCGACCGCCGTGTCGTCGACGGCGTTGGTGCCGGTGGTCTCGTAGGCCAGCTGGCGCAGCAGCAGGGCGCCGGAGAGGAAGCCCCACGGCGCGCGGTGCGTGTAGCGCGCGGTCAGGTCGGGCAGGTTGTTGTCGTCGGAGGCGATGCGCGCGCCGCCGCCGGCGGGTGCGATCGTGGTCTCGGGGTTCTCGAGGCTGAACGACCATGGGCCGTTCGTGTAGCGGACCTGTGGCTGGCGCACGAAGACCTGCGCGTCGGTGGCGCCGACGATGTCCACGCCGTCTACCAGCGCGCCGATCTCGGACGCGTTGGTCCAGGTCTGGCCGACCAGCCAGCGGTTCCAGGAAAACCACGCGTGGCGGACGGTCAGCCCGTAGGTGTTGGTCGACTGCTCGTTGCCGAGCGCGCCGCCGAACAGGTCGAACTCCAGCCGGCCGGTGACCACGTCGCCGGCATCGGTGGCGTGGTCGATGCCGAGGTTGAAGCGCGTCCACTTCACCAGCGCGTCGAGGTCGGTGCCCTCGTCGAGGCCGCCGACCGGGATCTGGCCGGGCACGTAGAGGTCGCGGCCGACCGCACCATCCGGGATCTCGCCGCCGTCGGTGCGGGTGGCGATCGCGTCGGTGCGCAGGAAGCCGGTCAGCGAGAAACGCGTGCCGGGCGCGGCATTGGGCAGGATGCTGGTGGCCTGGATCGGCGGTGGCGGCGGCGGTGCGCCCGGGGCCGCCGGCGCGGCGGGCTTCGGCGGCGCGCGCTCGGCGAGCAGCACCGCGATCTGGCGTTCCAGTTCGGCGATGCGCGCTTCCAGCCGCGCACTGTCGTCGGCGGCATGCAGGGGGGCCGCGAGCGAGAGTGCGAGCGCGGCGGCGAGGGGCTTGAGTCGGGACGTGCGGTGCATCGGGTTTCCTCGGGGCGAACGAAAGGCGGCCCGCGGGACATGGCCGCGGGATGGAAGGAAAGGGCGACGGTCAACAGCGCCGGTCGGCGAGGGCCAGCGCGTCGAGCAGGGCGCGGCGGTGCTGGCCGAACGCCGCGGCATCACGACGCCGCGGCCGCGGCAGGTCGATCCACAGCGTGGCCGCGATGCGGCCGGGATGCGGGGCCAGCACCACCACGCGGTCGGCCAGCACGAGGGCTTCGTCGACGTCGTGGGTGACCAGCAGCAGGGCGCCGGCGCTGCCGGCCCACAGCGCGGCGACATGGTCCTGCAGCGCGCTGCGGGTGGCGGGATCGAGCGCGGAGAACGGCTCGTCCATCAGGATCAGTTCGGGCTCCACCGCCAGCGCGCGGGCGATCGCCACCCGCTGCGCCTGGCCGCCCGACAATTCGCGCGGCCAGCGCGCGCCGAAGCCCGGCAGCTGCACGCGCTCCAGCGCGGCCTGCACGCGCGCCGCGCGCGCGCCGCGCGGCAGGTGGTCGAGCCCGAAGCCGACGTTGCCGGCGACGGTCAGCCACGGCAGCAGGCGCGGCTCCTGGAACACCACGCCGATCCGCGGATGCGGGCCGTCCAGCGGCACGCCGTCGAGCGCGATGCGGCCGGCCTGCGGCCGATCGAGCCCGGCCAGCAAGCGCACCAGCGTGGTCTTGCCGCAGCCCGATGCGCCGACCACGGCCACGATCTCGCCGGCGCGCAGGTCGAGGTCGAGGCCCTCCAGCGTGGCGGTCGGCGCACCGGCGTAGCGGTGCGCGACGCCGCGCAGCGACAGCACCGCGGGCAGCGCGCTCATGGCGCCTCCTGGGTGCGCGCGTAGTCGTCCTGCCAGCGCAGCAGCGGTGCGCCGGCGGCGGCGAGCGCGAGATCGGTGGCGCGCCCGAGCAGGCCGAAGGCGACGATCGCGGCCACGATCTGCGCTGCACGCCCGGTCTGCTGGCCATCCAGCAGGAGATAGCCCAGGCCCTCGGAGGCGCCCATCAGTTCGGCCGCGACCACGAACATCCAGCCGAGCCCGAGTCCGGCGCGCAGCGCGAGCAGCCACGCCGGCAGCACCGCCGGCAGCAGGATGCGCCGCGCCAGCGCCGCGCGGCCGAGGCGGAACACGCGGCCCACCTCGACCAGCCGGCGATCCACCGCCAGCACCGCGCCCAGCACGCCGAGGTACACCGGGAAGAACACGCCGAGCGCGATCAGCGCCACCTTCGAGCCTTCGAAGATGCCGAACCAGAGGATGAACAGCGGCACCCAGGCGATCGACGGGATCGCGCGCAGCGCCTGCAGCGAGGGATCGAGCGCGCGGCGCAGCAGCGGGGCTGCCGCGCACAGCGCACCCAGCAGGCTGCCGGCGATCGCGCCCAGCGCGAAGCCGCTGCCGACGCGCGCCAGCGACGCGCCGGCGTGGTGCGCGAGCTCGCCGCTCGCGGCCAGCGCGTACAGGGTGTCGAACACCTGCGAGGGCGGCGGCAGCAGCCGGCCTTCGGCCGCGCCGCTGCGCACCGCGATCTCCCAGCCCAGCGCGAGCGTGGCCGGCACCAGCCACGGCAGGGCCGCGCGCGCGAAGCCGCGGCGGCGTCGCGCGCGCGGCACGCCGGCTGGCGCCGCCGCGGCGTCGAGGGC
>JAJTHZ010000018.1 GCA_021299185.1 Lysobacteraceae bacterium | reverse complement strand
GCGCGCGAGGCGGCGGCCGGGGCGACCTTCGCGGGCGCCTCGTTCCTGGGCGCCGGCGCGCGCGGTGGCTTCGCAGCGGCGCGACGCGGTTTCGCCGCCTTGGGCGGCGCCGGCGGTGGCGGTGCGTCGGGTGTCGTCGTCGGGGTGGCCCGATGCGCACCGTGTTCGAGTTCCGCCAGCCGACGCTGGAGGTCCGCCACCTTGCGATGCAAAGCATCGACTTCGGCGCGCCCTGGCATGCCGAGCGCCGCGCTGCCGCGCTCGACCTCCTGCTGCACGTGGCGCCGCACCGCCATCTGCGCGTTCACCAGCGCGCCGTAGGCAGCACGGAATTCCGGCGACAGCGCGACTTCGGCGTAGCCTTCCTCGGCGGCGTCGATCCACAGGTCGTACAGGGCGCGGAACGACTTCAGCTGGCGGCCCGGCTCGCTGTGCGCGGACAGCTTCGCCTCGACCTTCTCCAGCGCGCGCCGGCTGGCGTCGACCATCAGGCGGTTGTACTCGTCCATCCGCGCGCGGTAGTCGTCGAGCGCCAGCGCGAAGCGCTGCTGGCGCTCCTGCGACTCGCGCGCGTAGCCGAACGCCGGCAGGTGCATCAGCGCCTGGAAGTCCTGTCGCAGCGGGGCGGCCGCCGCGGCGAAGTCGCCGAACAGCTGCTCGAAGCCGCGCGCGCCCTGCCCCATGGCCTCGCGCAGCGCATCGCGCATCGGATTGTCCTGCGGGCCGAGCCCACCGAGGGCCGACGAGATCGCCGAAGCCCAGTCGACGCCGGAGGGCGCGGCCTTGCCGGACGCGGCCGAGAGGCCCGCCTGCATCATCTGCACCATCTGGCGCGCACCGGCGACCATGCGGTCGACGGCCTCGTTGCCGGACGCGCCGCCACCGGCCATGCGCGCCCACTGCTCGAAACCTTCCTGCATCGGCGGCGTCGCGCCGGGCGCGCCCGCGGCGTCCTTCCAGGCGCGCGCGAACTGCTCCTGCAGCGCCTGCCAGCCGGCGAGCCAGGACTCGGGGGGATTGGGTTTCGGCATCGCAGCGGCTCCCTCGGGATCGCCGGGATGCTACACCGCGCCCATGGCGCGACCAACCGCAACCGAGGTCGCGGCGTGCCTATTCGAAGCCGTCGGCGAACAGCAGTTCGTCGAGGCCGAAGGTCCGCTCGACCGCGCCGATGTCGCAGGCCGGGCCTTGCGGGCGAACGACGCCACGCTGGTCGACGCCCAACGCCCCCCCACCCACATCCACGCAGGCCGCCGCGCCGATGCGGTCCAGCAGCGCGCTGCCGGCCATGGGCACGCGCGCCGGCAACTGCACGGCGCCGGACGGCTGCAGGGCACCGAGCATCGGCGGCGTGCCGGCCACCAGGTCGCTGGCGACGAACCCCGCGGCGTCGCCGCGGTCGCCGACGAGGTTCGACCCCAGCGAGGCGAAGCCGATGGCCGCGCCGTGCAGGTCGGGGTTGAGCACCGCCGAACCTTCGACCAGCACCGTGTTGCGCATCACGATGGTGGCGGCGCGCGCGCCCTTGTAGAGATTGCCGCCACTGCGCCCGCCGGTGTTCGGGCCGAGCGTGCTCGAGACCACTTCCAGCGAGCCGTTTCCGATGCCGATCGCGCCGCCGCTGCACGCAGGTCCCGCCGTGTTTCCGGCCAGGGTGGTGTTGACGATCACCACGCTCGCGCCCGCGCCCTCGCTGCGGATCGCCGCGCCGCTGCCGCAATCCGCGGCGTCGATCGTGTTGGCGTCGAACACGCTGCCGCGCACCACCAGGCTGCCGCCGGCGCCGCTGCGCTGGTTGAGCACCGCGCCACCGGAGATGCCGGCGCCATTGCCGGTCAGGCGCACGCCCTCGAGGCGCAGCACCCCGGTGTTGAGGATCGCGCCGCCACTGCCTGCATTGCCGGCGTTGCCCGACGCCAGGGTGAGGTTGCGGATCGCCGTGCCGCCGGCGGCGCTGCTGGACACCTCGAACAGCCGGCGGGCATTGGCGCCCGAGATGCGCGTGTTGCTGGCCCCGTTGCCGGTGATCGTGAGCGCCGTGGCGATCACGATCGGCGTGCTGGTGAGGGTGATCACCTGGCCGTTGAGCGCCGGATCGAAGGTGATCTGCGTGCCGTCCGGCGCCCCGGCGACCGCCGCGCGCAGGCTGCCGGTGCCGGCGTCGGCGATCGTGGTCACGACCCGCGTCGTTGCCTGCGCGTATGCGCTGCCGATACCGCACAGGAAAAGGATCGCGATCCCGCAAGTCTTCATGCCGCTGCCTCGTTGGCCGTCGCCGGGCGCTGCATGCGCCAGTACGCGCCGGCGTCGCCGTCGACGACGAACCCGAGCCGCTGGTACCAGGCCAGCGCGGGATTGTCCTTCTCGACGTGCAGCCGGACCGCGCGGCGACCGGCGTCCGCACGTGCCAGCACAGCGGCCAGCAAGGCGCGACCGATCCCGCGCCGGCGGAACGGCGCCAGCAGCGCCACGTCGACCAGCAGCAGCGCGTCGCAGCTGTCGTCGAGGTAGAGCCGTCCGGCGTCGGCGCCGTCGACCACCACGATCGACCACTCGGCCTGCGGATAGTGGTCGCGATAGTGTCGGCGCTGCGCCTCGAACTGCATGTCGAGGAAGGCCTCGCGCTGCGCCACCGACCACGGCACCCGCGCGAGTTCGTCGGCTCGGGCGGACGCGTAGATCGAGCGCGAAAGCGCGCGATCGTCGTCGGTCTCCGGGCGCAGGCGGATCGCAGGGGCGGCGGCGATCATGGGCGCGGCGGGAAGATGCCCTGCAGGGCGATGATGAAGTTCAGCACCAGGCTGGGCTGCATGTTCTCGTGCGGCTGCGACCCGCCGGCCGTACCCTGCGCGGCGGCCGCAAGGCCCGGGTTGGCCGCGGTATACACCGGATCCACCGTGGACCCGAAGCGGGTCCCAACCGGATTGGCGCGATCCGCCACCGCGGTGGAGACCGCCACCGGATGCGAATGCGGCGGCATCTCGGCGACCGTCAGCGTGACCGACTCGGTGCCGCCGCGCTCGCCCAGTACGCGCGGCGGCAGGCCCGGACCCTGCCCATCGAACATCGGCGCGCGTCCGCGCAGGTCCGGCAGGGCGAACGTGGTCTGGCCATTGCCGCCGAAGGTCGTGCCCAGCAGCGAGAACAGTGCGGTGTTCTGCGAGATCGGCAGCAACTGCCCGTCGCACAGGGCCCAGCCGACCGGCGCGAAGTTGAAGCCGACGATGCGGATCTCGGCGATGAAGGGCTCGGACATCGGCTCAGTTCCTCGGCGGGAAGATGCCGAACAGCGCGATGATGAAGCTCACGCAAAGGTAGGGCTGCTGGTTCGGGTGCGGCTGCGCGCCGCCAGCGCCGAGCAGGCCCGGCTGCTGCGCGTTGGCCGCAGCACCGGTGTACAGGTCGGCTTCGCCGGCGGCGGGGAAGGCGCCGGCCGGCGCCACGCTGCGCACGCCGCCCGTCGCGGCCAGCAACGGATGGGTGTGCACGGGCAGTTGCGCGCTGCTCAGGGTCACGTCGACGGCCCCACCCGACTGACCGAGGACGCGCGGCGACAGCCCCGCGCCCTGTCCGAAGTGGATCGGGATCCGGCCCCGCAGGTCGGGCAGCGCGAAGGTGGTCTGGCCGTTGCCGCCGTAGGTGGTGCCCAGCAGCGAAAACAAAGCGCTGTTCTCGCTGATCGCGAGGAGCGAACCATCGCAGAAGGCCCATCCCAGCGGCGCGAAGTTGCCGCCGAACATCCGAATCTCGCCGATGTAGGGCTCGCTCACGCGTTCAGTTCCGGGATGGAAACACGCCCTGCAGCGCGATCGCGAACTGCACGACGAGGAAGGGCATCATGTTGGCGTGCGGCTGCGCGCCACCGGCGGGCAGCGAATTCGCACCGGTGGCGAGCGGCGTCACCGCCCCGCTGCGCCACAGCGGCGAGCCGGCGCGGGCCGGCACGGCGCCCGAGGGGTCGGTGCGGTCGGCGAGCGCGTCGCTGGCGGCGAGCGCGTGCGCGTGCTGTGGCATCTGCGAGGCGAACAGGGTGACGGACTCGGCGCCCAACACCTCGCCCTGCGAGCGCGGCGTCAGACCGGGCCCCTGGCCGACGTGGACCGGAACCCGCCCCTGCAGGTTGGGCAGGGCGAAGGTGGTCTGTCCGTTGCCGCCGTAGGTGGTGCCGAGCAGCGCGAACAGGGCGGAATTCTGGGCGATCGACAGCAACTGTCCGTTGCACAGCGCCCATCCGCGCGGGGGGAAGTCGAACGCGAACAGCCGGATTTCGCCGAGGAACTGCTGGCTCATGGGGCCTCCGTCCGGCGTCGACTATAGCGCGCTTGCCCGCGGCCGTCGCAAGGCGCATCCTGCGCACCACTGGAGGCCCGCATGCACTGCTCCCGCCGCAGCCTGATCGTGTCCGCGCTGTCCGCATCGGTGGCCGGCGCGCTCGTCGAAGACGCCGACGCCGCGCTGCGCGCCAGCGCCGAAGTCGGCGCGCGGTCGCGATTCGCGCCACTGCTCGGCGAGCCCTTCGTGCTGCGCGACGCAGGTGCCGCGCACGTGGCCGAACTGGTGGCGATCCGCGACCTGCCGCGCGCAGGCGATGCCGAGCATTGCTTCGCACTGGAATTCGCGCTGCTTGGCCCCGCCCGGCCGGCGCAGGCCACGTTCGAAATCGTGCATCCCGCGCTGCCACGCTTCGCCGCGCTGGCGGTGCCGACGGCACACGCCGGCGACCGGCTGGTTGTCGTGTTCAACAGCCCACGCTGACGCGACGCGGCGCGTCATTCGAGGCGACGGTTGAAGCTCGCGTGGTACGCACTGGTACCGTCGGCCCGCCCGAATGGCACCAGCAGCAGGGCGTGCGACGGCAGGCCTTCGATATCGACCGCATACAGCCCCTGCGCCGCCGCGGCATCGCGCACGGCGAATTCGAGTGCGAACGACTCGAACCCCCCGGCGCAGTGGCGCGCGCTGACCTCGCGCAGCACGCCGGCCGCCACCGACCCTGGGCTGCCGGGCAACCACACCCGCACCGCCCGCCCGCGCGCAGCCGCGTAGTCGGCATGCGCGACGCACACGGCCAGCAGGTCCTCGAGGGGCGGTGAAGGATCCATCGCACCGCCGATGGTACTCGCGGCGCCAGATGCGCGACACGTCCGTATCGGATCGCGTTGGGGCGCTGGCCGGCTCCAACCCGGGCAGCGCGACCGGGGCTGCCGCAAGCCCGAAAAGCTCGCGGCGCACGCGCCGCTCCCACAAAGCCTGGGCTTCGACGCGGCGCTTTGCCCGAGCGCATCGACTGTAGGAGCGCTGCGTGCAGCGCGACCGGGGCTTGCCGCAAGCGCGAAAAGCTCGCGGCGCACGCGCCGCTCCTACACGCGACCGGCTTCGACGCGGCGGATCGGCCAGGTGCCTTGCCTGTGGGAGCGCTGCGTGCAGCGCGATCAGGCGCTGGACCGGGACAGGCGCTGCAATCGGCGGCGGTGCCGGGGGTCGGTCGGCGCAATGGCCACGAGGCGCTCGGCGTAGCGGCGCGCGCGGTCGCGATCGCGGTGCACGTGCTCGGCGATCTTGGCCAGGCGCTCCAGCGCCAGCGCGCAGGGTCGTGGACCCTCGGCCAGCGGGGCCAACAGGGCCTCGACCGCCGGCCAGCGACGCTCGCGGGCGTGGATCGACGCCAGCGCGCGGCGCGCGGCAGCGTCGTGCAGCGCGCCCTCCAAGGCCGCGCGGGCCGCATCGGGGCGACCGGCCTGGGCCAGCCGGCGGCCGATCGCCGCCGCATCGGCATCGAAGCGCGACGGGTCCGCGTACACCGCCCGCAGCGCCGGCAGCAGGCGCGCCAGCGCCACCACGTCGTCGCGGTTGTGGCGGATCGCCTCGCCCAGCATCGCGGTCTCGCCCTGGCGCAGGAAGGCGGTGTAGGCCTGCGGGGCGAAGGCCCCGGGCAGGTCGTCGACCCGTTCGATGCCGAGCAGGCGGCGTTCCGCGGTCTGCAGGCGACAGTCCGGCCAGCGCGAGTCGAAGGCGCGGCGCAGCGGATGCAGCAGATCCCAGTGCGCGCGGCCGGCGAGCGGATCGCGCAGCCGCGACAGGCGCAGGCGCGCAGCCAGCAGCGGCAGGTCGAAGGCCTTGCCGTTGAACGACACGAGGTGCGGGTTCTCCGGCAGGCGATCCATCATCGCGCGATATATCCGCTCCTCCGCGCCTGGCGAGACCAGCAGCCACTGCTGCACGGCGAGTGCGTCGCCGTCGTGCCAGGCCAGACCGAGCAGGAACACCAGCGTGCCGGTGCCGCCGGCCAGTCCGGTGGTCTCGGTGTCGAGGTAGACCAGCGGCCCCGCGGCGCCCTCCCCCGCCTCCCACGGCACGGGATCGCGCGCGCAGGGCGGCAGCGGCGCTCGGAATTCGATGCAGCGCACGCCGGGCGCGACCTCGGTGCCGGGCAGCGCGCGTTCCGCCGTGCGGCGGCGCGCCTCGCGCACGCGCTGCGCCTGGCGCAGGAACTCGATGCGCGCGGTCCAGTCGTCGGCGGGGACGGCGTCCGCCACCCGGTCGGCAACGCCGGCCGCCGGCGTCGGCGCGGTGGTTCCGGCCGACGGCGGCGACGCGACCACGCTGCCCCGCTGGCGCAGCAGCGCGCCGAGCCGGGCCTGCAGGTCGGCGCCGCTGCGCGGATCAGCCATCGACGGCGAGTTCCCGCATCCGCGCCTCGCTCTCGCGCGCGAGCACGGCCGGATCGGGCCGCGCGACCGGCACCGCGTCGCCGTCGTCGAGCGCCGTGCCGTCGAACAGGGCCAGCACGCGCAGCGCCAGCGCCTTGGGCGCGCGGGCGTGGGTCTCGTCGGAGCCGAGCACCGGTCCGATGCACGCGGGGCAACCGTGGGCGCAATCGCAACCCTGCACCAGGCCACGCGCGGCGGCCACCAGCGCGCGGCGCTGGCCGAACAAAGGCTCGGAGAAGCCGGTGCCGCCGGGGTAGTTGTCGTACAGGAACACGGTGGGTGCGAAACGCGCCAGCATCTCCGGCTGGATCTCGCGATCGCTGGCATCGCGCAACTGGCCGCGCCCGCGCGCATCGACCACCGCGTTCCATTCGCCCGCGCCCGAGCCCACCGCCTTGCCGAGGTCGCGTGGTTCCGCCATCGCGGCCAGCACCGCCACCGTGTGCAGTGCGTAGGCGGCGCCGAGGAAACCGTCGAGCGCCGCCCAGCGGCTGTCGAAGGCGCGGTCCAGCGCGGCTTCATCGACCTGCCACCACAGGGCGGAGGTGTGCATCTCGCGGTCGGGCAGGTTCACCGGCCCGTAGCCGATGTTCTCGTGCGTGTAGTAGCGGATCTTCTTGTAGCCGGTCACGCGACGGACCAGGTGCACCTCGCCGTGGCCGGCGTCGGATGCGGCGCCGCGTTCGCCGTCGAAGCGCTCCAGCACCTTGAGCTTCTGGTACTCGATCGCATCGGTGTAGTAGTCGACGTTGGTGCGGGTCACGTAGGCCTTGCGCCCCACCCAGTCGAGCTTCTCGACCTGCCAGGGCCGGCTCTGCACCATGTAGATCGCGCCCTCGTACAGGGTCTCGGCGGCAGCCGAATAGTCGACCTCGGCGATGATGGCCTGCTGGCCGTCGGTGCGGTCGACGACCACGAAGTTGCCGTCGGCGACCGAGCGCAGCGAGACCGCGTTGGCCGGATAGGCGTCGGCGATCCAGTGCCACTGGCCGGCGTCGCCGTGCAGCACGCCCTGCTCGGCGAGGAACTCCAGCAGTGCCCGCGGATCGGCGTGGCCGAAGCGGTCGCCGTCGCGGAACGGCAGTTCGAAGGCCGCGCAGCGCACGTGGTCGAGCAGGATCAGCAGCTGGTCGGGCGCGATCCGTGCGTGCTCGGGGCTGGCGTCGAAGAAGAACTCCGGGTGGCGCACGACGTACTGGTCGAGCGGGTCGGAACTGGCCACCAGCACGCCCAGCGCCGCCTGCTTGCGGCGCCCCGCGCGGCCCAGCCGCTGCCAGGTGGCCGCCACCGAGCCGGGGTAGCCGTTGAGGATGCAGACGTCGAGGGAGCCGATGTCGACCCCGAGCTCAAGCGCCGAGGTGCTCACCACGCAGTCGATCTCGCCCGCGCGCAGCTTGCGCTCGGTGGCCCGGCGCTCCTCCGGCAGGTAGCCGCCGCGGTAGGCGTGGATCCGCGCCGGGCGCCGCGGGTCGTGGTCGAACACGTCCTTGAGGTACTTGGTCAGCACCTCGACCATCAGCCTCGACTGCGCGAAGACGATGGTCTTGTAGCCGGCGCGGATCGCCGCGCGGGCGATGCGCGTGGTCTGCGAGCGGTTGGAGGCGCGGATGCCGAGGTCGGGATTGATGACCGGCGGGTTCCACAGCAGCAGGTGCTTGGCCCCGGTCGGCGCCCCGCTCTCGGTGATGGCGTGGACCGGGCCGCCGAGCAGCGCTTCGGCGTGCTCCTTGGGGTTGCCGATCGTCGCCGAGCACAGCACGAAGCGCGGGCTTACGCCGTAAAAGGCGCAGATCCGCCGCAGCCGCCGGATCAAGTTGGCCACGTGGGAGCCGAACACCCCGCGGTAGTTGTGCACCTCGTCGATCACCACCCAGCGCAGGCTCTCGAAGAACTGCGCCCACTTGGTGTGGTGGGGCAGGATCGCCTGGTGCAGCATGTCCGGGTTGGTGACCACGATGTCGCCGCGGGTGCGCACCGCCTTGCGCGCGTCGCCCGGGGTGTCGCCGTCGAAGGTGTAGGCACGGATGCCCAGTTCGCCCGCGCGGTTGAGCTCGTTGAGCTCGGCCACCTGGTCCTGGGCCAGCGCCTTGGTGGGGAACAGATAGAGCGCCTTCGCCTGCTGGGTGCGCGCGGCGTGCAGCACCGGCAGGTTGTAGCAGAGCGTCTTGCCCGAGGCGGTGGGCGTCACCACCACCACGTCGTGGCCGTCGTGCACCGCATCCCAGGCCTCGCGCTGGTGGGAGTACAGGCGGAAAATGCCTCGTCGCTCCAGCGCCGTGCGCAGCGCGGGGTCGAGTTCGGCCGGGAAATCCGCATGGCGGCCCTCCCGCGCCGGCAGCGACAGCTGCCCCGTGTTGCGGCCGCCGTGCTTGCGGCACAGCGCGCCGGCGAAGTCCTCTATCGGTTTTTCTGGCGTTTTCTGACGGGTCGCTACTGGCATGGTGGACAGCTTGGGCATAGCATGATCCCGTCCGGTTCTGCCCAGAGGCTACGAAACCAATGGAGAACAAACAAGACGGCAAGAAGACACGCGGCCGCGCCAAGGCCGCCGGGCCCGACGAACGGCAGCTGGACCTGTGGTCCGCGGGCGCGCCTGCGCCGGCACCCGCGCCGGAGACGGCGTCGAGGATTGACCCACAAGCTGATGAAGAATATACGGTTTCCGATCGTTCTCCGGCCTCTGCGGCGCCGCTCGTCAAGGCCGAACCGCCCCAGGCGATCGCCTCGGCCGAGCCAGCACCTGCGCCCCGGTCGATTGTCGAAAGGAGAACGGAGAGCACCACGCCACCCGCCCCGCCGCTGGCGGTGGCCCGCATGCTGCCGCCTTCCCTCCCCGCGTCGACCCCGAAACCTTCCCCGGCGGAGGCATCAGCGGCGCAACCTGCACCGACTGCGGCGCCGGCACTGCGTGGCGTCAGCGCGCCCGCCGCGGTGGCAACGCCGGCGCCCGCGCGCTCCCGCGCCACCGCCCCGCTGGCTGGCGCCGAGCGACTGCCCCCGCTCACCCGCCGCCAGCACGACCTCCTGATCTACCTGCGCGAGCGCCGCGCCCGCGGCGACCGCGCGCCCTCGCTGGGCGAGATCTGCAAGGACCTCGGGCTCGCCTCGCGCGGCTCCCTGCACAAGCAGGTCGTGGCCCTGGTCGAAGCCGGCCTGGTCGAGGCCATGAACGGCAAGCAGCGCGGCGTGCGCCTCATGGACGCCGCCAACGACGCCGAAGGCGCCGTGCCGATGCTCGGCGCCATCGCGGCCGGCCGCCCGATCGAGGCATTGATCCGCGACGAGCTCGTCGCCCTGCCCGCCTGGCTGCGCGTGCCCGGCCCCTGCTATGCCTTGCGCGTGAAAGGCGATTCGATGCGCGACGCCGGCATCCTCGACGGCGACGTGGTGGTGGTCGAGCAGCGCCAGCACGCCCGCAACGGCGAGACCGTGGTCGCCCTGATCGATGGCGAAGCGGCGACCTTGAAGCGCATCGAGCAGACCCCCGGCGAGGTCGTCCTGCACGCCGAGAACCCCGCCTATGTCCCGCAGCGCTACCGGCCGGAGCAGGTGGCCATTCAGGGCGTTCTGGTGGCGGCCTTGCGGCGGTACTGACCCGAGGCACCGGCCGGACCGACTCGGCCGCCGGGAATCAGTGCGGCAACGAACTGCTGCAGAGGGCGTCCGGCGCCGCTTCGGGCTCCGGCGCGATGAGGGGCCTGACCGTCACGAGCGCCCGGTCGCCGCCCTCGCGGCGGCGTGCGCGAGGGCGGCGCCTCCGGGACCTCGGGCAAACCTGCAAGGCAGGCATGCACTTTCGAGGCTTGTCCTGTTTCGGCCATCGGCAACATTCTGGGCTCCTTTGATTCTTCCGGGAGCGGCCCGTGTCCTACGATCGTCCAAGGTCCAAGCGTCTTTCGATGCCTGCAATCGCCCTCGGGGCCGTCCTGCTCACCTTGCTGTTCGGCTGCGCCACCACGCGGACTACGGCGCCATCGTCGGAACTCGTGAGCACCGGCTGGAGCGACCCGTCGGCGCTGGCGCCCGCCGCCGATTTCGACGCCTACGTCGCCGGCATCACGGATGAGCTGCGCAACCATCGGGTGCCCTTCGATCCAACGAAGGCGGCGATCGAACTGAGCCTGGTGGCGCCCTTCCGGATACGGCCGAGCCAGGGATGCGCCTCCGGCGCGCCCCGCGGCATCGCGATCCTCGTCCACGGACTGTCCGACACTGCGTTCGCCATGCGCGACCTTGCGGTGTCGCTTTCTCGGCAGTGCCTGGAGTCGCGCGTACTGTTGCTGCCCGGACACGGTACGCGGCCGGCGGACCTGATGGTGGTCGACCACAACGACTGGCTCGATCACGTCGAGGCCGCCGTAGCGCAGGCCGGACGCGAGAGCAACTTCGTGGTGGTCGCGGGCTTCTCCCTCGGCGCCGTCCTCGCGCTCAGCGTGGCCGCCGACGCGCCCGACGACGTCGATGCGGTAATCGGCCTGTCGCCAGCCTACCGGATCAACTCCTCCCTTCTTGCGCGCCAGGCACGATGGCTCGCTGTATTCCGTCCGTGGCTAGACGTCGATCCGCGCGAAGAGTTCGCACGGTACGAGGCAATGCCGACGCGCGGCATCGCCTCCACCATGGCGCTGATCGACAGCATGGATTCCCGCGTCAGGCGGCAGGGTGCGGTACGGACGCCCTGGCTGGTCGTCCAGAGCGAGGACGACGAGGTGATCGACGTCGCCAAGAACCGGCGTTTCTTCGATGCGAACGCCCGCGATCCCCGAAGCGTGCTCGTCAACTATCACTCCGACCGGGGCGAACGGAACCCCGGCGACCGCGTGATCTGGCTCCCCGCCGCCCATGACCCGTTCAGGGTGATCGGACTCTCGCACCTCGCGGTCCACATCTCACCGCAAAACCCGCACTACGGGGTCCTGGGCACCTACCGCAACTGCGGTAGCGCGCCCTTCCGCCCGGAGGACGACGTGCAGTCCTGCCGGCGGGCGGAGCAGGTCTGGTACGGCGCCGGAGGCCAGACGCCGCCTGCCGGCGTGGCCGGCGCCCGGGCGACGTTCAACCCTCACTTCACGGACCTGGAGCGGCGGATCGGCGAGTTTATCGACCAGGCGGGCGCCCGTCGCTGGGGCGAGGGCGTGGCATCCCACTGAGAAACGTCGTGCCGCCCCACTTCATCGCGGCAGGCATCGCACCTGCCGAGCCAGCACGCAGGCACTTCGCCGCCCTGCGGAACGGTCGCGGGCTGGCTCGGCGACAGCACGGCCGCCGAACTGGTTCCGGCCGCGACTCCCCCACCCGCGGGCCGCGCGCCGCCATCATCCAGGCGGATCGGCGTTCGGATCGGCCCGCGCACCGTGCCGAACCCGGCTCGATCGGCCGGCCGGCCAAGGATCAACGACCCACGGCAGGCCGACTCCAACGACCGTGGCACCCCGTTCCCATCCCAGACCCACCGATCGGAGCACTTCCATGGCACCACCCGAGATTCCCGGCAGCGACCGGACGATTCCCCGCAGCCTTCTGTTGGCGGCCGGAGGCATCCTGCTCCTGCAGGGACTGGGCATCTTCGCGCCGATGGCCGTGCTGGGGGGCGCGATCCAATGGCCGGACAGCCTCGACTTTCGGCCGGCGCAGATGTTGCCGCTGCTGCGCGAGCAGCTTGACAGCGTGCGGCTGGGTTATGGGCTGTATCTCGGCTACTCGCTGCTCTTCCTGGTGTCCGGGGTCCTGACCGTTCGCCTGGCGGCGCGTCCCGGCCCGATCGGCGCGCTGGCGCTCATCGCCATCGGCGCGGCGGCGGCCTCCGCGCTCGCACGGACGATTGGCATCGTGCGCTGGCTGACGGGGAGCGCGGCCCTGGCCGAGGCCCACGCCGACCCCAGCCTGTCCGCGGAAGGCCGCGCCGCGATCGAGACCATGCAGTCCGCCATCAATGCATGGGGCGGCGCCATCGGGGAGTCACTGGGCGTCGCCGCCTTCGCCGCGATCTGGGCCGTCGCCGCCAGCCTCGTGATCCTGCGCGACCGGCGGCTGCCGGCGTGGGCGGGAGTGACGGGGCTGTTCGCCGGAGTGCTCGTGGCCCTGCCCGGTCTCGAACTGTTCGGGATCGCGCCGCCGGTCTCGATCGTGGTTTCCACGACGGGGATCCAGCTCTGGTTCATGGCCCTCGGTGTGCTGTTCGTGCGGCGCGCGCTGGAGCGGCCCGCTTGAGGGCAAGGGGCACGGGCGTGAGACGACTGGAACTGCGGGCCTTCGGTGCCCCGGAAGTCATCCGGCTGGTGGACGACGAAGCGCC
Organism: Lysobacteraceae bacterium; assembly: GCA_021299185.1. GTDB lineage: Bacteria > Pseudomonadota > Gammaproteobacteria > Xanthomonadales > Ahniellaceae > UBA4656. The sequence continues at coordinate 35,089 of JAJTHZ010000018.1, read as the reverse complement.
GCCGGAGCCGGGCCCGGGCGAGGTGCGGGTCCGGGTCGAGGCGTCGAGCCTTGCCTTCACCGACACGCTCATCCGCCGCAATCTCTATCCGGTGCTCAAGCTCCGCCTGCCCCTGACTCCGGGCTACGACTTCATCGGCCGCATCGACAGTGTGGGCCCGGGCGTGGCCCGATGGCGCGTCGGCGACCGCGTCGCCGATCTCATCCAGACCGGCGGCAACACGACCCACCTGGTGCGACCGGCCGCCACGCTGGTTGCCGTGCCGCAACGGCTCGACGCGACGCGGGCGGAACCGCTGGTCCTGAGCTATCTGACCGCACATCAGGCCCTCTTCCGCGAAGCCGAGGCCAAGCGGGGCGACCAGGTCCTGGTCTACGGAGCCACCGGCGCCGTGGGCATGGCCGCGCTCGACCTCTGTCGGGCCTTCGGCCTGCCGGCGGTCGGCGTTGCATCGGCCCGGCGCGAGCGGATCGTGAACGGCCTGGGCGCGGCATTCGTTGCCTATGACGAACCCGATTCAGCAGGGAAACTGGACCGGCTTGCGCGCGAGCGCAAGGGCTTCAGGGTGATCATCGACGCCGCCAGAGGCGAGGCGCTCTCTTCCGTCATGTCGCGGCTCGCACCGGACGGCAGGCTCGTGGTGCTGGGCTTCAGCGCGCCATTCCGCGACGCCCGCAGGAACGGCAGGCAGCAGCCGGGCCTGATGGCGCGGCTGGGTTTCGCCTTCGACTTCCTGCGGATCAAGTGGCTGGCCTCATGGCCGGGCACCTCGCGGCGGATCAGCTTCTACGACATCGTGCAGCGTCGGGTCCGGCGTCCGGACGATTTCCGGGACGACCTCACCACGCTGTTCGACCTGCTCGAGGACGGCCGCATCTCACCACGCGTGCAGACCGTGTTCAGGCTGGATGAGGCGGTCGAGGCGCATCGCCTGATCGAATCGGGCCGGGTCGTGGGCCGGCTCGTGCTCGACCTGGCATCGCCGATCGGTGACGGAGGCGGAGGCGTCGCCTATCCTCGCGCCGAATCGCGCAAGACAGCGGCGACACCACTGCGTGACGCCGTCCGAGGATGAGGATGCGGCGGCCGTCTGCCGCATCGTCCTCACACGCAGGATGTGGATCGGCGCAGGATGTGAGGATGTGGACAAGCAGTGCCGCCGAACCAGTGCTCCCGGCGGATCGATCGCGCGGACGACCGATGCACGGGAGCGGCTCCTGAGTGAAGCGCGACACCGAGGTCGGGAAAGCGCGGTGACGCGCGCTTCCGACACCCTGCTACCGGTCCGGGCGGCTGGACTGCTCGGCCGCACTCGCACCGGCTTCCGGCTCGACGAACTCGGGCGTCAGCGGCAGCGCAAAACGCGCCAGGCGCACGCCGGTGTCGATCTTGCCGAAGGAGGCGACGCAATTGGCCTCGCTCTTTCGCTGCGTCGACTGATCGACTCGCTCGCGGCGTCGACCATTGCCGTGGTCGCGCAGCAGGCCGCGAACGTCGCGGCCGAGGACGTCGGAAAGGGCGTAGGCGTCACCGATCCTCGATGGCGTCGCATTGGTGGTGAAGGCGTTGGCGCCCTGCGCCCAGCGCAGGGCGAGCACATCGGAGCCGTCCGCCGTGCTGGCGACCACGTCGACGCTCAAGCCCCCCATGCCTGCCGGCCAGCGGGGTGTGAACGGCACTGGCGAGAGCACCCCCGTGACCAGGGAGACGACCGCCGAGCCACGGTTGGTCACGCCAACACCGGTAATCTCGCTCCTCAGCGCGATGTCCGCAGGCTGGTCAGCGGCGACGAGCTCGAAGAAACTGGCGCTGCGCATGCAAAGGGCACGCCCCACGCCCGCGAGGATCACGTCGCGCTCACGAGGCGAAAGGTCGGCGTCCGCACCGTCTGCGAAAGCGGGAGGCTCGATCCGCAGCGTCCTTGAACGCGCGATCGCCGCGCGGTCGATGCGTTGCTCCCGGGACGACTGGGGGCGATCACGCTCCCGATCGAGCTGCGCATCCGGCGCGATCAGGCTGCCCGGGACGCCTTTCGGCGCGGTCGCACAGGCGGACATCAAGGCTGCGCACGGCAGGATCAGTGCCGCCACAGGAAGCGGAAGGGAACGGGCCATTGCGTTGCTCACATGGGGAACCAGTGGCCATGTTCATCCGGCCGTCCCCCGGCTGCCATTCCCGAGAGCTGCAAGCCAGCTATACGGGGCTGGCGCATCGACGGCCCGCATCACCCGTCCGCCGCCCGGCCTGCGGCCAGTTCGCGTTCCAGTTCCGACGCGAGGAAATCGAAGACCACCCTGATCGCCGGATTGCCACGGATCTCGTTGTGCACGACCAGCCAGACCGGCATGACCGGCCCCACCTCGGGCAGCACCCGGACCAGGGACGGGTCCCTCTGCGCGATGCTGTCGGTGAGGAATCCGATTCCCAGGCCCGCGCGGACCAGTTGCCACACCACCAGCTGGTCGTCGGTTCTGACCTGGAAGTTTTCGCGAGTCGCCATGACGCCGCCCTCCGCGAACCCGCGCAGCAGTACGTCATCATCGATGAGTCCGATCAGATCGTGCTGCAGCAGTTCCGCCGGACGAACCGGCTGGCCGCGACGCTGGAAGTAGTCGCGGGAGGCATACGCACTGACCTTGGAGACCCCGAGCCTGCGCGCGACCACACTGCCCTGCTCGGGAGCCAGCATCCGCACGGCGATGTCCGCCTCGCGCCGCAGCAGGTTCGCCACCGCGTTGGTCGACTGGATCTCGACGTGGATCTGCGGATGCACAGACCGCAGGCGCTGGACGATTTCCGGCAGGACGACGTAGGCCATCGTCTGGCTGGCACTGATCCGCACCGATCCGGAAACGTCCTCCCGTAGGCTGTACAGGGCCCGGGCGACGGCGTGCGCGCCATCGGCCATTCTCTGGGCGTCCTCGGCAATCCGGAGCGCCACCCGAGTCGGAGACAGGCCGCGGCCCGTCCGCTCGAACAGCGCGCATCCCAATTGGGACTCCAGCTGGGCGATGTGCCTGCCGATGGTCGGCTGGGTGGTGTGCAGGCGCTTCGATGCCCCCAGCAGGCTTCCGGCCTCCATGACCGCAAGGAATGACCGGATCAGGGTCCAGTCGAAGTCCGGTTCACTCATCGGGCATGTCCCTCACAACGACCGGGCCGGCGGCTGATGACGACTGACGCACATGCAAGCAGCCTCGAAGAAGACTCCGCCCACGGAGTCCGTCCGCTGTGCCTCTCGTGACGGCTCTCCACCAGGAACTTCGGCTCCAGCGCGTTTGAGTCCTCGCCCTTCATCACGGCACCTTGAACACCTTCATCACCTCATCGCCGAGGTGGTTGATCACCTTGACCGCGATGCGGCCGGAGGTGGGCTTGTCGAAGGGGCGGGAGATGGCGCTGTTGAGGGTGGCCCAGGCGTCGGGGTCGATTTCGGCCTTGAGGGTGGTCTTGAGGGCCTTGTAGGGGTCGTTGGCGCCGAGGAAGTAGGCGTGGCGGACGAAGAACGATTCTTCGTTGTAGTCGGTGTCGACGAACCAGCAGGCGATGCCGTCGGGGCCGTCGCTGCGAACTTCGCCGGTGTTGGGGTGGAAGACGTCGACGCCATTGACCTTGACGCGCAGCTGGCCGGGTTCGCCGTCGGGGCCGGCGTCGAGGATCTCGATGTCGGGTTCGCCGAAGATGACGAACAGGTTGCCCTTGCCGGTGTTCTTCAGGTCTTCGGCCATGTGCAGGTCGGCGTTCATGCGCGCCTTGAGCACGGGGATGCGGCCGAGCTTGGCGAACTCGCTGGCGTGGGCGTCGTAGTTGAAGGCGCAACTGATCAGGACATCGAAACCGGCTTCGGCAGCTTCCTTGGCGGCATCAACCAGATCGGGGCGAGCGACGGTGCCGAACTCGGGGCCGATGAAGATGGCAGCGCGCTTTTCCGTGTGGCCTTCGATGTACCGGCCTTCGGCGCAGACCAGTTCGCCCGGCCAGGGCGTGAGCGCGGTGAAGTTGATCTTGTCCTGCTTGTGCGCCTGCTGCACGCCGGCAGTCTTGAGCGTGTCGAGAATGATGGCAATGAAGTTGCGCTCGGGGCCGTAGTCGCCGCGGCCGTCCGCAGCGCCATCGATCAGCTCGTCGTTCTCGTCGACGCCGAGCACGCGGTGCGGGGACAGGCTCTCGACGGTGAAGGGGCCGGCGACGCGGACCTTCTTCCTGTCCTCGTAGGGCTTGTCGTAGAGGTATTCCGACTCCGCCTTGGCGGCGATGGACGCGTCGATCTCCTTCTGGCGGGCGATGCGCTGCTGCCACCAGTCGGCGTGCGCCTGCCTGACTTCGGCCGGCCACTTGGAGTCGGCGTCGCGCGGGATTTCCCATTCCTCCCAGGTCTTTTTCAGCGCCTTGTTCAGGAGCTCGCGAAGCGGCTCCAGCGTTTGCTGGTGGCGGTCCCAGATAACATCGATCTCGGCGTTGTTGGCGATGGACTTCAGCGTAATGTGCGGCACGCGCTCGTAGACGAAGCCTTGGCGGATGTTGCCGCGCACCGGCTGGCTACTGGGCGTGCTACGGGTGAGTTCGGCTTCCTTGAGCTGGCCTTCGCGGCTGTCGGCGAGCAGGTAGTACGGGTAGCGCGCGCCCATGATACGGGCGCGGGCCAACGCAAGCGCGACGCGTGATGTGTCGATGGTGATCCAGCGGCGGCCCCACTGTTCGGCAACGTAGGCCGTAGTGCCAGAGCCGCAGGTCGGATCGAGCACCAGATCGCCAGGGTCAGAGGCCATCAGAATGCAACGCTCTACGACTTTTGTGTTGGTTTGGACTACGTACGTTTTCGTCTCGCCGAAGCCTGAGGTAACTGTGTCGTCCCACGCATTGACGACGGGGAAGGCAGCGAAGTCCTCGAAGAATCTGCGATAGGAGAGAGTCCGCCCTTGAGGATAGAGTCGGTCCGCTCTTGCGAGCCGATTCATTCCTTCGCGATTGGTCTTCCAGCCTCCTTTGGCTGGCGAAAAACTCTGTCCCCGAAGGGCTACCGGGAAGACCGTTGTCTGCCCTACGCGGGTGGTTTGTGAAGTCAGGTTGTCGCCACGAAACACTCGGCCATTAACCGGCGAGCCCGCTATTTCGCTAGGACTGAGTGATCGCTCTAGGCCATTGCGCTCTAGGACGCGGGTGTACTGACCGCCTCCCACCCCCCCCAACTCTTTGGCCAGGTAAATCTGTCGATACTTTGCGTGCGCAACATCTTTCGCGTACCAGACAACGTAGTCATACACGGCGGCAAGCAGCACCGTTCCACCAGAAAAACTGCCCGCCCCGCTGGTCTTCTTGAAAGCGATAAATCCACAGCAATTCTGATCACCGAACACCTCATCCATCACCGCGCGAACGCGATGCACATTCTCATCTCCGATCTGCACAAAGATCGACCCCGACTCCGTCAGCAGATCCCGCGCCACCGTCAGCCGGTCGCGCAGGTAGGTCAGGTAGGAGTGGATGCCATCGCGCCAGGTATCGCGGAAGGCCTTTACCTGCTCAGGCTCACGCGTGATGTGCTCGGCGTTGCCGTCCTTGACGTCGCGGCTGGTGGTCGACCACTGGAAATTGCTGTTGAACTTGATGCCGTAGGGTGGATCGAAGTAGATGCACTGCACCTTGCCGCGCAGGCCTTCCCGCTCGGCGAGGCTCGCCATCACCTGCAGCGAATCGCCGAGGATCATGCGATTGGCCCAGTGCGCATCGTGCTGGTAGAACTCGGTGCGTGCGGCCTCGCTGGGCAAGCCGTTGAAGTCGGCGAACAGGTCGACCATCGCGCCCTGCTGCTCGCGAGCCTCCTGCGCGCGGCGCTGTTCGCTTTGCCGGCGCAGGTCGTCGATCAGCACTTTGGGGTGGACCTTCTCCTGGATGTACAGAGGCGGCGCGTGCACGACCAGGTCGGACCAGTCCTGCTCGTCCTTGCCGCGCCAGACCAACTGTGGGTCGAGGTCGCGGTTGCGGCGCGCGTAGGCCACCCGCACCGGCGACTTCTCGTCCTGCGCCAGCACCGACTGGTATTCGGCGGTGGGGATGTTCTTGCGCGTGGCGTCGCCGTGCTTGAGCGCTTCGACGCTGAGCGGGGTCTTGGGTTTCTTTCCGGCCATGGTCAGGCTTCGTCCGTGGGAGGTGCTTCGCCGGTCAGGATGCGAAACAGCGGTTCATTGATGTAGTAGTTGCTGCGGCCGAGCCTGCGCTTGCGCAGGAACCCGGTTTCGGTGAGCAGGTCGAGGTAACGCGTGGCGGTGAGGCGCGAGACCTTCAGATCGTGCTGGATGAACTCGATCTTGGTGTAGGGGTGGGAGAACAGGTTGTTGATCAGGTCCTGGCTGTAGAACCGGTGGGCCTCGCGGATGCGGTGCTTGTAGTCCATCAGCAGCGCCTTGATCGCGCCGATGACGGCGATGGCGTCGACCGCGGTCTTCTCCACCGCGTCGAGCATGTAGAGCACCCAGTCTTCCCAGTTGCCTTGCTCGCGCACGCTCTGCAGCAGCCGGTAGTAGTCGGCCTTGCTGCGCACGATGGCGCGGGACAGGTACAGCACGGGGATGTCGAGCAGGCCTTCTTTCACCAGGTACAGCACGTTGATGATGCGGCCGGTGCGTCCGTTGCCGTCGTAGAACGGGTGGATGCTCTCGAACTGGTGATGGATCAGGGCCATCTTGATCAGCGGGTCGGCGTCGAAGCGCTCCGGCTCGTTGATGAAGCGATCCAGGTCGCCCATCAAGCCCGGTAGATGTTCGGGCGATGGTGGGGTGTAGACGACCTTCCCTGCCCCATCGGCCAGCACGGTGCCGGGCACTTTGCGCAGGCCGGGGCGATTCTTCTCCAGCTCCGACTGAATGGCGATGATCTGGTTGGTGGTGAGCAGGCCCGAGGCGCGAACCGAGTCGAAACCGACGCGTAGGGCCTGCCGGTAGCGCGCCACTTCCTTGGCCGCGGGCGTGCCGGCGGCGGCATTCGCGGCATCACGGAACAGCTCGTCGTGGGTGGTGACGATGTTCTCGATCTCGGAGCTGTCCTTGGCTTCGCGCAGGGCCAGCGTGTTGATCAGAATGCCCTGGTTGGGCATGGACGCGGCCACGCCCTTGAGTTCGGCCAGGTGGCGGTGGGCCATGGCCAGCTTCTTCAGAATGGGCACCGTGTCGAACCGGGCCGGTGCGAGCGCTTCCAGGGGCGGCGGGAAGGGAGTGTGTGCCATTACGGCCGGATTCCAGCGCTGGCGGGGATAACGTGCATAGATTACGGCACTTTCCTATGCACGTCACCGGGATGTGTATGGAAATGCCCGCTCCCGTTGCAGATGGCGGCCAGCATCTGTTCGAACGCGGCCTCGACCTTGGCGGCGAAGTCCTCCTGCATCTCGTAGACGTCCGTGAACTCGGCGAAGGCCCAGCGGCCGTGGGTCTTGAGGTTGTTGGCGCCGGGAATCCAGTAGGAGTCCATGGTCGCCTTCTTCTCCTTGGCGTCCTCGCGGCGGTAGCCCTTCACCTCCACGACGAGGTGCAGCGGGTCGTCCGGGCCGCGGCCGTCGTCGATCTTGACGATGAAGTCGGGGAAGTAGCGGCGGGTGACAGAGCCGTAGCGATACGGGACTTCGAGGCCGAGGTTGTGGTTCTTGACGTAGGCCAGCACCCGCGGATGGGATTCGGCGACGCGGCAGAACTCCGCTTCCCAGTCGCTGTCGAGAACCACCCAGTTGACGTGACAGCGCGGCGGCGGGCCGAGGGTCTCCCAGCGATTCGCCCGCGAGGTGTTGAAGCTGACGTGCGCGGTTGAGCCGGTGGGGTTGTACGGGTCGAGGATGACCTTGACCGGCCTGCCCTTTTTCAGCTCGTCCTGGGTGATGGCGCGGGTGATGCGCTCGCAGGCGAGATCGGCCAGTTCCTGGTACATGAGCTGGCCGGGGAAGGTGCCGCCCTTGCAGACGAGGCTGTGGTCCAGCCATTCCTTCGTGATGCGCTTGAGCTGGCCGAACAGATGGAGCTTGGGCTGCTCGCCCTGGTCGCGCCACTTGGTGTAAAGAAGGCGCTGCGTCAGGTGGAACAGCAAGGTCGAGTGGCGCAGATCGCCGAGGTGCTGGAGGTTCAGGTCGACGGCTTCGCCGATGATGCCGGCGTTGCGGGTGATCGAGGGGCCGACGATCTCGGGCGTGAGTTCGAGCACCGAGTCCTCGTTGAAGCTGGCGGTCAGCCGGTCTTCGGGCAGCTCCACACGGTATCCCTGGACGCGCGGGAAGCGGATTTCCAGCGCGTCGCGGTCGGACCGGACCGCACGCACATGGACCGTCTCGCGCGGCGGCTGCGGCGGGGCGACCACGGGCTTGGCGGTGAAGTCGAAGGGAATGCCCAGCACATCGGCGTATTCGACGTTGAACAGGCCTTCCTCGTTGGTCTCGTAGGACTGGCGGCGCAGCGCTCGGCCGATGACCTGTTCGCACAGCAACTGGGTGCCGAAGGCGCGCACACCGAGCACATGGGTGACCGTGTTGGCATCCCAGCCCTCGGTGAGCATGGCGACCGAGACCACACAGCGGATGGATTCGCCGAGCCGGCCTTCCTTGCCGACGGTGTTCATGACCTCGCGCAGCAGATCCTGGTCGCTGATGGTTTCGGCGGCACGCACGTCGCCCGTGCGTTCGATGATCTCGCGACGGAAGCGGTCGATCTCGTCGGCAGCCATGCTGCGGAACTTGTCATCGAGGGCTTCGCCTGATTCGAGTTGCTCGGAGTCGATCAGCAGGGTGCGCGGGCGCGGGATCGGGTTGCCGTGCTCGTCGAAGTTCTGGAACAACGGCAGGCGACCGTTCTGCAGTGTGGTTGAGCCGTCCTCGTTCTCCTGGTGGAAGCCGGAGATGTAGTCGTAGACGAGCTTGGACGTGGACGTGTTGTTGCACACCACGATGAAGCAGGGCGGTACGCGGATCTTGGCCTGCTCCCACAGCGCGAAGGTCTTCGCGTAGTGGCCGTAGAGCGCTTCCAGTGCCGTCTGCAGTTCGACGGGAATACTGAGCGGGTCGAGCTGGCTGGCCTTCCCGCGGCCCTTCTTCGGCATCTTCGGGCCGATGTGCTTCCAGAGTTCGCGGAACTTCGGCATCTCGGTGCCGGGGATGTTGTCGGCCACGGGCACGCGCGGGAGCTTGACGATGCCGCACTCGATGGCATCCATCAGCGAGAAATCGCTCATCGTCCACGGGAACAGCGTGCCTTCGGCGTAGCCGGAGCCGCGCAGGAAGAACGGCGTGGCAGACAAGTCGATCACGAGCGAAATGCCGAGCTTGCGATTGACCGCTTCGAGGCCGGAGATCCACAGGCGCGCGGCCTCGTTGTTCTCTTCGGCCTCGCGCTTGTCGTCGCCCTTCAGGTCATCGTCGTCTGCGGCGTCGGGCTTCTCGCGGTAGCAGTGATGCGCCTCGTCGTTGATCGCGAGGATGCTCTTCATGCCCATCAATTCGGGCATGACGCGCTGGAGCATCTGGCCTTCGGTTTCCTGGGTGTTCGGCGCGTCGCCACCGCGCCCTTGCAGAAGCAGGCGACCACCCTTGGACAGCTCCACGCGCTCGCGCAGCTTGAAGGCGTGGTAGTTGGTGATGACGATCTTGGCGCGCTCGACCTCACCCAGCATGTCGGTGGGGACGAGTTCCCGGCTGGCGTAGTAGCTGTCCGGGTCGCTGGGGTTGAGGACCCGCAGGCGGTCCTTGATGGTCAGCCCGGGCGCGACAATCAGGAACCCGCGGCTGAACCGCTTGCTGCCGGGGTGGCGCACGGCATTGACCGTCTGCCAGGCGATCAGCATGGCCATGACCGTGGTCTTGCCGGCACCGGTGGCGAGCTTCAACGCGACGCGCATCAGATCGGGGTTGGCGTCGGCGTTGGCTTGTCGCAGATGATCGAGGAAGCGTTGTCCCGATTTCCCCAACTCAGGCGCGACCTCGGTCAGCCAGATCGCAGTCTCGACGGCCTCGACCTGGCAGAAGAACGGGCGGATGCTGGAAAAGGGATGGCTGCGCCAGTGGTTCAGCAGCCGCGCGGTCTCCGAAGTTACCCGCCACTGTGACTGCGGTAGCTGGCGCCAAGCATCGACTTCCTGACGGACGCCGTTGATGACGGCGGTATGGCTGTACTGCTGGTCCGCCGTGGACAGCGCCTTGCCTTCGTCGAAGACCAACGATCCTTGATCGCCGGCGCCGCCCTTGCGCTTGCGCGGTTTCGGGATGGGGGTGATGAAGTCGGCCGGGCGGCGGCTGTCAAGGATTCTCTGGGTGGGCTGTCCAGAACCGTCCAGTTCCCAATGCTTCGTGGGGTACCGGTACGGCGAGTTGAGGATCGGCTTCTCGAAGAACGGGATCGTCATGTCCTTTCCATTTTCGGACGCCGCGACCTGTCATTGGTCTCGGGTTGGCTTCCTAGCTGCTTGCGTCGAGGCTCACACGAAGTACCCGCCGTCGACCGTGACACGCCCGGAGCCCCCGGCAGCCAAGGGTGTGCTCGCTAGACTACCCATGCCCATCACCCGAGGAAAGCCGCGCCCGGAGCCGATGGGCGATCGCAACAAAACAGCGGCTCCGGCCGCTACAAGGTGCGCGCTCGCTGCCCCTAATGAACTCGCCATGGCGAGCAGGGCATGCGTCGGACCCATTCGGGACCCACCGTGCTCGGTGCCGCTATGGAGTGCTCGCGTCGAGCAGTGCCGCGACAATCCCAGCCAGCGGCGCCGTCGCCCGCTTGAGGTTTGCGAACACCTCGTCGAGGGTGATCGGCGGCACGTCCCGCAGGCCGGTGCCACGCGCGTCGCAGCCGGCGGCCCAGTTGGCGACCGGGGCGAGGCAGGCGTAGTCGAGGTCGAGTTCCCGCGCCAGCGCGGCCTCGGGCATGCCGGTCATGCCGACCAGGTCGCAGCCGTCGGTGGCCATGCGGGCGATTTCGGCGATCGATTCGAAACGCGGGCCCTGGGTGGCGCCGTAGGTCGCGGGTTCGACCACGCTGACGCCGGCAGCGGCGGCGGCGGCGCGCACGGCGGTGCGCATCGACGCGCCATACGGCTCGCCGAATTCGGCGTGGCGCATGGTGCCTTCGCCGTCGGTGTCCCAGTACGTCGCCGCGCGGCCGTGGGTGTAGTCGATGACCTGGTCGGGCATCGCCAGCACGCCGGGCGCCATGCGCGGCGTGATGCCGCCGACGGTGTTGATGGCCAGCACGCGGCGCGCGCCCAGCGCATGCAGGGCCCAGACATTGGCGCGGTAGTTCACCCGGTGCGGGGCGACCGCGTGGCCCTTGCCGTGGCGGGCGAGGAAGGCAACGGGGTTTCCACCGAGGCGGCCCAGCACCACCGGGGCCGACGGCGCGCCGTAGGGCGTGTCGACGATGCGTTCCTGCCGTTCCTCGAGGCCCGGCAGGTCGTAGACGCTGGTGCCGCCGATCACAGCCAGCACGGGGCGCAGATCCGCGCTCACAGGGCCCAGATCCCCGGCAGGTTGCGGCCCTGCTCGTAGTAGTCCATGCCGAAACCGAACACCCAGCGGTCGGGCAGTTCCACGCCCACGTAGTCGGCTTTCAGGCCCGGCACGCAGCGGTCGTGCACCTTGCGGCTGAGCACCGCGATGCGCACGCTGGCCGCGCCTTCCGCGTAGCAGTGCTTGATCACCGCGGCGAGGGTGTAGCCCTCGTCGAGGATGTCGTCGACCAGCAGCACGTGGCGATCGCGCATCGACAGCTTCGGCGCCTTGGCCCAGATCAGGCTGTGGCCTTCGATGCCGCTGCGGTAGCGCGTGGCGTGGCAGTAGTCGAACTCCATGTCGGTGGCGATCGCGAGCGCCAGGTGCCCGCCGACGATCAGGCCGCCGTTCATCACCGGCATGAAGATGGGCCGCTTGCCCGCGTAGTCGCGGTCGATCTCGGCGCCCATGCGCGTGATCGCGGCCAGCAGCGTGGCGCGGTCGTGGATCAGGTCGGCCTTGGCCAGCGCCTCGGACAGCAGGTGGTCGGTCATGCGGAGGTTCCGGTCGGTGGGGTGTCAAGGGCGCCGACGGCGGCGATGAAGCGATCGCGCTGCGGATTGTCCACCAGCCGGTCCCAGTCCTGCGCGACCAGGCCCTGCAGGGCGGCGATCGTGGCCGCCGACGCCGGCGCACGGTGGGCGACGGCGGCCAGCGCTTCGGCGGCCTGCGCGGGCTGGCAGACCAGCACGAAGTCGCAGCCGGCATCGAGGTGCGCCTCGATGCGGGCGCGGATGCCGCCGGCCGATTCGGCCGCCGCCATGCCGATGTCGTCGCTGAACACCGCGCCGCGGAACGCGAGGTCGCCGCGCAGGATGTCGACGATCCAGCGCCGCGAATACCCCGCCGGATCGGCATCGACCGCGGGATATCGGACGTGGGCCATCATCACCGCCTCGGCGCCGGCGAGGATCGCATCGTGGAACGGCACCAGGTCCTGCGCGCGCAGTTCGTCCAGCGTGCGCGGATCGACCGCGTCGTCGAAGTGCGTGTCCTCCAGCACCGAGCCGTGGCCGGGGAAGTGCTTGATGGTGGCCGCCATCCCGGCCATGCGCATGCCGCGCAGGTAGGCCAGCGACAGCGCCGAGGTGGCCTCCGGATCGGCGTGGAAGGCGCGCGGCCCGATCGCGCGGTTGCCGCGCGCGAGGTCCACCACCGGGGCGAAGCTGAGGTCGATGCCGATCGCGCGCGTCTCGCTGGCCATCAGCCAGGCGTGCATCTCGGCCAGTGCCAGCGCGCGCGGCCGGTCGCTTTCCCACAGCGCCCCGATCGCCGCCAGCGGCGGCAGGCGGGTGAATCCGTCCTGGAAACGCTGCACGGGCCCGCCTTCCTGGTCCACCGCGAGCAGGAAGGGGCCGGGTCGGACGTCGCGGATCGCGTCGATCAGCGCCGCGACCTGCGCGCGCGAGGCGAAGTTGCGCTTGAACAGGATCACGCCGCTGCACGCGGGATGCGCGATGGCGTCGCGGTCGGCGGCGCCGAGTTCGAGTCCGGGAATGCCGATCAGGAGCATGTCAGCCTCCGGCGCGGAACGCCTCGCGGTCCGGCCAGGTGTGGAAGGGCACGCGCGCGAGCGCGACGTTGTAGTAGCGCGGATCGTCGGTGACCTCGGCGCCCAGCCAATGCGGTCGCTCGAAGGCCTCGTCCACCGCGCCGAGTTCGACCTCGGCCACCACCAGGCCCGCATTGTCGCCGGAAAACACGTCGATCTCGAAGGTGTGCGCGCCGCGAACGACATAGTGCCTCGTCTTCGCCACCTGCTGGCCGCCGAAGGCGGCGAGCATCTGCTCGGCCTCGACCACCGGCACCGGATACTCGAACTCCAGCCGTTGTGCGCCGAGGTCCTTCGACTTCAGGTTGAGGAACGCCTCGTTGCCCTCGATCCGCACCCGCACCGAGCAGCGGTCGCCGCCGAGATAGGCCTGCACCATGCGCACGCTGCGCTGCGCTTCCGCGCGCCAGGCGTCGTTGCGGAGGAGGAATTTGCGTTCGATTTCTACGCCCAACTTGCGGCTCCGGTTGTTGTTCTTTTCGGGGGCATGGGGTGCTTCCCGGTCGAATGCTGATTGAGGGCCCAGGGCTCAGGGCTCAGGGCTCAGGGCCCAGGGCCCAGCGGCTTCGATGGGGGTTGCGCGTGGTCGGCCGCGACCGTGCGCTCGGAGCACAAGGGTATAGGGCCCAGGGTATAGAGCAGTTTGGGGACCGGGGCACGATCCCCGCGTCGAGGCGACTGCATGGACGATAACCATCGCGCATCACCGCACAAGGCCCTCCATCCCTTCGGCTGGGCCCTGGGCCCTATACCCTGGGCCCTATACCCTAAGCCCCATGCCCTAAGCCCTATACCCTCCTCCCTGCCCCCCAAAACCTACCGCTCGAACACGGCAATCGACTCCACATGCGCCGTGTGCGGGAACATGTCCATCACTCCGGCGGCGGCGAGTTTGAAGCCGTGCTCGCGGACCAGCACGCCGGCGTCGCGGGCGAGGCTCACGGGATGGCAGGACACGTAGACCACGCGGCGCACGTCCTTGCGCGGCAGGTAGGCCAGCACCTCGATCGCGCCGGCGCGCGGCGGATCGAGCAGGACGAGGTCGTGCTTGGCGCGCGCCCAGGGCGCGTCGCGCTGGTCCTGCGCGAGGTTTGCGGCGTGGTATTCGACATTGGCGATGCCGTTGCGCGCGGCGTTGTCGCGCGCACGCTGCACCAGGCCCGCCTCGCCCTCGACGCCGGTGACGTGTGCGCAGCGCCGGGCCAGTGGCAGGGTGAAGTTGCCGAGCCCGCAGAACAGGTCCAGCACGCGGTCCTCGGGGCGCGGATCGAGCAGGGCCAGCGCATGATCGATCATGCGCGCGTTGATGTCGCCGTTGACCTGGATGAAGTCCAGCGGGCGGAAGGCCAGCGAGACGTCGTAAGCCGGCAGCGCGAAGGACAGGGCGGCGTCGGCCGGCTCCAGCGCGACCACGCTGTCGAGGCCGCCGGGCTGAAGGTAGATGTACAGCCCGTTCTCACGACCGAAGGCGGCCAGTCGCTCGCGATCGGCGGGGCCGAGTTCGACCAGATGGCGGAACACCAGCGCGCCCTGCGCGTCGCCGACCGCGAACTCCACCTGCGGGATCTCGCGCCGCGCATCCATCGCCTCGATGGTGCGCGCCAGCGCATCGATGCGCTCGCCGATCGCCGGGTGCAGCACCGGGCAGCGCGAGAGTTCGGCCACGAAGCGGCCGTTGGTCTCGCGAAAACCCACCAGCATGCGGCCCTTCTTCTCCACCCACTTGGCCGACAGCCGACCGCGCCGGCGGTAGCCCCACGGGGCGCCCTGCAGCGGGGCGAGCACGCGCGCCGGCGCCACGTGGCCGATGCGCTCGAGGTTCTCGAGCAGGGTGCGCTGCTTGGCCGCGATCTGGCCGGCCGGCGACAGATGCTGCAGCGAGCAGCCGCCACAGGTGCCGAAGTGCGGGCAGGCGGGCGCGACGCGTTCGGGCGAGGCGTCGAGCACCTCGACCACCTCGGCCTCGTCGAACTGGCGGTGCTTGGCGGTGCGCTTCGCGCGCACCCGCTCGCCCGGCAGGCCGCCGGCCACGAACCACGCCTTGCCGTCGACGCGGGCCACGCCGCGGCCGTCGTGGCTCAGGTCCTCGATGGTGAGTTCGACGTCGCTCAACGCAGGCTCCGGAGGGTGGGAACCGCGCATGATCGCGGCCGGCGCGGCACAAATCAAACCGCGGCGACGGTCGTATCATCGCCGCCATGGTCCCCACTGCGCCCGTGCCGCGCGTGCTGCTGGCCGAGGACGACCCGGTCAGCGCGCGCTACCTCGCCGAGGCGCTGGCCCTGCTGGGCGCGGTGGTCGAGACCCGCGCGGACGGGCCGGCGGCGCTCGCGCTCGCGACAGCGGAACGCTTCGACCTGCTGCTGCTGGACCTCGGCCTGCCCGGCCTCGACGGACGCGGCGTGCTGCAGGCGCTGCGCGCGCGCAGCGATGCTGCGTCCCGCGAGGCGCGCGCGATCGCCACCAGCGCCGCGACACCGTCCGTGGCCGAACTCACCCGCGCCGGTTTCGACGGCCTGCTGCGCAAGCCGGCGACCATCGAGCAGCTCGCCGCGGCCCTGCACCGCCGCCCGCCCGGGCTCGCCGCGCCGCAGGCGGCGGACGGACCGCCCGTGCTCGACGATGCGGCGGCGCTGGCCGCACTCGGCAGCTTCGACGCGGTAGCCGACCTGCGGCGATTGCTGGCCGCGGAATTGCCGATGCAGGTCGACACCCTGCGCCGCGCGCTGGCGGCTGGCGACGCGGCCGGCGCACGGGCGATCCTGCACCGGCTGCACGCGTCTACCCGCTTCTGCGGCGCAGCGGCGCTGGCCGCGGCGGGCACGCACCTTCAGGCCGCGCTCGAAGGCGGCGACGCGGCAGCACCCGAGGCCGCGCTGGCGCGCCTCCAAGGCGCCGCCGACGGCTACATCGCCGAAGTCAGTCGTTGATCGACCCGCTGGCCGGCGGGCGCATCGACCAGGCCGCGAGGTCGCGCCCGCCGAGGTGGTGGCGCAGCAAGGCGCGCAGCGCGCGCTTGAGCTCGCGCAGCACCTCGGGCGCCGGCGCGGCGTCGTCGGCGAGTGCACGCAGCGCGGCGCCGCTGACCAGCAGCGGCGCCGGCCCACGCCCCGACCAGCGCAGCGCACCGCGCTCGGGGTCGATCGCGTACTGCGCGGCGGGTTCCAGCACCTGCCCCTGCTCGTCCTCGTCCAGCGGCAGCGCATAGCCGAGGCCGGCGAGCAGGTCGCGCTCGAAGCGGCGCAGCGCCCACGCCTGGCCGAGCGCGTCGCCGGCTGCCGCCAGTTCGTACAGCACCGAGGCATAGCGGGCGAAGACGTCGGGGTGCGGATCGTTGCGCGCCAGCAAGCGCGCCAGCAGTTCATTCAGGTACAGCGCGCACAGCAGGCCATCGCCGGCCAGCGGCACCGGCACGCCGACCGGGTCGGCACCGGCGAGATTGCCGAGTTCGCCGCGGCCCAGCCACGACAGTTCCAGCGCCTGCAAGGGCTTGACGGTGCCGCGTGCGAAGCGCGGCTTCGCGCTGCGCACGCCGCGCGCCACCAGGCCGACGCGACCGTGGTCGCGGGTAAGCACCTCGAGCAGGACGCTGGTCTCGCGGTAGGGCCGTTCGTGCAGCACCCAGGCCGGCTGGCGGTCGATGCGCTGCATCGCGGGCGCGCGCCGGCCCGACCTCAGTCGGCGTAGCCGAACTGGCGCAGGGCGGCCTCGTCGTCGGACCAGCCCTCGCGCACCTTGACGTGCAGTTCGAGGTGCACGCGGCCGCCGAACTGGCGCTCGATCTCGCGCCGCGCGAAGATGCCGATGCGCTTTATCTGCGCCCCGCCGGCGCCGAGCACGATGCCCTTCTGGCCTTCGCGCTCGACCCACACGATGGCGGCGATCTTGAGCACCTTGTTCTCGCGCTTGAAGGCCTCGATCTCGACCGTGGTCGCGTAGGGCAGTTCGGCGTGCAACTGCCGCACGAGCTGTTCGCGCACCAGTTCGGCGACGATGAAGCGCTCGCTGCGATCGGTGACCTCGTCGGGGCCGAAGATCGGCGGCCCCTCCGGCAGCAGGTCGAGCAGCGCGCGCACCAGGGCCTCGAGGTTGTCGCGCTTGCCGGCGCTCAGCGGCACCAGCGCCGCGAACGCATGGCGGCGGGCGAGTTCGGCGATCTTCGGCAGCAGCACGCCCTTGTCGGCGATGCGGTCGACCTTGTTCAGCACCAGCACCACCGGGCGGCCGCCCTGCACGGCGGCGGCGAGCGCGGCGTCGTCCTCGGTGCTCCAGCGGTGCGCCTCGACCACCAGCGCGATGACGTCGGCTTCGCCCAGCGCACCGCGCGCGGCGCGGTTCAACTGGCGGTTGATCGCGTGCCCGCCGGCATCGTGCAGGCCCGGCGTGTCGACGAACACGATCTGGCCATCGTCGCGGGTCAGCACGCCGGTGATGCGGTGGCGCGTGGTCTGCGGCTTGGGCGCAACGATGCTGACCTTGAAGCCGACCAGCGCGTTGACCAGGGTCGACTTGCCGACGTTGGGACGGCCGACCACCGCCACGGTGCCGCTGCGGAACGGCGTGCTCATGGCGCGACCGCCCCGGCGTCGCCGGCGGCGATGCGCTCCAGCACGAGGCGGGCCGCATGGGCCTCGGCAGCGCGACGGCTGCCGCCTTCGCCGACGCAGGCCAATCCCAGCGCCTTCGCGCTGCAGCGCACGAAGAAGGTCTTGCGGTGGTCGTCGCCCGCGGTTTCGACCAGGGTGTAGGCCGGCAAGCCCAGGCCGCGGCCCTGCAGCCACTCCTGCAGGCGCGTCTTGGGGTCCTTGTTCGCTGCCGCATCGCCGAGGGCGGCGATCCGCGCGTCCAGCAGCGGCATCGGCGCGGCACGGCAGGCGGCGAGGCCACCGTCGAGATAGATCGCGGCCACCACCGCCTCGAAGGCGTCGGCGAGGATCGATTCCCGGCGGTGGCCACCGGAGCGCAGTTCCCCTTGGCCGAGGTGCAGCATGCTCCCGAGCGCGAGTTCGCGCGCGATCGCGGCCAGCGTCTCCTCGCGCACCAGCGCGGCGCGCATCCGGGTCAGTTCGCCCTCGCTGGCGCGCGGGAACCGCGCATGCAGGGCCTCGGCGACCAGCAACCCGAGCACGGCATCGCCGAGGAACTCGAGCCGCTCGTTGTTGCCGCGCCCGGCGCTGCGATGCGTGAGCGCGGTCTCCAGCAGGGCCGGGTCCGCGAACCGATAGTCCAGGCCGCGCAGCGCGGCGCGCATCACGCCCGCCGTGGCCGCGGAGGATGCCACCGGACCGGCGTCAGGGCGCGGGGCCACCGCGGCTCAGCGTTTCCGTGTGGTCGAAGGTCGCGATGTACTCGAGGTTGTACAGCAGCGGCCCGCGCACCTCGTAGCGCACGTTCAGCAGGTAGTCGCCGCCCTGGCGCGTGACCCGCATGTGGTTCTTCTTCACGCTCGTCACGTAGGAGATGTACAGCTTGGTGTCGAGCAGCTGCTTGACCTGCTCGGGCGACCGGGTGGTGATGCCGGGCTCGGCGGCGACGGCCTTCATCGCCTGGCGCAGGCCGTAGTACTCGGTGTAGACCGGGAACAGGCGCATGATCAGGAAGGCGAAGAAGCCGACCACCATGAGCACGACGAGGAAGCCGATGAGCGTGATGCCGGACTGCTCGCGAGGATGGCGCATGGTCTGATCTCCCGAAGGGCGGGTCACTTGATCACGGTCCCGATCCGGCCGAAGTCCCCCCCGCCGGTGCGGAAGTCCCAGTTCGCCCAGACCAAGACTGCCTTGCCGACTAGGTTCTCCTCGGGCACCGTGCCCCAGAAGCGGCTGTCCTGGCTGCTGTCCCGATTATCGCCCAAAACGAAGTACTGGCCAGCCGGCACCGTCCACGGCCCCTGGTGCAGCGGGAAGAAGCCGCTGCCGGAGCGCCGCTGCAGGATCTGGTGCTCGACGTCGAACAGGCGCTCGGTCTTGAGCAGGCTGCCGGTGTACTCGGCCCCGGAGCGCTCGCCCTGGTAGATGCCGAGGTCCTCCTGAGGGACCGGCTCGCCGTTCACGTAGACGACCTTGTTGCGGTAGGACACCTGGTCGCCGGGCACGCCGATCACCCGCTTGATGTAGTCGGTCCGCGGGTCCTCGGGGTAGCGGAACACGATCACGTCGCCGCGCTTGGGCTCGCCGAGGTCGATGATCTTGGTGTTGGTCACCGGCAGGCGCACGCCGTAGGAGAACTTGCTGACCAGGATGAAGTCGCCGATCAGCAGGGTCGGCATCATCGAGCTGGACGGGATCCGGAACGGCTCGGCGAGGAACGAGCGGATCACCAGCACGGCGAGGATCACCGGGAAGAACGAGCGGCAATACTCGACGATCACCGGCTCGCGCGCCTCGGCGTTGCGCGCGAGGCGCTTGGCGCGGAACAGGAAATGGTCGATCGCCCACACCACGCCGGTGAACGCAGTCAAGCCGACCAGCAGGGCGGCGAAATCGAGATCGAGCTTGTCCATGGGGTCCGGGTGGGGTGGCGGGCCGGTCAGGCCTTGGAATCGAGCTGCAGCACCGCGAGGAAGGCCTCCTGCGGGATCTCCACCCGGCCGACCTGCTTCATGCGCTTCTTGCCTTCCTTCTGCTTCTCCAGCAGCTTGCGCTTGCGGCTCACGTCGCCGCCGTAGCACTTGGCGAGCACGTTCTTGCGCAGCGCCTTGACCGTGGAGCGGGCGATCACCTGCGAGCCGATCGCGGCCTGGATCGCCACGTCGAACATCTGCCGCGGAATCAGTTCGCGCATCTTCTCCACCAGGTCGCGCCCGCGCCGGTCGGCGGCCGAACGGTGCACGATCAGCGACAGCGAGTCGACCTTGTCGCCGTTGACCAGCATGTCGAGGCGCACGAAGGGACCGGCCTCGAAGCGGGTGAAGTGGTAGTCCAGCGAGGCATAGCCGCGGCTGGCCGACTTCAGCTTGTCGAAGAAGTCCAGCACCACCTCGGCCAGCGGCAGTTCGTACGAGATCTGCACCTGCGAGCCCATGTAGGTGATCGAGCGCTGCACGCCGCGCTTTTCCTCGCACAGCTTGATCACCGCGCCGATGTAGTCCGGCGGGGTCAGGATGTTGGCGATGATGATCGGCTCGCGGATCTCGCCGATCCGGCTCACGTTGGGCAGCTTGGCCGGGTTGTCCAGCGACAGGATCTCGCCGTCGGTGGTCAGTACCTCGTAGACCACGGTCGGCGCGGTGGTGATCAGGTCGAGGTCGTACTCGCGTTCCAGGCGCTCCTGCACGATGTCCATGTGCAGCAGGCCGAGGAAGCCGCAGCGGAAGCCGAAGCCCATGGCCTCGGAGTTCTCCGGCTCGAAGCGCAGGGCGGCGTCGTTGAGGCGCAGCTTCTCCAGCGCCTCGCGCAGTTTCGGATAGTCGTCGGCCTCGGTCGGGAACAGGCCGGCGAACACGCGCGGCTGCATCTCCTGGAAGCCGGGCAGCGCGGCGGCCGCCGGCGCGCTGCCAAGCGTGATCGTGTCGCCCACCGGGGCGCCGAACACGTCCTTGATCGAGGCGCAGATGAAGCCCACTTCGCCCGGGCCGAGCCGCGCGGTGACCTTGCGCTTGGGGGTGAACACGCCGACCTGGTCCACCTCGTGGGTGCGGCCGGTGCTCATGACCACGATCTTGTCGCGCGGCTTGATCTCGCCCTGCATCACGCGCACCAGCGACACCACGCCGAGGTAGTTGTCGAACCAGGAGTCGATGATCAGCGCCTGCAGGCGGTCGGTGTCGCGCGGCTTCGGCGGCGGGATGCGCTGCACGATGGCTTCCAGCACGTCGCGCACGTTGAGGCCGGTCTTGGCGCTGATCGCCACCGCGTCGGAGGCGTCGATGCCGATCACGGCTTCGATCTCCTCCTTCACCCGCTCCGGATCGGCGGTCGGCAGGTCGATCTTGTTCAGGACCGGGATCACCTCCAGGCCCATCTCGACCGCGGTGTAGCAGTTGGCCACCGACTGCGCCTCGACGCCCTGCGCCGCGTCCACCACCAGCAGCGCGCCCTCGCAGGCGGCCAGCGAGCGGCTGACTTCGTAGGAGAAGTCGACGTGGCCGGGCGTGTCGATGAAGTTCAGCTGGTAGGTCTTGCCGTCCTTCGCGGTGTAGGGCAACGAGACCGACTGCGCCTTGATGGTGATCCCGCGCTCGCGCTCGATCGGGTTCGAGTCGAGGACCTGGGCCTCCATCTCGCGCTCCTCGAGGCCACCGCAGATCTGGATGATGCGGTCGGCGAGGGTCGACTTGCCGTGGTCGACGTGGGCGATGATGGAGAAGTTGCGGATATGGTCCATGCGGAGGCTTCGCCCGCGGCGCGTGCCGGCCGGGCTTGGGTAAAGGCGCGGGATTATTGCAGAAACGGGGATGCCGGATGCGCGAAGGCCGCCCGGACGGGGTCCGGACGGCCTTCGGCGGCGTGACGGCCGCGTGGAGCGGCCGGGGTCGCCGATGCTCAGCGCCCCTTGGGCTCGGGGCGCACGCCGATGAAGGAACTGCCCTCGCCGCGACGGACCAGCAGCAGCGCGGTCTGGTCGGCGGGGATGCCCTTCACCGCGGCCTCGAACTCGGCCACCGAGGCGACCCGGGTGCGGCCGACCATCAGCACCACGTCGCCCGGCTGCAGGCCGGCGCGGCGGGCGGCCGCGCCTTCGACGCGCTCGACCACCACCCCGCCCTGCTCGCCGATCGCCTCGCGTTCCTCGGCGGTCGGCGCGCGCACCACCAGGCCCAGCGCGCTGCGCGAGGCCGCGGCCGGTGCCTCGGCCCGTGCCGGCGAGGCCTCGCCTTCCTCCAGTTCGCCCACCACCACCGGCAGTTCCAGCGTCTTGCCGTCGCGGAACACGGTGATGCGGGCGCGGGTGCCGGGCGCGGTGGCGCCGACCAGCGGCGGCAGTTCGCTGGAATCGCCGATCTCGGTGCCGTTGTAGGACAGGATGATGTCGCCGGCCTTCACCCCGGCCTTCTCGGCCGCGGAATCGGGCTGCACGTTGCTGACCGCCGCGCCGCCGATGCGCGGCAGCTTGAAGGTCTCGGCGACGTCGCGGGTGACGTTCTGGATGCCCACGCCCAGCACGCCGCGCGACACGCGGCCCTTGGTGCGCAGCTGCTCGGTCACCGACTTCACCAGGTTGATCGGGATCGAGAACGACAGGCCGATCGAACCGCCGCTGGTGGACAGGATCTGCGAGTTGATGCCCACCACCTCGCCGGCGAGGTTGATCAGCGGGCCGCCGGAATTGCCGCGGTTGATCGCCACGTCGGTCTGGATGAAGGGCACATAGCGCTGGGTGTTGTCGAACTGGTTGCTGCGCCCGACCGCCGACACGATGCCGGCGGCGACGCTGTACTCGAGCCCCAGCGGCGAGCCGATCGCGAGCACCCACTGGCCGGGCTTGAGCGAATCGGAGTTGCCGAGCGTGACCGTGGGCAGGCCGGTGGCGTCGATCTTGAGCAGGGCAACGTCGCTCTGCGGGTCGGAGCCGACCAGCTTGGCGGTGTACTCGCTGCGGTCCTTCAGGCGCACGGTGATCTCGTCCGCGCCGTCGACCACGTGGTGGTTGGTCAGCAGGTAGCCATCGGCGCTGATCACGAAGCCGGAACCGCCGGAAATGCGCTCCGGGGTCATCCCGCGGTGCGGGTCGGGCATGCCGGGGCCGAAGAAGCGGCGGAACAGCTCGGGCATGTCCTCGGGGTTGATCTGCGACGGATCGTCCGCCGAGCCACCCGCGCCGGTCTTGCGCGCCGTGATGTTGACCACGGCGGGGGTGTTCTTCTCGACCAGCGGCACGAAGTCGGGCAACTGGGCGAAGGCCGGCGCGCTCAGCGCGGCGGCCAGGAGGATCAGCAGCACACTCAGGATTCGGGTCTGGGCTCGCATGGCGGGATGGCGTTGCGGGGGGATGGGAAGGATGCGAAACGGTACGGTGGGGTCGCAGTGCCGCCGATCAAGCGGGCGACGACGAAACCCAGCACGACGCCGACCAGCGCACCGAGCGCGACGCCGGCGTCGCGGGCCGGTCCCGCCGCCGGCAGCGCGAACGCCGAAGCGCATGCACCGAGCAGCAGGCCGGCCAGCGGCAGACCGTAGACGCGCCAGCCGCGGCGCGCGAGCGCGCCCGGATCGAACTCGAGCAGGACCTCGTCGCCCGCCGCCAGCGCGGGCGGCAGGACGTCGCGGGCAATGCGCATCCGACCCGCCGCCGACAGCCCGGACAGGATCCCGTGGCAGCGCCCGCTGCAGGCCGTGCAGCCTTCGCAGGCGCCGCTCGCGGGCTCGAGGCTGGCGCGGTCGGCAGCGACCTCGACCACCCGCAGGCGGCGCACGAAGGGGCCGTTCATCCGTCGCGGCGCACCGAAGCGGCGATCCGGGCCACGGTCGCGGCGGGCAGGTCGCCGACCACCACCACGTGCGCATCGTCCAGCGCGCGACCGTAGGCGTGGGTCGCACCGCGCCGCGCGGCGCCCAACAGGCCGCCGCCCCGCGGCTCGATGTAGACCGACACCGACGCGAGCCCGTCGGAGAACAGCAGGTGCTGGCTGCCTTCGGGCGCCGCCGGACGGGCAATCAGGCGGAACCCGGGCGGCAGGTCGGCGACCTGCCAGCCGATCGGGGCGGCGGGCGCGGGCGCCGCGGCCTCGTCCAGCGGCACCAGGCCGGACTCGCGCAGGCGCAGGCTGGTGAACGCCAGTTGCTCGACCGGGCCGCCGCCGGGCTCGCGCAGCATCGACGCCAGCAGCATGCCGCTCGCGCGCTCCAGCCACAGCCGGTAGGCGTAGCGCAGCGCATCGACCGGCGTGGCGTCGATCACGGTGGCGTCATAGCCGGCGATGCGGTCGCGCCCGGCGATGGTGAATCGATACGACTCCTGCAGCCGCCCGACGGCCGCCGGATCCGGTGCCAGCAGGGCGAAGCGCTCGCCCGCGCTGGCGGTCACGGTGCCGCCCGGCGTGAGGCAGCGCAACTCGCCGCGCTCGCGCACGACCTCGCGCCGGTCGCCGCTCAAGGTCACCAGGCGGTCGACCGGACCGTACGGCGACTGCGTCCGCGTCACCTGCACCGCGTCGACGCGGCCCTCGTGCACGTAGACGAAGACGCCTTCGTACTCCAGCGACTGCAGGGAGCGCGACATGCGCTCCAGCAGTTCCGCCGGCTGCGGCTCCTGCGCGAGGCAGGCCGCGGAAGCCAGCAGCGCCAGCAGCGCGCCGGCGCGGCGCAGGGCGCCGGCGGTCATCGACGCGCGGCTTCGCCCTGGGACTGCGGGTCGCGCAGGGGGATGGGCGGCGCGGCGGCCGGAGTCGCCACCACATTGACGTAGGGCACGAAGCCGCCGCGCGGGGCGGCCGTGGCCGCGCCGCCGTGGCGCAGGAAATACGACTCGACACGCAGATCGAAGGGCGCGGCCACCGGCAGTGGGCTCCAGGTGCGGTCGCTGGCGCGCTGCAGTTCGCCGGGCGCGGCGCGCAGGGCGAGGTCGCGGGTGTCGAGCGGGGCGACCTCGGCCAGCACCGGGGCCGCGGTCGGCGCGACGTCGGTGCGCGGGGCGACTGCGAACAGGGCCAGCGCCGCCATGCCGGCGGCGATCGCGCCGCCCAGTGCGGTCCGGCGCCAGCCGCCCAGCGCGGCGGGGGCCGCCTCGGCGCGGATCCGTGCCGCCACCGCGTCGGCGAAACCCACGTCCGGCAAGGCGATGCGTTCGCGGCGCAGGCAGGCGCGCGCGAGGTGCAGGCGCTGCCATTCGGCGGCCAGCGCCGGTTCGGCGTCGATCCGCCGCAGCAGGAAACGCGCCTGGTCGGGGGCGAGTTCGCCGTCGGCCAGGGCCGAGAGTTGCTCGCGGAGGCTGGGCTCGTTGCTCATTCGGATTCCGTGTCGTTCAACAGGGGGCGGATGCGTTGGTCGATGGCGTCGCGGGCGCGGAAGATGCGGGAGCGGACGGTGCCGATCGGGCAGTTCATGGACTCGGCGATCTCCTCGTAGCTCAGCCCGTCGACCTCGCGCAGGGTGATCGCCAGCTTCAGTTCCTCCGGCAGCCCGTCGACCGCGGCCGTCACGGCGGCCTCGATCTCCTGGCGCAGCAGTTCCCGTTCCGGCGTCGAGCCGTCCTTGAGCCTGACCGCGGCGTCGAGGTGGACCGCGTCGTCCACCGGTACGTCGTCGGTGGGCGGGCGGCGTCCCTGCGACACCAGCCAGTTCTTCGCCGTGTTGGTGGCGATCTTGTAAAGCCACGTATAGAACGCGCTTTCGCCGCGAAAGTTCCCGAGCGCCCGGTAGGCGCGGATGAAGGCCTCCTGCGCCACGTCCTGGCACTCGGCCCAGTCGCCGATGTAGCGCGAGACGATGCCCACCACCTTGTGCTGGTACTTGCGCACCAGCAGGTCGAAGGCCCGCCGCTCGCCGGCCTGCACCCGCAGGACCAGCGCCTGGTCGATCTCGTTCTCGCTCATCCCCGGGTCCGGCCATTCCCCCGCCGGCCGGCCGGCAGGCAGGCGCCCGTCGCGCGCGTCACGGCGCCGTCGCCGGCCGCCGCGGCGGGCGCCGGGTCGCTGCTCTCGGACCGTGCTCCGCGACGGAAGTTCACTGCCCGCCCGCGGCCGCGCCTGCGGCCAGCAGGCGCTCGCGCTCGGCGAGCAGGTTCTCGAACGAGGCCGGTGCCAGCGGGCGGCAGAACAGATAGCCCTGCAGTTCCTCGCAGCCGTGCTCGCGCAGGAAGGCGAAGTGCTCCTCGTACTCCACGCCCTCGGCGACCACGCTGAGGTTGAGGTTGTGCGCCATGTGGATGGTGGCGCGCACGATCGCCTCGTCGTCGGGATCGACGCCGATGTTGCGCACGAACACCTGGTCGATCTTGATCCGGTCGGCCGGGAAACGCCGGATGTAGTCCAGCGAGGACTGCCCGGTGCCGAAGTCGTCGATCGCGATCGAGACCCCGAGTTCGCGCAGCGACTGCAGGGTCTCCATCAGGTTCGGGATCGACTTCACGCTGATGCTCTCGGTGACCTCCAGTTCGAGGGTCTTGGGATCGAGCCCGGTGTCGGTGACCGCGCGGCGCACCACCTCGGCGAGATTGGGCTGGCGCAGCTGCAGCGCCGAGAGGTTGACGCTGATCCGCAGCGGCATCCCGAAGCGGTCCTGCCAGCGCCGCGTGTCGGCGCAGGCCTGGCGCAGCACCCACTCGCCGATCGACACGATCAGCCCGGTTTCCTCGGCCAGCGGGATGAAGAACCCGGGGCTGATCATGCCCAGTTCGGGGTGCTCCCAGCGGATCAGAGCCTCCATGCCGACCACGTCCTCGCTGTCGGCGGCGATCTGCGGCTGGTAATACACGCGCAACTCGTTGTTGCGCTCGGCCTGGCGCAGCTTCGCCTCCAGCGCGAGGCGCTGCTGGTGCGATTCCTCGGGCACCGCGACGTAGGTCTGGAAGGTGTTGCGACCCATGCCCTTGGCGCTGTACATCGCCACGTCGGCGTGCTGCAGCATCTTGTCGGCGCTGGCGGCGTCGTCGGGATATAAACTGATGCCGATGCTGGCCGTGATGTGCAGCTCGCGCCCGTCGTCCAGCGGCAGCGGCGACTCCAGCACGCGGCAGATCTTCTCCGCGATGCGCAGCACGTCGTCGCGCTGCACGATGTGGCGCAGGATCAGGGTGAATTCGTCGCCGGCGTAGCGCGCGACGGTGTCGGAAGCGCGCACGCTGGCGCGCAGGCGGCGCGCGACGACCATCAGCACCTCGTCGCCGACCCCGTGGCCGAGGCTGTCGTTGATGTTCTTGAAGCGGTCGAGGTCGACGAACAGCACGGCGAACATCTCGCCGGTGCGATGCGCTTCCTTGATGGTGGTGTCGAGCCGGTCGTTGAACAGCAGCCGGTTGGGCATGCCGGTGAGCGAATCCTGCAGCCCCTGCGCGCGGCCCAGCGCCCGTGTGTGCTCGAGCTCCATCTCGAGGCCGAGGCGCGCCGCGGCCACCTCCATCACCTCGCGCAGGCCCTGCGCCACGAACGGCCGGCGCCGGCAGGCGACCACCGCGCCGGTCTGCGCCAGTCGCTGGTCGATGATCGGCGCCGCGGCGAAGCCCTCGAAGCCGGCCAGTCCCGCCGGGCGGTCGCGCCCGAGGGACAGCGCCGCGTTCTCCGCGTGCACCAGCGGCTCGCCGCCGCGCAGGCGCCGGAACACGTCGGGGAAGAACCCCTCCGGCAGGTTGGCCTCGCCATGCTGGTGCAGGACCGACTCCACGTCGGAGGTCGCGTCCGCGCGCTCGACCACCCAGATCGCGTCGGCGTCGAGCCAGGCCACGAGGGCCTCGACCACGCCTTCGCCGGGGCTGCCCGAGGGGCGGCCGAGCGCGGCGGCGGCCTGCAGCGCATCGTGCAGCGCGCGCTCGCCGGGCAACTCCCGCAGGGTGGACAGGACGAAGCGGCCGCGCGGCGTGTCGACCATCTGCGCGGCGACGTCGACCAGGTAGGGTCGCCCGGAGGCGTCCGGCTTGTCGCAGCGGAAGCGCACCGCGCCGGTCCGCCGCAGCGCCTGCCGCAGCGAATGGCGCGCGGCGGGGTCGTGCGTGAGGTCGATGCCGTCGATCGAGCGGCCCACCGCCTGCTCGCGCGCAATCCCGCTGCGACGGCAGAACACCGGGTTGGCGTCGACGATGCGGCCACTGTCCAGATCCGACAGGACCAACTCGTCGGGGTGCTGCTCGAAGGCGATGCCGAGTTCGTCCGCCGCGTCGTGGACCGCCGGGTCGCCGCCGCCCAACACCAGCGGGCGCTCGCCCGTGCGCCGGGGATCGAAGGCCGGCTTGCCTGCCGCGAGCACGCGCTGCAGGCGGTGCAAGGCCTCCTGGCCGAGCACCGGGCTGCGCAGCCAGTCCGCCACCACGTCCGGCTCGTCCTCGATGCGCCAGCGCGTGGCGAGGTCGGCGGCCGTGGCCACGCCGACCACCGGCGCCGCGCTGCCCGACCCGCGCAGGGCCTTGCAGAACGCCACCGCCTCGACGGCCTCGCCCTGGAACTCCAGCAGCACGGCGTCCAGGCGCGGGGCCTGGGCGAGGAAGGCGTGCGCCTGCGCGAAGTCCTTGGCGGTGTAGATGGCGTCGAACTCGTAGCCGTCGAGTGTCTCGAACAGCGCGCGACGATCCTCGCGGTTCAGCACCACGACCAGCACCGAGCCGCGGATCAGGCGCCGCGTCACCGCACCACCCAGCGCCCGTCGCGCAGGCGCAGCCGGCGGCCGCCGCCGGGATCGTCGGTGAAGCGCTCCATCAGGTCGTCGACGCCTTCGGAGAAGCTCACGCGGGCATCGATCAGCACCACCTTGCGCACGTTGGCGCCGGCGTTGCGGCCGCGCCCGATCTGGCGCAGCAGGGACAGCACCTGCGCGCGCGTCGGCGAAAACCGCAGCGCCGCGGCCAGTTCGTGGAACAGGTAGACGCCGAACTGCGGGCTCGACTGGATGAAGCGCAGCGCTTCCGGCAGGCGCGCGCTGCCCGGCACCGACACCCCGCCTTCGCGCAGGCTGGCGATGCCGCCGTCTTCGCTCCAGGCATAGATGGAATTGCCGCTGCGCACCGCGAAGTGCTTGAACTGCGCCAGCACCTCGGCACCGCGCGGGGTGTCGATCGCCACCAGCGCGCGCGGCGAGGCGACGATCCGCTCGAACAGCTGCGGGGTGACGAACACCGGGCCCTGTTCGGGCGTGCTGCTGGCGCTGGCTTTGTCCACCTGGGTTCCCGGGCTGGCCCGACCGTACGCGGTGCGGGACCCCCTCTTCGCGCGGATGATAGTCTTTCCGGCCCCGAGTTGTCCGGCCATTGACCCCCCATGTTCGAAGGACTGCGCTTCAAGCACTGGCGGCCCGAGTTGGGCGCCGACCGCATCCTGGTGCTCACCATCGACCGTGACGGGGCGTCCGCCAACAGCCTGGGGCGCGAGGTGCTGGACGAGCTCTCCGCGCTGCTCGAACGGGTCGCGATCGAGCCGCCCAAGGGGCTCGTGCTGCGCTCGGGCAAGCCCGGCAGTTTCGTGGTCGGCGCCGACCTGCGCGAGTTCGAGCAGTTCGCGCGCAAGGGCCAGGTGCAGGACGCGATCCTGCGCGGCCATCGCGCGTTCGACCGCCTCGCCGCCCTGCCCTGCCCGACCGTGTCGGCCATCCACGGCGCCTGCATGGGCGGCGGCACCGAGATCTCGCTGGCCTGCCGCTGGCGGGTGGCCAGCAACGACCCCAGGACCCGCATCGGCCTGCCCGAGGTGATGCTCGGCATCCAGCCCGGCTGGGGCGGCTCCGCCCGCCTGCCGCACCTGGTCGGCGCGCCGGCGGCGTTCGACATGATGCTCACCGGCCGCGCCCTGTCGGCCTCGGCGGCGCGCGCGATCGGCCTGGTCGACGCGGTCTGCGACGAGGCGGCGCTGCTCGACACCGCGAAGAAACTCCTCGCGCGCCGCGCGCCGCGCCCGGCGAAGCAGCGTCTGCTGGCCTGGGCGACCAACCTGTGGCCGGCGCGCCAGGTGCTGGCGCCGACGATCCGCAAGCAGGTCGCGCGCAAGGCCAACCCGAAGCACTACCCCGCGCCGTTCGCGATGATCGACCTGTGGCGCAGGCACGGCGGCAGCGTACGCGGCATGCTGCGCGCCGAACCGCGCGCGGTGGAAAAACTCGCCGCCACCCCGACCGCGCAGAACCTGGTGCGCGTGTACTTCCTGCAGGAGGCGCTCAAGGCGCAGGGCGCGAAGGACGGCCACGGGATCGCCCGCGTGCACGTGGTCGGCGCCGGCGTGATGGGCGGCGACATCGCGGCCTGGTGCGCGCTGCAGGGCTTCGAGGTCAGCCTGCAGGACCGCGAGATGAAGTTCGTGCAGCCGGCGCTGGATCGGGCGCAGGAACTGTTCGCGAAGAAGCTCAAGACCGAGGACCGCATCGCCCCGGTGCGCGCGCGGCTGGTCGCCGACGTCGAGGGCGCGCGCGTGCCCGACGCCGACCTGGTGATCGAGGCGATCTTCGAGAACGCCGAGGCCAAGCAGGCGCTGTACGCGTCGATCGAACCACGCCTGAAACCCGGCGCGCTGCTGGTCAGCAACACCTCGTCGATCCCGCTCGACGTGCTGCGCGGCAAGCTGGCGGACCCGTCGCGCTTCGCCGGCCTGCACTACTTCAACCCGGTGGCGCAGATGCCGCTGGTGGAGATCGTGCGCCACGATGCGCTCGCGCCGGGGGCCGCCAAGCGCCTCGCCGGCTTCGTGCGCGGCATCGACAAGTTGCCGGTGGTGGTGGCGCCCACCCCCGGCTTCCTCGTCAACCGCATCCTGATGCCCTACATGCTGGAGGCTGCCACGGCGTGGGCCGAGGGCGTGCCCGGTGCCGCGATCGACCGCGCGGCGAAGTCGTTCGGCATGCCGATGGGCCCGATCGAACTGATCGACACCGTGGGCCTGGACGTCGCCGCGTCGGTGGGCCGCATCCTCGCGCCCTTCCTCGGCCTCGACCTGCCGAAGGGACTCGACGGCTCGGTCGAGCCCGGCCGCCGCGGCAAGAAGGACGGCCAGGGCCTCTACGCCTGGAAGGACGGCAAGCCGGTCAAGCCGGAGGTGCCGAAGGACTACGTGCCGCCGGCCGACCTCGCCGAGCGCCTCGTGCTGCCGATGGTCAACGAGGCCGTCGCCTGCCTCGGCGACGGCGTGGTCGACAGTGCCGACCTGCTGGATGCCGGCGTGATCTTCGGTACCGGCTTCGCCCCGTTCCGTGGCGGTCCCATCCAGTACGTCCGCGAAACGGGCGTCGACGTCGTGCGCGGACGCCTGGAGGCGCTGGCCGCGAAGTACGGGCCGCGCTTCAAACCAAAGGGCGGTTGGGACCGGATCGGCTGAGGCGCCGGCGCGCCGGGCTGCGGCGCGCGACCGAAACGACCGGGCTGTGCGGTTGCGCCCTGGCGCGCACGAACATGGGCTCGCACGCAGGAGCGCCGCGTGCGGCGCCACCGTCACCTTCCGCGCCGTCGCCCCGCATCCTGCGTGAGAGGTCGTTCTCTCGCCGCTAGCGACTGAGCGCGTCGTACCGCCGCCGGCTGCAGGAGCGCTGCGTGCAGCGCGACCGCCACCTGTCGGTCTCGCGGCTGTCGGCTTGCATGCGAGGCGCTTGGGTCAGTGCAAGCGACAACAACGTAATCCCGCACTCGAGACGCCCAAGGCAAGACCGATACGTGACGGTCGCGCTGCACGCAGCGCTCCTACAGACGCGCCTGGGTGCAGGACGACCGCGGAGAGATCGACAGGTGGCGGTCGCGCAGCGCGCCTGCATGGCAGGCCCGAAAATGCGAAGCCCCGCGGATGCGGGGCTTCGCAAGCACGCACCAGCGCGATGGACGATCAGTCGCCCATCTGCCGCTGCCGGTGCTCCCAGCGCTCCTGCGCATCCAGGCACAGGGTGGCGATCGGACGCGCCTCGAGGCGCTCGATGCCGATCTCCTCGCCGGTCTCCTCGCAGTAGCCGTACTCGCCGTCCTCGATCCGCTTGAGCGCCTTGTCGATCTTCGAGATCAGCTTGCGGTAGCGGTCGCGGGTGCGCAGTTCCAGCGAGTTCTCGGTCTCGCGGGTGGCGCGCTCGGCCTCGTCGCCGACGTCGCGCACTTCCTCGCGCAGGTTGTCGATGGTCTGCTTCGATTCCTCGACCAGTTCGACCCGCCAGTTGAGCAGCTTCTGGCGGAAGTACTCGAGGTGCATCGGGCTCATGTAGGGCTCGCCGGGGCCCGGGCGATAGCCCTGCGGCAGTTCCGGACGCACGCGTTCGTCACCGGCGACCACGATCGGGGCGGCCTTGCGCGGCGCGGCCTTCGGGCCGACCTTGGGCTTGGTGACCGCGACCGCGACGGCGACCGCGCCGGGGCGCGACGCCGCGGCGACAGGCCGCGGCGCGGCGGCGACCGGGACGGTCGGCGTCGGCTTGGCCGGCGCCGCGGGCTTCGCCGGGGCTGCGGGCTTCGCCGGCGCTGCGGGCTTGGCGACGACCGGCGCAGCCTTGGCGGCCGGGGCGGCCACCGGCTTCGCTGCCGGCGCCTTCGGTGCGGGCTTCGCGGCGGGCTTCGGCGCCAGCTTCGGGGCGGGCTTCGGCTTCGCAGCCGGCTTCGCCTTGCCCGCCAGCGCGGCCTTGGCGCGACCGACCACGGCGCTGGCGATCTTCTTCAGGGCACCCGCCGGCTTGGCCTTGGCGGCTTTGGCCGGTTTCGCCTTCGCAGGGCGCGGCGCGGGCTTGGACGCTTTCTTCGGAGGGGCCTTCTTCGCCATGGCGATGTGGGATTCCTTGCAGGGCAGCGTGGACGCCGCGCCCTAATCGGCAGCCGCCGGGCCACCGGTTGAGGCACGACAGCCGAGTCTTATAGCCTACTCCCCCTACGCCGGCAACCGCGGCCCCTCCGATGCAGCCCGGTCCCGAGCCCACCACCCTTACCGCAGTGCAGCGAGCCGTGCTCGGCCTGCTGCGCGTGTATCGCGCCGTGCTGAGCCCGCTGCTCGGCCAGCGCTGCCGCTTCCATCCATCCTGCTCGGCCTATGCCACCGATGCCGTGGTGCGCTTCGGCGTGCTGCGCGGCGGCCTGCTGGCGGCGTTCCGCATCGCGCGCTGCCAGCCGCTGTGCGATGGCGGCCTGGATCCGGTGCCCGACCGCTGGCCACCTCGTCCCTGGCGGCGCAATGTCGCGCCGGGCGAGTCGCAGGACAGGCAAGCATGATGCCGCCCTGGCTGGCGGCGATCGCGCTGGCGGCGGCCGCCGGCGATTGCGCGCCCACGCTGCCCGAGGGCATCGTGCAGGGCAGCCTCGTGCAAGGACGCGTGGCGCCGGGCTGCCAGGTGCAGGTGGCCGGGCGCAGCCTGCGGGTCGCCGCGGACGGGGCGTTCGTGTTCGGCGTCGGACGCGACGCGCCGCCACGGATCAGCGTCTCGACGGGCCGGGCCGCGGATCGACTGCACCACACCGCTGTTCCCGTCGGCGCGCGCGAATGGCGCATCGAGCGCGTCGACGGCGTGCCGCCCTCGACGGTCGATCCACCGCCGGCGATCGCCGCACGCATCCAGGCCGAGCAGGCACAGGTCGCGCGCGCGCGGCTGCTGGACGACGATCGGGACGACTGGCGCGGCCCGTTCGTGCGCCCGCTCGCCGGCCGCACCAGCGGCGTCTACGGCAGCCAGCGCATCCTCAACGGCGTGCCGAAGGACCCGCACTACGGGCTGGACATCGCGGCAGCGACCGGCACGCCCTTCGTCGCTCCGGCCGCAGGCGTGGTGACCTTCGCCGACCCGGACCTCTATCTCACCGGCGGCACCGTGCTGCTCGACCATGGCCACGGGGTGAGCAGCGTCTTCATCCACCTGAGCCGCATCGATGTCGTGGTGGGTCAACGGGTGGCGCGCGGCGACCCGCTGGGCGCGGTTGGCGCGACAGGCCGCGCCAGTGGCCCGCATCTGCACTGGGGCATGAACTGGTTCGACGTGCGGATCGACCCCGCGCTGCTGTTGCCGGAACCAGGGCGCTAGTCGGGGCACGGCGGGCGCGCGACCCGCCGGTTGGCACTCCAGGCCCGGCCGATCAGCCCTTGATCGGCCCGAACGAGGCGCCCGGCGCGTAGCCGCCGGCGACGCCCTTGGTCGCCACCGCGACCGCGTCGTGCGGGTGCAGGCTCTCGTGGTGCGACACGCGGGTCCAGAAATCCAGCACGCCCGGCGCGGCCTCGAGCGCGGCCTGGATGCGGCGCGCCGCGTCCTCGCAGAACATCAGGTTGGCGCCGTTGAGGCGCGCGAAGGCCTGCTCGTCCTCGCGCTTGACCGCGGCCTGCACCGGCGTCTTCAGCGCGCCCTCGACGACGTCGATCAGTTCGATGATCGGGAAGGCGTCGCGCCACGCGTCGAGGCGCACGCGCACCTCGCCGGTGCTGCGCTGGCTGTGCGGGGTGGCGACGATGCCCTCCTCGCTGCCCAGCCAGTCCAGCACGCGCGCATGGTCGAGCGCTTCCTCGGCCGGGAAGTCGCTGAGGAACTTCTCCTGGATCAACTGCCGCGCCAGCGCCGCCGAGCACGGACAGGTGCTGGAGTAGGCGACCTGGAAGGCGAGCTCGAGGTCCACGCGCCCGTCCTCGACGAGCCCGCGGATCGCGATCGGGTAAGCCTTCCACCCGGTGTTGCCCGACACCAGCGCCGGGCGCCGCACGAGGTGGTCGAAGGCGATCCGCACCATCGCGCGCCGCGACAGGTCGCGATGCGAGGCGAGGAACTCCGACAGCAGCGCGCGCACCGAGCCCGGCGTCAGCGGCTGCTCGCCCAGCGCGCGGTCCACGTGCAGGTAGAGGCGCGACATGTGGATGCCGCGCACTTCCGGCCGCTGCAGGTCGACGAAGGCGGACACGCGTGCGGGCGCGGTGGACACGCGGCCATCGGCCAGCGGCAGCGAGACCGG
The DNA here is from genome assembly GCA_021299185.1 of Lysobacteraceae bacterium. GTDB lineage: Bacteria > Pseudomonadota > Gammaproteobacteria > Xanthomonadales > Ahniellaceae > UBA4656. The sequence continues at coordinate 566 of JAJTHZ010000018.1, read as the reverse complement.
CACTTCGATGTCGTCCATGCCGACCCAGTCGAGGCGACCCGCGACCTGCGCGCGCGCTTCCTTGGCGATGTCCGGCATGACGCGCGCGGCGTTGGGGAGGATGCCCATCGGATCGAGTTCCTGTTCGGAGATTGCGCCCGCACCGTCGGCGGGCGGATTCGGAGTCGTCACGTTAGGTGGGGTCCCGTGCATCCACTGTCAATGGGCGCGCGCGACGCCCGGTCGTTGCGATCGCGTGCATGCGGCGTATCGATCGCGTGACGCGATCAGCGGCGCCGTCCGACACGCCACAGCGCGAACACCAGCGGCACGCGCGGCGCGGCAAGCCGACCATCCACCAGCGCGGGCGCGGCCGAGGCCATGCGTGATGCCCAGGCGCGCGCCGCGGCCACGCGCGCGCCGTCGATGCCGCGCAGGCCGGCGCGCGGCGCCTCGTCGAGCACGCCGCGCAATGCGCCCAGCAGCGCGCGTGCGACCGGCGCCGACGAAGTCGCGCCCGTGCGATCGACGCCGACGCGCGCCAGCACGTCGAGCGGCACCCAGCCGCGTTCCGGCCGCGCGAAGCG
>JAJTHZ010000146.1 GCA_021299185.1 Lysobacteraceae bacterium | reverse complement strand
GGCCGCGAGCTGCGCGAGGAAGTCGGGGTAGTGCGCCTGCACCAGGGCGTACAGCAGCGTACGCTGGGGCGCGTGGCGGGTGTAGGTCGGTGCTGCTGACAGCGTGCTCGATGGGTCGCCGGCGGGGTTCGGCGTCGCGCGGCTCGCGCCGCTGCGCGAGGGCGCGCATTCGCGCGCGATCGACTGGTCGAAGATCGAGCGGCTCGCGCCCTATGGCGGCATCCGCATCGAGGACAACGTGGCGGTGACCGGTGGGGAACCTGAAAACCTGACCCGCGACGGGTTCCGCCGCCTCGCCAGCGACTGAGCGCCGCGGACCGCTGGAAAGAAGAAGGCCGGCAGGCTTGCGCCTGCCGGCCTTCAGGCTGCCGGGCGGTCGGGGAGGGGTGACCGGCCGGCGCCGCTGGAACGGCGCTTACTTGGCCTTGCGGGCAGCCGGTTTCGCGACCGGCGCATTGACGGCTTCGAAGCTCGACTTGAACACGTCGCCGATCGCTTCGCTGGTCTTGACGGTGAGGCCCATCAGTTCCTGCGAGGTGGCGTAGTTCTTCTCGGCCGTGTCCTTGAGCAGGGCGACGGTCTTCGGCAGCAGGGCGCGGGCGCTGTCGGCGTCGCGCGCTTCGACCGCTTCGTTGAAGAACTCGACCGCGGCGTTGACCTGGCTCTCGAAGTGCTTGAACTGCAGGTCCATGGTGCGCTCGAAACCGGCGATCGCGAGGCCATGGGCCTTGAGCGCGCTGTCGGTGAACTGCTTGCCGAAGGCGACGAACTGCTGGGCGTTGAACTGCTCGATCATGATGGCGACCCCTCCAAGGGTTTGCGGGTGAGTGGGCGCACTATACGCCCGCGATTGTTGCAGCGCAACATCACGCCCGATTCAAAGGCAAAAGCCATTCAAACCAATGAGATGCACGCGATATCTGGCGCTTCGGATTGCCCGCGATGTCGCAACGCACCAGTCGCGGTGGCGGTCCGCCGGGAGGCGCGGACTCAGGGCCCCGCGTAGGTCGCCCCGCTGGTGCAGGTCTCGTGCACCACGATCCGCGACAGTTGCGGCAAGGCCGGCTTGAGCTGGCGCCAGATCCAGATCGCGAGGATCTCGCTGGTGGGATTGTCCAGCCCCTCGATGTCGTTGAGGTAATGGTGGTCGATCCGGTCATGGATCGGCTGGAACGCCGCCTTGATGTCGGCGAAGTCCATCACCCAGCCGCTGTGCGGTCCGGGCTCGCCTTCGACGTGGACCTCGATACGGAAGGAATGCCCGTGCAGGCGCGCGCACTTGTGGCCGGGCGGCACGTTCGGCAAGCGATGCGCGGCCTCGACCTGGAAGATCTTGTGGATGAGCATGGGGACGGGGGAGGCGCAGGGACGGCGCGCATTATGACGCCGGACGCAACTCGCTGCGTCGATGGCGTTTCAAGCCGCGGGCGTGGCCTGCCCGCCCGGATCAAGCCGGGTCGCCTGCCGGCAGCCACAGATGCACGATGGCACCGCATCCTTCGGCGTTGCTAGCCCAAAGCCTGCCGCGGTGCGCCTCGACGAGGGTCCGGCACACCGCCAGCCCGAGGCCCATGCCGTCCTTCTTGCTGCTCACGAAGGGGATGAAGATGCGCTCGAGGTCCTCGACCGGGATGCCGGTGCCGACATCCTGCACGCGCACCTCCACGCCATCCTCGCTGCGCAGCGTGCAAAGCGTCAGCTGCCGGTCGCCTTCCACGCCCTGCATGGCGTCACTGGCGTTCATCATCAGGTTCATCAGCACCTGCTGCAGCTGCACGCGATCGCCCGACACCAACGGCAGGTCGGCGGCGTAATCCTCGACGATCGCGACATGCCGGTTGAGCAGGTCGCTGCGCACGATGCGCAGCACGTCTCGCACGACTTCGTTGATGTCCAGCAGGATGAAGCTGGGCGGGTCCTTGCGCAGCATCGCGCGCAGGCGCCGGATCACCTCACCCGCGCGCTTGTCGCTGTCGACCACGTTGACCAGCGCCTCACGCACTTCGACGAGGTTCGGCGGGCGATGGTCGAGGAAGCGCAGGGCCGCCTGCGCATTACTCAAGACCGCGGTCAGCGGCTGGTTCAGTTCATGCGCCAGCGACCCGGACAGTTCCGACAGCATGGCGACGCGCGCGAGATGGGCCAGTTCCTCGCGCTGCAGCGCGGACTCGCGTTCCAGCCGCTGGCGCTCACTGAGGTCGATGACCGCCGCCAGAACCAGCAGGCTCGACTCGCGCTGGATCGGATTGAGCGAGACCTCGATCGGAACGCTGCTGCCGTCCTTGCGTATGCCCTGCACTTCCTGCCGCGGCTGCATCCTGCGCTGGGCTGCGGCACCCATGAAGGCCGCGCGCAGGCCGCGGTGCCCGGTGCGCTTCGCTTGCGGCACCAGGTCTTCGATGTGCATCTTCTGCAACTCGTCCGTCGTGTATCCGAACAATGCTTCCGATTGCGGGTTGGCCAGCATGATGCGGCCCTCCACGTCGGACATCAGCATCGCGACGGGAGAACCGGCGAACATCAGGCGGAACTGATCCGCGGCGTGGTGCAGCGCGGAAACGTCGATGAGCACGCCGTGCATCCCGCCGGACGATGCGCTTTCAGGCTTCATCCGACCGCTCAGCGATAACCATTGCTGCCCGCCAGCGGGGTGCCGGATGCGGCATTGGGTGATGAGCGGCCCTCCGCCGCGCCGGGTCCTTTCGAGGGCTAACAGCACCGCGGGGCGGTCTTCCGCGGGGATTCGCGCAACGATGTCCTGACGGTCCAGTGCGTCGGCGGAGCGGATGCCGAGGATCTGCCGCGCTGACTCCGACAACCACAGGCGGTCGCGCGCGAAGTCCCAGCTCCAGAAACCGATGCCGACTGTCTGCTGTGCGAAATCCAATCGTGCCTCGCTCTCGTGCAGGTCGGACCTGATTGCGTTCAAGCGGTCCGACAGGTGCGCCGTGCGCAGCACCTCGCCGCCGAGTTCGTAACTCAGCGCGAGGGCGACGCCGAAGAACAGCGGGGCCGTGGCGACGGCGATGCCGCCGACCGGCAAGGCGTAGGCATAAGCCGCACCGCCGAGCAGATAGCCTGTCGCGACTGCGATGGACAGGCGGACCGCGCTGTCGCGCCGCTCACCCCCACCCAAGCGAAAGGCCGCGATCCCCACGTCGACGGCGTAAGCCGCCGTCAGCAGCAGTCCCAGTTGGCCCAGCAGCATCCACGGGTTGAGCGTCCCCGACGCCACGCTGATGTTGGCGCCGAACCCCAACGGCAATTGCTCCAGCGCGTTGATCTCGATGAAGTTGAGGTTCACGCCGGTGGTGAAGTCGGCCACCAAGCTGGCGCCACGGACGAGGCAGGCCAGCGCGCCCAACCACCAGTGTCCGAGCCGGAAGCTAAAGTGCATGAACAGCACCAGCGACACGGTCATGGTGAACATCGGCACGTGCAGCCAGCGCGCCGCGGTGGCGAAGCCTTCGACCGACGTCGCCCGCATCAGCATCAGCTCGAGACCGGCGAACGCACCCACCGAGAACAACGCGGCGGCGAGCAGCAGGTGCGAGCGCTGGATGCGATGGCGCAAGCCGATGTACAGGTGCAGCAGGCCAAGCATGGCGCAGGCGCCAGCCAGCGCCAGCCAGACGATGTCGGTCCACTGCAACATGGGATGTGTGGCCAGGCTCCGGTGTTTCGACCGCAGTCTAGGCCATGCAGGCTGCACGCGCCAAAGCGCCGGGACAGCGGAGATGCCGGTCGGCGCGCCCGCTCATGCGCCGTGACAGACCCAGTTGATGGCGTCGAGCAGGGCCTGGTCGTCCACGGGCTTGCGCAGGAACATGCGCGCGCCGAGGTCGCGGGTCCACGCCCGCGTCAGCGCGTCGTTGCGGGCCGAGACGGTAATCACCGGCAGCGCGATCTTGCGATCGTTCAGACACTGCTGCACCTGCGGGCCGGTCATCAGCGGCATGGTGATGTCCAGCAGCACGCAGCCACGCTCAGTATCGGAGACCGCGGCCAGGAAACCCTCCGCGGTGGCAAAAGGGCGAGGATCCATGCCGGCGGAGCGCAGCAGGCGTGCAAGGCCGTCGCGCACCGCGTCTTCGTCATCGACGATGTAGACCACCAGCGGGCTCATGCGAGCCATCATGGCGGGGCTGCCGGATGGGCCTGACCCGGCATCGAAGAGCGGGACCGCAGCTCGGGACCAAGTGGCATCGCAGAAGTCCTTGTCGCAAGACAGGCCGTAGCCGGTGGCGACAAACAAACTAGTCCCTGCGGCTCGCCAAACGAATGGGACCTTGATCCCATCAGCGGTCATTCGACGCTGATCGGGGGCGACCCGCTGGACACCGGCCGCCCCACGATCGAGGGCAGCGCATGTGGCCGCACGTTCGCGCGGTCAGGCGGTCGAGCCGTGGCCTGCCTGCACGATGCCGAGCTCGTCGCACAGATGCACCAGCTCGGCGACCCTGCGCACCCCAACCTTGGCCATGACCCGGCCACGATGCACCTTGACCGTCTTCTCGGCGATGCCGAGGTCCGCGGCGATCTGCTTGTTCAGGCGCCCGGCGATCACGTGGTTCATCACCTCGCGCTCACGGGCCGACAGCGAATCGACGCGCTGGCGCAGGCCGGCATGGCGGTGATGCCGCTCGTTTTCTTCGCGACTGCGCGCGATCGCCAACGCGATGGTCGACAGCAACCGGTCGGCATCGATCGGCTTCTCGAGGAAGTCCACGGCACCGAGCTTCATCGCCCGTACGCTCACCGGCACGCTGCCCTGCCCGGTCAGGTAGACCACCGGCATCTGCAGGCCCAGTCGGGCGAGCCGTTCATGCAGCTCAGGCCCACTCATGCCAGGCATCATCACGTCGAGCAGGATGCAGCCCACGCCGCGCACGGGCAGCCGGTCGAGGAAGTCCTGCGCGGCGCCGAACTCGACCACCGACCAGCCGTCGGAGCGCAGCAGTCGACCGAGGCCACCGCGGACCTCCGCATCATCATCGATGATGAAAACCGTCGCGCCTGCGGTGTCCACGCCCCACCCCCGCTTCCGCCCGGGCTGCAGGTATGCCAGCCGCCACGGCGCATTGCAAGCCGCGCCGAGGCCCGCGGCACACGTCTGCGTCGCAGCCGCAGTGCGCCCAAGGTCCCATAGCCCGAACCCGGCCGCGCAGCCCAACATCAGAACCGAAGCGAGGTTGCGCACGGCGCATATCCCGCCCACCCGCGCGGTTGCGCAACCGCGTGCCCGCCCGCCGTGGGCCACACACAGGGGAACTGGCGATGGAAGACATCCTGATGCGGATCGCGGCGAACCTGGGTGACCGGGTCAGCGGCCCGATGAAGTTCAGGCTGCTGCTGCAGCCGGCGATGGCGATCGCCTTCGCCGTGATCGCGGGCCTCAAGGACGCCCGTCTCGGCAGGCCGCCCTACTTCTGGAGCCTGCTGAGCGATCCCACGCACCGCGCCGAGATGTTGCGCGACGGCTGGAAGAGCGTCGGCAAGGTCTTCCTGCTCGCGATGGTGCTCGACGTGGTCTACCAGATCATCGTCGCGCGCTTCGTGTATCCCGGCGAAGTGTTGATCGTGGCACTGCTGCTCGCGATCATTCCCTACCTGATCGTGCGTGGCTTGGTAACGCGCCTGGCCGGCGCGGGCCGGCAAGGCAGCGCCAAATGAGCAGCGCCGAAGGCCCGCTGAACCCGTTGTCGCAGCGCAGCTCGAACGAGCTCGCCGCCGACCGCACCACGATGGCCATGACCCGCACCATCATGGCGGCCGACCGCTCGCTGATGGCGTGGGTGCGGACTGGCCTGTCGATGATCAGTTTCGGTTTCACCCTTTACAAGATCCTGCAGGGGTTCCAGGCCGGCGGCGACGCTGCCGCGATGAACCACAGCCCACGCGCGGTCGGCCTGTTCCTGACGGGCCTCGGCACCGCGGCGCTGGTGATGGGAACCGTCGAGTATTGGGAGCGCTTGCGGCATGCGCGCACGCGCATCACGCTGCCGACCTGGCGACCCTCCTTCACCATGGCGGTCATCGTGTCGGGCACCGGACTCTTCCTGTTCATCGGGATCATCGCGAGACTGCTGTGAGCGCAGCCCTCGACGATGTCGCGCTGGCCCAGACCGGGCTGGCTGCGCTGCTGTTCGCATTGGTCTTCGCCTTCGGCGGCGGCCTGCACCCCCTGCGCCGACTGGTCCGCGACCGCCGCAGCATCGTTTCGTTCAGCGCGGGCATGTCGGCGGCTTACGTCTTCGTGCACCTGATGCCCGAGTTGCACAGTGCACGCGAAGCGATGCTCGACGCGGCGAGCATGCCGCTGCGTTTCGAAGGCCTCTCCATCTACATCGTCGCGCTGGTCGGATTCATCGGCTTCTATGGACTGGACCATCTGAAGGTACAGCTGCGTCCGCGCCGAGCGACGCCGCGCGACGAGCCCGGCGCACCGCACCGGCACGCGCACGGGGACACCGGAGCACACGACGATCGGCGCGGGTTCTGGATCCATCTGGCCGGCTTCGCGGCCTATGTGGTGCTAATGGCCTACCTGATGGTGCGCAACCTCGAAGGCGAGACAGGGCCGGTGGCGCTGTACGCGCTGGCGATCGGCGGCCACTTCGTGACCATCGAGCATGCCTTGCACGAAGAGCACGGCGCCGACTTCGTGCGGATCGGACGCTGGCTGTTGGCGGCGATGTGCCTGGTCGGCTGGCTGGTGGGGGTGCTGCTGCCGATCCCGCCGCATGCAACGGCCCTGCTGGTCGCGTTCGTTTCCGGCGCCGTGATCATGAACAGCGCGGTGATGGAACTGCCGGGCGAAAAGGATGGGCGCTTCCTGCCCTTCCTAGCCGGCGGCCTGCTGTACGCTTTGCTCCTGATTCCACTCGCCTAGCCCCATGGGGCCGCAGGGCGCTGCAGGCGCAAGCGAGGCGCGACCTCGGAGATCCGCGTGATGCGATGGCTGACCGGCTACCAGGTTGCGTGGTTGAAGGCCGACGTGATCGCTGGCCTCACCGCCGCGGCCGTGGTGATCCCGAAGGCGATGGCGATCGCGGTCATCGCCGGGCTGCCGGTGGAAATCGGCCTATACACCGCGCTGGCGGCAATGCTCGTTTATCCGCTGCTGGGCTCCTCGCGCTGCCTGAGCGTATCGAGTACCTCGGCCATCGGCATGCTGACGGCGACCGCGGTGATCGCCGGTGCCGCCGCTTCGTCCGACGCCTTGCCCACCGCGATCGCGGCCACGCTGGCGCTGCTCGTGGGCGGCTTCCTCGTGATGGCACGCGTCCTGGGGCTGGGATTCCTCGCGAACTTCATCTCCAAGCCGGTGCTGGTCGGGTTTGCCGCCGGCGTCGGCCTCACGATCATCGTCGGCCAGGCGAGCGCGCTGCTCGGCGTGCCAATGCAGGCGCACGACATGGTGGGCATCCTGATGGAGCTTCCGGGGGTGCTGGCGCAGACCCATCCTTGGACCCTGCTGCTCGGCCTCACCGGCATCGCGGTGCTGTTCGCGCTGCATCATTGGCTGCCGCGACTGCCCGCCCCGCTGGTCTGGATCGTGCTGGCGGTCACCGCCTCCGCACTGCTGGGCCTCGGCGACCACGGCGTGCGGCTGGTCGGCGCCGTGCCCGTGGGGTTGCCGACGCTCGCGCTGCCCGACCTGTCGCTGGCCGCGCAACTATGGCCGGCCGCGCTCGGCGTGGCGCTGATGTCGTTCACCGAATCGGTGGCAGCCGGCCGCGCGTTCTGCGGCCGCGACGACGCCCCGATCGACGCCAACCGCGAACTGCTCGCGATCGGTGCAGCGAACCTCGCCGCCGCGGTCGCCGGCGGCATGCCTGCCGGCGGCGGCACGTCGCAGACCGCGGTGGCCGACGGGGCTGGCGCGCGCACGCAGGCAGCGCAATGGGCCGCCGCCGCGGCCGTGCTGCTGGTGCTGCTGCTGTTGTCGCAGGCCATCGGGCTGCTCCCGAAGTCCGCGCTGGCCGCGCTGGTCGTGGTGGTGTCCGTGGGCATGATCAAGCCCGCCGAGTTCCAGGCGATCGCCCGGATCCGGCGCGCCGAATGGGCATGGGCGCTGGTTACCCTCGCGGGCGTGGTGTTGATCGGCACGCTCGAGGGCATCGGCATCGCGGTGGCGGTGTCGATGTTGACGCTGATCTACCAGGCCAACCACCCGCCGGTATACGTGGTCGCCTACAACCGCGAGCACGGGATCTTCCGCCGTGCCGGTGAACATCGGGAGGACGAGCTCATCGACGGGCTGCTGATGCTGCGCACCGAAGGCCGGCTGACCTTCGCCAACGCAGCCAATGCGCAGGAAAAGATGCAGGCGCTGGCCGCCTCGACGCAGCCGCCGCCACGGGTGATCGTGCTCGAATGCAGCGCGATCCCCGACATCGAATACACCGCACTGCTGATGCTCATCGAGGGCGAGCGCAAGCAGCGCGAGCGCGGCGTCGAGCTGTGGCTGGCCGGGCTCAACCCGGGCGTCGAGCGGGTGATCGATCGCTCTGCGCTCGGCCAGACCCTCGGACCCGGGCGACGTTTCCACAACCTGCGGCTGGCGCTCGACGCATTCGAGCGCACGGAGGAACCCGCATGAATCACGCACCGCACCCGCCGCGGGAGCTCGCTCAGTTTTCGCTGCTCGGCGGACCATTGCATCGGGCAGGGATTCGGCTGGGACTGGTGCGCTCGCAGGTCAACACGGTCCGGCTCGGACTGGCCATCGGGCTCGGGCTGTGGGTCGTCTACACCGCACTGGCACTGGCCAACGGCCAGAACCCCTTCGACTTCTCGATGCTCGGCGCAAACGTTCGGCTGCTGCTCGCCATCCCGCTGCTGTTCGTGGCCGAATCGCTGCTCGACCCGCGCATGAACGAATTCATGCGCGTGGTCGTGCAAGCGCGGATCGTGCCTGGCGAGGCAGCGGCTACGCTGCAGGCCGGGCTGGCGCGTGTGAGCCGCTGGAAGGACCATTGGCTGCCGGAGGTCGTCTGCCTCGTGCTCGCGATCGACCTGTACTGGCTGGCCCCGCTCCTGCAGCTGCCCGGCATCGACAGGACCTTCAATGCGGGCAGCGACCATGTGCCGGCCTCGGCGGCCTGGTATTCGGTCGTTTGCCTGACCGTCCTGCGGTTTCTGGTTCTGCGCTGGATCTGGCGCCTGCTGCTGTGGCTGTATTGCCTGTGGGTCCTCTCGCGACTGCCACTGCGACTGTTGCCAACCCACCCCGACCGCACTGCAGGGCTGGGCCATCTCGACCTGGTGCTGATGCACTTCGCACCGCTGGTGCTGGCGATCTCCGCGGTGCTCTCGGCGTCGTTCGCGGTGGATATCGCCGACGGTTCGATGGCCTTCGTCGAAATCTATCCTGCGGCACTGGCGATCCTCCTGCTCGACGCAGTCATCTTCATCGGCCCGACGCTGATCTTCATTCCCAAGCTGTGGGCCTGCAAGGTGAAGGGTGTAAACGACTACATGATCCTGGGCGAGCGCTACAGCGCCGGGTTCGATCGCAAGTGGGTACAGGACGAACACCCCACCGACCAACTGCTGGGCAACAGCGACTTCCAGTCGCTGGCCGACCTCGGCACCGCGGTGGAAGGTTTGCAAGCGATGCGCATCGTGCCGGTGAGTCCGCGGACCCTGCTAAGCCTCGCGATCGTGGCACTGTTGCCGCTCGCGCCACTGGTGCTGTTCAAGATTCCGCTCGCCGATCTCGCCGCGCAGTTGATCGGGCGACTGACCGGCGGTTGAGCAGGCACGTCCTAGGTGTTGCGATTCGATAGGTTGTTCATCCGGCTGTGGTGGTGGAAGCTGAAGTTGTCGAGACTTCAGAACCATCATCAGGGAGCCGGATGAACAGCCATAAGTGTGCCCGATTGAGGACCTGTCCGATTTTCTGTGTGTGAGGCGCTGTGCGTAGACCTTCGGGCGCTCGCCCTTCAGCCCTTCGCGTGGGTGAATCGGTCGCCGTAGGCTATCGCAAACTGGTTCATCGCCGCCTTCCATTCGCGGGTTGCGCGGCGCCATTGGCTGGTGATGTTACGCAGGGCCAGCCAGATCAGCTTGGTCGCGGCTTCGTCGCTCGGGAAGTGCCCTCGGGACTTGATGATCTTGCGCAACCGGCCGTGCACACTCTCGATTGCGTTAGTCGTGTAGATAATCCGCCGCACATCGGGCGGGAAGCCGAAGAACGGGATCACGCGGTCCCAGGCGCGCCGCCAAGCCGCCACGATGGTCGGGAAGCGCACACCCCAAGGGCCCGCCTCGAAGTCCGTCAGCGCCGCTTCTGCGGCCTCGGCGTCGTGGGCCTTGTAGACCGGCTTGAGCGCGGCCGCGAGCGCCTTGCGATCCTTCCAGCTGGCGTAGTCGAGGCTGTTGCGGATCAGGTGCACGATGAAGGTCTGCAGCGTGGTGGCCGGAAAGACCGCCGCCAGCGCCTCCGGCAGGCCTTTGAGGCCATCGGCCACGCCGATCAGGATGTCATTGACCCCGCGGGTCTTGAGGTCGTTGAACACCTTCAGCCAGAACTTCGCGCCTTCAGTGTTCTCGATCCACAGCCCGAGGATGTCGCGCGTGCCGTCGGGCAGCACGCCCAACGCGAGGTAGATCGCCTTGTTGCGCACCACGCCCTCGTCCCGGACCTTGACGCGCAGCGCGTCGAAGAACACCACCGGATACATCGTCTCCAGCGGGCGCGCCTGCCAGGCGCCCACCTCGGTCATCACCGCGTCGGTGACCTTGCTGATGAACTCCGGCGACACCTCGACCGTGTACATCTCGGCCAGGTGACCCTGGATCTCCCGCACCGTCATCCCGCGCGCGTACATCGAGACGATCTTGTCGTCGAAACCGCTGAAGCGGCGCTCGTGCTTGGGGATCAGCTGCGGCTCGAAGGTTCCGGCGCGATCGCGCGGCACCTCGACGCGCACCGGTCCATCGTCGGTCAGCACCGTCTTGCCGCTGCGTCCGTTGCGATGGTTGCCCGACGCAGCCCCCTCAGGCCCCTCCAGGTGCACCCCGAGCTCCGCGCCCAGCGCGCGCTCGATGAACGCCTTCTTGAAGTTCCGGAACACCGCCTCGAGGTCGCCAGCGGCCATCGGACCCGGGATCAGCTGCTTGAGCAGTTCCTCAGGAAGGTCGATCTTCGGCCCAGCGGCCGGTACAGTCTTCTTGCGTGGCATACATGCTCCTTGGCATGGTCATGTTATGCCTCGCACACAGAATTTCTGACAGGCCCCCGATTGACTGCGTTTGGTCGAAAAACTCTGATGTATCGTGTCCACAACAAGGGCCTCAAGGCCGCTGCAGCCGATGCTGGAGTTTCCGTGCGCACGGCAAGCAAGTGGCTGGCGCGCTTTCGGTCCGAAGGTGAGGCCGGGCTAATCCCGATCAGACCTACGTCTCGGCGATCGCGTTTCTCCGCGCCGCGGTGGCCTACTACGCGGGCTTGGGCGTCACCATCGTGCGGCTGCTGACGGTCAACGGGTCGGCGTATCGCTCCAAGGCGTTCGCCGCCGCCTGCCGCGAGTTGGCCATCAAGCATCGATTCACACGCCCGTACACCCCGCGCACCAACGGCAAGGCAGAACGATTCATCCAGACCGCCCTGCGCGAATGGGCCTACGCCCACACCTATGCCAACAGCGCCGAACGCCAAGCCGCCTTAACGCCCTGGATGCATCGCTACAATCACCACCGACCGCATTCCGCCCTCGGCTACAGACCACCAATCAGCCGGATTCCGCGGAACAACCTATCGAACGTCAATACCTAGCGCGAGGGCACGGTCACGATCGGTGCCGCTGTGCCCGGTCCGGTCTCGGCCAGCGAGAACAGGATCATCAGGAAGGTGAAGGTGCGCTTGCTCGCGTAGTCGGCATCGTCGATCCAGAACCAACGGCCGCGGTAGGGCGCCGCCGCGTAGGCGTCGGAAGGCGCGGTCGGTCCGGAGCGGATCTTGACCAGCGGCTCGGCCGGCACGCCGCCTGGCGGTACCTTCGCCGGCAGGACCCGGCCGCCCTCAAGATCGCCCGCCGGCAGGTCGATGCCGAACCCCAGCTGCAGCATGATCTCCAGCATCGATCGGCTGAGCACGGCGACCTCGCCGTCGTTGCGGGGCACGAGGCCATAGACGACGTCGAACTGGCCCAGGCCTGGCCGCAGCCCGAGCAACTGCTGCACGATGCGGCCATCCGCGCCGGGTTCGCTGCCGGAGTCGCCGGGCCGCATCACCACCACGACGGCGCTCCCGCCCTCGCGCGCATCGACGCGAATGCTCAGGCCGCCGCCGCGCTGGATGCGGGTCAAGGCATCGACCAGCCGATCGAAGTCCGGCTCCGCCGGAGCGCCGGTCGTGCTGTTGCGCAGGCCGTTGATCGACGTTGCGACGGTGCGCAGCACGAGGTCGGCTGGCCAGCCGCCCTGCAGCAGCTGGAACACCGCGGAGGGCGGCACCGGCTGCAGCAGCGACCGCGTGAACCGGTCGCCCATCAGCGGCTGGTAGGTGACCGTCGGCGTGTTGGACCAGGTCCCGTCGGCGGCGACCTGCGCCGGACCCGTTCCGCCGCGCTCGGGGAACTGCACCCAGGCGTTGGCCTTGCCGCCCACCGAATAGGTGTTGATGATCGACGTGACCTCGAGGAACACCGGCGTGTCGGCATAGCGCAAGCGCACCACGTTGAGCAGGGTCTGGCGCTTCCACGATTCGGCGACGACCTCGCCGTATCCCAGGCGGTCGGCATCGATGCGTTGCGGCGGCACGCTGACGCAGGCGGTCAGCAGCAGCGCCGGCAGCAGGGCGAAGCGCACGCGGGGCCGCTCGACGTGACGGGTCATGTGGCGCGGCTCCGCCTCGATTCCGGGTCTTCGGCCCGCCGGCGGTCCGTTGTGACGGACCGCCGGCGGCACCAGCCTACTGCCGCGCCATCGCCATCCGGATCGCATCCTCCGGATCCACGAGGTGGTCGAGGTCCTCTGCCGCCTCGTCGATCGCCAGCTGCACGGCCTTGACCTTGCCATTGAAACGGTTCTTGCCGCTGGGGTATTCGGGTGAGACCGGCGCGCCGGTATCCTCGCCGATGTCGAGGCCATCGTCGGCCGAGAAGATCGTTTGCAGCGTGGCGTCGATGCGCCCCGAGCCCACGGCGCGGCCATCCACGAACAGGCTGGCATTGCCCCCCTTGCCCAGCCCGCCGCCGTCGTACTTGAATTCCATGCGCACCTGGTAGTCGCCGGGAGCCAGCGGCTCGGACGCGGTCACGATGAAGTGCTTGAGCCCGCCCCAGTTGTAGCAGTAGGTCAGCTTGCCGGCCTTCGCATACAGGGTCCAGCCGCCGATGTTCGCGCCCTGCGCGATGATCACGCCCTCCGCGCCGCCAGCGGGGACCACGATCTGCGCGGTGACCGAGTGCGACTTGTTCTTGAGGTTGAGCACGCAGTTCTCCGACAGCCGGCCCATGCCGCCGAACAGCAGCTGGGTCTTGCCGCGGATCAGCACCGGACGGCCGGCGGTATCGGGATTGAGCTTCTCCAGCAACCGGTCGTCGATCGGCAGCACCTTGTAGCGCGTCGCCTCGATGATCCAAAGGCGCTGCAGTTCACGCAGTTTCTCCGGCATCTCCTTGGCGAGGTTCTTCGACTGGCTCCAGTCGGTGCGGGTGTCGTACAGCTCCCACACGTCGTCGTCGAGCGCCGGCCCGGGCGCCATCACCCACGGCGTATAGTGCTTGGTCACCGCCGTCCAGCCCTTGTGGTAGATGCCACGGTTGCCCATCACCTCGAAGTACTGGGTCTCGTGGTGCTCGGGGGCCTTCGCGTCGTTGAACGAGCCGAGCATGCTGTTGCCTTCGATCGGGTCCTGCTGGATGCCTTCGACCGACACCGGCTGCGGCAAGCCGGCGGCCTCCAGGATGGTCGGTGCGACGTCGATGACATGGCTGAACTGCGTGCGCAACTCGCCCTTCGCCTTGATGCCCTTGGGCCAGTGCACGATGGTGCCGTTGCGGGTGCCGCCGAAGTGCGACGCCACCTGCTTGGTCCACTGCAGCGGCGTGTTCATCGCATGCGCCCAGCCCACCGCGTAGTGGTTGTAGGACTCCGGGCCACCCAGCTTGTCCAGCCGCTCGATCAGGTACTCGGGCGTCTCGTGGGCCTGCAGCAGGTTGAAGTAGCTCATCTCGTTGAAGCAGCCGTTGATCGAACCTTCGGCCGAGGCGCCGTTGTCGCCGATGATGTAGTACACCAGCGTGTCTTCGAGCACCCCCAACGGCTCCAGCGCCGCCACGATCCGGCCGACGTGGTGGTCGGTGTACTCCATGTATCCGGCATACACTTCCATCTCGCGACGCAGGACCGGCTTGAAGGCCTCCGGCATGTCGTCCCAGGCCGGCACTTCCTTCGGCCGCGGCGTGAGCTGGCAGTCGGCCGGCACGATGCCCATCTTCTTCTGCCGGGCGAAGGTTTCCTCGCGCAGCGCATCCCATCCGGCATCGAAACGGCCCTTGTACTTGTCGGCCCATTCCTTGGGTACGTGGTGCGGCGCATGCGTGGCGCCGGGGGCGAAGTAGATGAAGAAGGGCTTGTCCGCTGCCAGCGACTTCTGCTGCGTGATCCAGCCGATCGCCTTGTCGGTCATGTCCTCGACGAGGTGGTAGCCCTCCTCGGGCGTCTTGTCCGGCTCGACCGGCGTGGTGCCCTGGTACAGGGTCGGATACCACTGGTTCGCTTCGCCGCCGAGGAATCCGTAGAAGTACTCGAAGCCGCCGCCGCCCGTAGGCCACGCATCGAAGGGGCCGACCGGACTCGACTGCCACACCGGCACTTCATGGCACTTGCCGAACTGCGCGGTGTTGTAGCCGTTGAGCTTGAGCGTCTTGGCCAGCGGCGCCATCGAGTTCGGCAGGACCGACGAGTAGCCCGGCGCGCCGGTCGCGATCTCGGTGATCCCGGCCATGCCGGCGGAATGGTGGTTGCGCCCGGTCAACAGCGCCTGCCGCGTGGCCGAGCAGATGGCCGTGGTGTGGAAGCGGTTGTACTTCAGGCCGCCGCCAGCGAGCTTCTCCGCGTGGGGCGTATGGCACGGTCCGCCGAACGCGGTCGACGAACCGAAGCCGGCATCGTCGATCAGGATGATGAGCACGTTCGGCGCGCCCTTCGGCGGGCGCAACTGCTCGATCGGCTTGGTCTTGTTGTCGGGATCCTTGGCGTCATAGGTGATCAAGTCGGCCGGCGAGGTATTGCGCATCGGCAGGTGGGTGCGCGGCTTTTTGTCGTTGGTGCTCATGCTTGGCTCCTTGGGGATCGACATCGCGATCAGGGGGTCTGGATGCGCGCGGCTATCGAAGGTCGCGCTGGTTGCTCGTTGAATCGGCGGTGGTGGGCAGCACCACCAGGGGGATCGGCGCCCTGGCGGCGGCTGGCTCGAAGGCGATGGCGTCGCCGTGGCAGCTTGCGAACGACCGTCCGCCGCCACACGGACAGGGCGCATCGCGCCCGCGCGCGGCATCCTCGGCAGCGATGGACTTCATCAGTTCGGCCGGGTAGCGGTCGCGGCGCAGCAAGCGGCCCATGGCGTCGAATGCAGGACCCGTGTGGGTGAAGAACAACTCC
The DNA here is from genome assembly GCA_021299185.1 of Lysobacteraceae bacterium. Lineage (GTDB taxonomy): Bacteria > Pseudomonadota > Gammaproteobacteria > Xanthomonadales > Ahniellaceae > UBA4656. The sequence continues at coordinate 4,930 of JAJTHZ010000146.1, read as the reverse complement.
AGGCCCGGGCACAGGTAGTTCTGCCCGGCTTCGCCGTCGCGCGAGCGGGCGAAGCGGTCCTTCGGGCAGCCGCCGTGGCAGAACTGGCGTACGCTGCACGACCTGCACTGGGCGGTGAGCGTGTCGCGTTTGTCCTGGCCGAACTGGCGCTGCTGCGCGGAGTCCACGAGGTCGCGCAGTTGGGTGTGGTGGATGTTGCCCAGCAGATGCCCGGGCTCGACGAAGTGGTCGCAGGAGTACACGTCACCGTTGTGCTCGAGCACCGGGCCCAGCCCGCAGGCCGGCGCATGGATGCACGAAAGGTGGCGGCCGAACGCGGCCTCCAGGGTGACGTCGAACATCTGCACGTAGACCTGGCCGATGTCGTGCCGCACCCACTCCTCGAAGATGTCGATCAGGAACTGGCCGTACTGGCGCGCTCCCACGGAGCGCTCGGTGACCAGATCGCCGTGCTGCGTGTAGAGCAGGCGCTTCTGGCCCGGCTTCTCGCTCCAGCCCTGGTTGGCGATGGCGAGCGTCTCGGCGCTGGCGCGCTCGACGATCGGGATGAACTGCATCCAGGTCGCGCCGAGCGTGTCGCGGAAGAAGCGGTAGACCTCGCGCCCGTGCCTTTCGTTCGCCGAGTTGACGGTGCACAGAATGTTGACGTCGACCCGGTGCTTCGCCAGCACATCCCAGGCGCGCATCACCAGGTCGAAGGTGCCCTTGCCGCGCCGATCCACCCGATAGGCATCATGCAGCTCGCGGGGGCCGTCCATGCTCAATCCGACGAGGAAATCGTTCTGCTTGAAGAACTCGCACCACGCATCGTCGAGCAGCAGTCCGTTGGTCTGGAAGGTGTGCTGCACGCGCTGCCCGGGCCGGAGGTGCTTTTGCACCAGGGCGACGGAATGCCGGAAGAACTCCAGCTTCATTAGCGTCGGCTCGCCGCCCTGCCAGGAAAGGAGCACGTCGCCGTCGGCCTGCGACTCGAGGAGCTGCTGGACGTAGGCCTCCAGCGTGGCGTCGGACATCCGGCTCCTGTCGTTCGGGTACAACGCCTCCTTGGACAGGAAGAAGCAGTAGGTGCAATCGATGTTGCAGGTCGACCCACTGGGCTTGGCCAGCAGGTGGAAGGATGCCGGCGTGCCCGTGGAACGGGCGGTTTGGGTCGATTGCGGAGTCCCTTGCATTCGAAAACTCCTGTCTATCTGACCGAATAGCCGCGGCCTTCGAGGCACGCCGCGCGGGCGTTGGCATACGCGGCCTGCCCGGCCTTCTGGGCTTCGGCCGCCTGCTGGTTCGCCTGCGAAGCAGCCGCCCGGCTCCGGTTGCGCCTGACGATTCCACCAGCCACGGCACCCTTGGCAGCGGCGTTGCCGACATCGTTGCCACCGATGGCGCCAACCGTCGCACCAGCCGCCGCGCCGCGCACGCGCGCGCCGCTGCCGGCTACCGGTGCCGGCTGGGCCGCAGTGGCCACCGGCGGATGCGCGGGGTCATAGCCGCTGTTCTTCGCGGCCCAGGCGGAGCATTCGACTTCATCGGCTTGCTGCTGCTCGGGTGCCTGCCCCTTGGCGGGATAAACCTGCTGCTGGGCCAGCACAACGCCCGACAACAGCAGCATCGTGGCCAGCCCTGCGCACTTCATTGCGGCACTGGTCATGGCCTAGAGTCCGAACGAGAAGGCGACAACGGGGCCGCTGAGGGTCAGATCGAGCGTGCGCTCGTCTTCACCCAGTTCGACCTGCATGTAGCGGTAGCCGAAGATCCACGAGCCGTTGCCGACGCGGTAGCGCAGCAGGGCGCTCGCATTGATCGCCCCCTCGGTGTCGCCACCGGCGCCGTCAATGCGCAGCGTCGTGCCCCAGCGCTCCGACCAGTTGCTGCTGTAGCGCGCACCGAGCATGAAATCGGTCAGACCGATGTCCAGCCCCGGCTCGAACGCTGGGATCGCGGGATCGGCTGGATCAATCCGGATCTCGGCTTCGTTGGCGATGTGCCGGATGCCGGCGAACAGGTCCAGTCCGTCGTAGTGCTCCGGCGCCAGGTTCCAGACACCGGCCAGTTCGATCATCGCCACATCGAGCGACGCATCCGACGTCGCATTCGCGAATGACGACTCGTCGCTGAGCGCGAGATAGGTCACGTCGGCGAACGCGCCGAAGCGATCACCCTGCGCCTCGACGTGCAGTTGCAGGGCCATGTCGATCTTGCTGACGATGTCGCTGAACGCCGAATCGGTGCCGGGCGGGGAAGCGCCATCGCGCAGGTCCGTCTCGACCGAGGTCGCCCAGAGATAGGGCACGACCACCCAGCTCCACCCGTCCGGATCCTGCGCGGACGCTGCTCCTTGCGCCGCCGCCGGGAGCGCCAGCGAAAGGAGCAGCGGAAGGACCAGCGCAGGCAGCGCGCGCCTGGGCATGGTGGCCGGGCCGATCAAGGGTTCACCACCACGTAGACGACCTTGTCGCCCGAGAACGTCTGCTGGTAGTACACCGAGCCGCAGTAGTGGTAGTTGACGCCTGCGCGGATAACGACGGTGCAGCCGCTGGGCGGCAGGGCGTAGTAGTACGAGCCCACCACCGCGGCTGTGGTAACCGCTACCGCGCCGATCGCCGCGGCCGTCGCCACCGGATGGTGGTAATAGCCGCCGTGATGGCCGTAGCCACCGTCGATGTCGATGTTGACGTCGTTGCCGATGTTGACGTTGCCGGTATTGATGTTGCCCCGGTTCACGTTGCCGGTGTTGATGTTGCCCCGGTTGACGTTGCCGGTATTGACGTTGCCCGTGTTGGCGCGGTTGCCGCCGTACGCCGAGCGATTGGCGCCGGATACCGAGCTGCCGGCCATCTGGCCGCCGCCCCGGCCGCCGCGCGCGGCGTTGGCATCAGGGATGCAGACCGCGAACGTCGCGGTCGCAATCAGCGCCATCGCGAACATGCTGGCGGCACGGCCGGTGCGGCTGCGGATCGATTGCTGTGCATGGTCCATGGTGGTCTCCATTACTCGTTGCCTTCCTGCAAAGCGGCTGCTTCGCGGAACGGAATCTCGCGGGCGCCCTGGGGCGGCGTGAACACGAAGGTGTTGGCATCGAATTTCGGCTGCAGGTTCCAGCGCATCACGGCCTGAAACTGCGGATCGCCGACCGCATAGCGCGTGGTGATGACGATCTTGCGCGGCAAGGCCCGCGCGCCCTGCTCGACCCACAGCTGCCAGTCGATGTTGGCCTGGCGGAAGGCGAGCTGGTCGCACTTGCTGCCGTCGATGGTGGACTCGCCGACCAGAATGCCGCCGCGCACCGCTTCGATCAGCGTGCCGGTGAAAGCCTGGTAGAGCACGTCGATCAGGGGCAGCTCGACACCTGCATTGAGCAGTCGACCCACGAGCTGACCGAGGTTCGCGGTGACGGGCGCGGTGGTAAAGGCATCGTCATCGCCCGAATGCATCGCGACCTTGCTGCCGTCGTAGACGAAGGTCCAGTCGCGCAGGTCGCCTCGCACTTCGGCACGCAGCCGGTTCGGGCGCTGCACAGACAAGGTGGCCGACTCGTTGTTCTGGATCTTGTAGCCGTAGGCCACGACTTCGTCGCGGGTGCCCGTGGCCTCGATGGTGAACGACTCCAGTCCACGCAGGTAAGTGGTCATTCGGTCCAGCACCGCCTGCGCCTCCGGCGATACGTATTGGTCGAACACCCGGCCCGTGGGCTGCGGGACCGAACTGCTGGCGGCTTCCTGCGCGAAGGCCGGGGCGGCCAGACCGATCAGGATGGCGGACAGCAGCAGACGAGGGCCTGCGTGACGAATTGACATGGGGTTCTCCTGGGGGCGACCGGTGGCGGTTTGATGGCCCAGACTAGTCATGGCGAAGCGCCGCGGACATTGGACCTTGTCCCTACCGTGCGGCCTGTCTGGATCCGCCCTTGGTCCGATGCACGCGCGCGCACGCTTGCAGGAGACTGGCGGTGACTTCCACGCCCACCACCGGAGCCATGCCATGTCGCGCTTCCTGCGAGTGACAGCCTGCGTTACGTCGATCCTCGCCGCTGCGCCGATCCCTGCGTTCGCGCAGAACGCCGATGCGCTGGCGCGGCAGCTCTCGAACCCTATCGCCAGCCTGACCAGCGTCCCGATGCAGCTGAACTGGGATACGGATCTCGGCAGCGACGGCGAGGGTGAATGCGTGACGCTGAACGTGCAGCCCGTCATCCCGGTGTCGATCAGCGAGGAATGGAACATGATCTCGCGCACGATCGTGCCGATCGTCAGCCAATGGGACGTGATCCCGGGCCCGGACAACCAGTTCGGACTCGGCGACACGGTGCAGAGCCTGTTCTTTTCACCCAAGGCCCTGACCGCCGGTGGCTGGACCTGGGGCGTCGGACCCGTGTTCCTGCTGCCGACCGCCACCGATGATCTGCTGGGCACCGAAAAGTGGGGCGCGGGCCCGACCGGCGTGGCGCTCAAGCAGACCACCACCGGCTGGACCTACGGGGTCCTGGTCAACCATCTGTGGTCGTTCGCCGGGGAGTCGGATCGCCGTGACGTCAACGCGACTTATCTGCAGCCGTTCCTCGCAAAGAGCCTAGGCCAGGGCCGCACCCTGTCGTTCGCACTGGAGTCGACCAAGGACTGGGAGACCGACCAGTGGACCGTGCCCTTCAACATGGGCTTCAGCCAGGTGACCCGCATCGGGACGCAGTTGGTCAGCTACCAGGCTGGCGTGCGGTACTACCTCGAGGCCCCGGACAACGGCCCGCAGTGGGGCTTGCGCTTCACGTTCACGCTGCTCTACCCCAGGCGCTGAGAGGTTGTCACCGACCGGGTCAAAGGAGCCACTCATGATCGCCGTTATGGAGCCAGTCGGCGGGTGCTGATTCGGGGCTCGAACGGGGTGTCAGGATGCGGGGTTCTTGGGGGTCTTCGCAAGCGCCGGTTTGGGGCCTGAATCG
>JAJTHZ010000151.1 GCA_021299185.1 Lysobacteraceae bacterium | reverse complement strand
CGCTGCACGTGGCGTCGCCCGCTGGGCCGGCCGTGCTGCGCCCGTACCGCCGCGGCGGCCTGGTGGCGCGCTTCAACCGCGACCGTTACCTGTGGCAGGGCGAGTCGGCGACGCGCCCCTTCCGCGAGTTCGCGCTGCTGCAGTCGATCGTCGCCGCCGGGCTGCCGGCCCCGGAGCCGTTGGCGGCGCGCTACCGGCGCGCCGGCCTGTGGTATCGCGGCGAGTTGCTGACCCGCGCGATCGAGGGCACGCAGACCCTGGCGCAAGCGCTGCTAGACGCGCCATCCGCGATCGACTGGACGGCGGTCGGCCGCACGATCGGCCGCTTCCATGCGCACGGCTTCCCGCATCCCGACCTCAACGCGCACAACATCCTGCTCGGTGCGGCGTCCTGCCACCTGGTCGACTTCGACCGCGGCGCGCCGGCCACGCCCGCCGCCGCCTGGATGCAGGCCAACCTCGCGCGCCTGCGCCGCTCGCTGGACAAACTCGGCGCGCCGGCCCGCGTGCCGGGCTTCGAGGGCACGGCGTGGCCGGCGCTGCGCGCCGCGCACGCGGCCGAGGTGGCGCAGTGAACCTCGCGCTGCGCTTCCTCGGAGTCGGCGGCGCGCAAGCGGTCGAACTCGGCTCGTCGAACGCGGTGCTCGAGCGCGACGGACGCCCGCTGCTGGCGATCGACTGCGGGCCGGAGGGGCTCACGGCCTTCCTCGAGCGCTATGCGGCGATCCCGGAGGCGCTGTTCATCACCCACGCCCACATGGACCATGTCGGCGGGCTGGAGCGGCTGTTCTATCGCGCCTATTTCGACCCGCAGCGCCGCGGCCGCGTGCGCCTCTACGTGCCGCTGGGCGTGATCGGCGTGCTGCACGATCGGCTCGCGACCTATCCCAACGCGATCGCCGAGGGCAGCGGCAACTTCTGGGATGCGTTCCAGTTGATCCCGGTGCTGCGGGGTTTCTGGCACGATGGGCTGTGGTTCGCCGTGTTCCCGGTGCGCCACCACGCGCCGGGCTCGGCCAGCGGCATCGGCCTGCGCGGCAGCTTCGTCTGGACCGGCGACACGCGGCCGATTCCCGAGGTGCTGGCGCACTACGGCAGCGGCAGCGAACTGATCGCGCACGACTGCACCCTGCACGGCAATCCCTCGCACACCGGGGTCGAGGACCTCGAGCGCGAGTATCCGGCCGAACTGCGCCGCCGCTTCGTGCTCTACCACTACGGGTCGGCGGCGGACGGCGCGGCGCTGCGCGCGCGGGGCCATCGCGTCGCCGCACAGGGCGACCTGTTCGCACTGGCCGCGCCGCAGCCGGCGGAGGACGCGGGCCGTGGCTGAGCGCATTCCGCTCGCGCTGGTCGACGACGGCCTGCCGCGCGACCGGCGCGGCCGGCCCTTGCGCGACCTGCGCATCTCGGTGGTCGACCGCTGCAACTTCCGCTGCCCCTACTGCATGCCCGAGGAGCGCTACCCGCGCGACGACGGCGTGCCGGACGCCGCGGGACGGCTGTCGCCGGCGCAGATCGAGGTGCTGGCGCAGGCATTCGTCGCGCTCGGGGTGGACAAGCTGCGCCTGACCGGTGGCGAACCGCTGCTGCGGCGCGACCTGCCGGAGATCGTCGCGCGCCTGGCGCGCATCGCCGGCGTGCGCGACCTCGCCCTGACCACCAACGGCAGCCTACTTGCGGCGCGCGCGGCGGACCTGCGCGACGCCGGCCTGCGGCGCCTCACGGTCAGTCTCGACGCGCTCGATCCGGCCCTCTTCGCGCGCATGAGCGGCGGCCGCGACGCGGTGGCCGACGTGCTCGCCGGCATCGCCGCCGCGGAAGCGGCCGGTTTTCGCTCGATCAAGATCAACGCGGTGATCCAGCGCGGCGTCAACGACGACCAGGTCGAGCCGCTGGTCGCGCGGTTCCGCGGCAGCGGCCACGTGCTGCGCTTCATCGAGTACATGGACGTCGGTACCTGCAACCGCTGGGACGCCGCCGCGGTGGTGCCGAGCGCCGAACTGGTGGCGCGGATCGGCGCGCGCTGGCCGATCCGCGCTCTGGACCGGGCCTACCGCGGCGAGGTCGCCGAACGCTGGGCGTTCGCCGACGGCGCCGGCGAGATCGGCTTCGTGTCCTCGGTCAGCGCGCCGTTCTGCGGCGACTGCCACCGCGCGCGGCTGTCCTCGGACGGGCGGCTGTACACCTGTCTGTTCGCCGCCCACGGCACCGACCTGAGGCCGGCGCTCGCGGCCGGCGATGCCGCGCTGCGCGAGGCGATCGGCGCCGTGTGGCAGGCGCGTGCCGACCGCTACTCCGAACTGCGCGCCGGGCTCGCCGCCGAACCTGCGCCGGCGCGGGTCGAGATGTTCCGGATCGGAGGCTGAGGCATGGCGGCGCGCAAGGGCAGGCCCAGTCTGTCGCACGTCGACGCCGGTGGACGCCCGGGCATGGTCGACGTCTCGGCCAAGGCGGCGACCTTGCGCGAGGCCGAGGCCGAGTGCCTCGTGGTCCTGCCGCAGGCGGCCGCCGACGCGCTGCGCGAGGGCGGCCTGCGCACCAAGAAGGGGCCGGTGTTCGACACCGCGATCGTGGCCGGCACGCTGGCCGCGAAGCGCACCCACGAGCTGATCCCGTTCTGCCATCCGCTGGCGATCGATGCCTGCCGGATCGGGATCGAGTTCAGCGGCGAACGCACCGTGCGAATCGCCTGCCGCGTCGGCACGCTTGCGCGCACCGGGGTCGAGATGGAGGCGCTGACCGGCGCCACCGTGGCCGCGCTGACCATCTACGACATGTGCAAGGCGCTGGGGCAGGGCATCGAGATCGGACCCGCGCGCCTGCTGACCAAGCGCGGCGGCCGCAGCGGCGACTACGCGCTCGCGCCATGAGGGTCCGCGTGCGCTACTTCGCCAGCCTGCGCGACGCGGCCGGGCGCGACGAGGAACAGGTCGAGGCCGGTGCGGGGCTCGCGGCGCTGTATGCGGCGCTGGCGGAGCGGCACTGCTTCACGCTGCCGCGCGAGCGCCTGCGGGTCGCGGTCAACGGCGAGTTCACGGCGTGGGATGCGCCGCTCGCGGCCGGCGACGAAGTGGTGTTCATCCCGCCGGTCTCGGGAGGCTGAGGTGTTCGCCCTGTCCGACCAGCCGATCGACGCCGCCGCCTTGCGGACCCGTCTCGAGCATCCCACTGCCGGCGCGGTCTGCGTTTTCGAGGGTGTGGTGCGCGACCACAACGAAGGGCGCGCGGTGTCGGCCTTGCGCTACGAGGCGTATGCCGAACTGGCGCTGCGCGAGGGCGCGCGACTGGTGGACGAGGCGCGCGCCCGCTGGCCGCTGCTGGCGGTGGCCTGCGTGCATCGCACCGGCGACCTGGCGCTCGGCGACCTCGCGGTCTGGGTCGGTGTGGCCGCGGCGCATCGTGCGGCGGCCTTCGAGGCCTGCCGGTTCCTGATCGACGAGACCAAGGTCCGCGTGCCGATCTGGAAACACGAGGCCTACGCGGATGGCGGGGCACCCTCGCGGTGGCTGCATCCCTGAGGCGCGCGGTCGCGGTTTGGCGCGCCCGGCCGGTTCCAGTACACTTCGCGACCCGCTGTGCGATGCGCATCTCCCAGGGGTGCGGATCGCGGGGACCCCGAGGATGGGGTCCGGGGCGGAACGTGGAGAGGTGTCCGAGTGGTTGAAGGAGCACGCCTGGAAAGTGTGTATACGGCTTAACCCCGTATCGCGGGTTCGAATCCCGCCCTCTCCGCCAGCATTCGCAGCATGCAGTTCCGGTGGTCCCGCCCTGGCGGCACCGGCAAAACGACGGTGGTCCCCGTCGGTTCCCCGCGACGATAGGTGGCAAACCCCGCCAGGCCCGGAAGGGAGCAACGGTAGTCACTGATTCGGGTGCCGGGGGCCGGCCGGCGGGGGCCGCCACCCTCGCCGGGCCGCGACCCTGCGGTCCGCATAGCCACGCCACGCGCCGGTTGGCACAATCCGGGCTTCGACCGCGGAGCGCCCGTGTCCTACCAAGTCCTCGCCCGCAAGTGGCGCCCCCGTCGCTTCGCCGAACTGGTCGGCCAGGAGCACGTGGTGCGCGCGCTCACCCACGCGCTGGATTCGGGCCGGATCCACCACGCGTTCCTGTTCACCGGCACGCGCGGGGTCGGCAAGACCACGATCGCGCGCATCTTCGCCAAGAGCCTCAACTGCGAACGCGGCGTCGGCTCCGAGCCCTGCGGCGTGTGCGGCATCTGCCGCGACGTCGATGCCGGCCGCTTCCTCGACCTGCTGGAGATCGACGCCGCCAGCAACACCGGCGTCGACGACGTGCGCGAGGTGATCGAGAACGCGCAGTACCGGCCGACCCGTGGCGGCTACAAGGTGTACCTCATCGACGAGGTGCACATGCTGTCGAAGAACGCCTTCAACGCGCTGCTCAAGACGCTGGAGGAACCACCCGAGCACGCCAAGTTCCTGCTCGCCACCACCGACCCGCAGAAACTGCCGGTGACGGTGCTCTCGCGTTGCCTGCAGTTCAACCTGAAGCGCCTCGGCGAGGAGCAGATCGCCGGCCAGGTGGCGCGCATCCTCGAGGCCGAGGGCATCGCCCACGACGCCGACGCGGTGGCCGAGGTCGCGCGCGCCGGCAACGGGTCGATGCGCGACGCGCTGTCGCTGCTCGACCAGGCGATCGCCTACGGGGGTGGCCGGCTGGCCGGCGCCGAGGTGCGCGCGATGCTGGGCACGGTCGATCGCACGCGCGTGGCCGGCCTGCTGGAGGCGGTCGCCGCCGGTGACGCGGCGGCGCTGTTCGCGCGCGTCGGCGAGGTCGCCGAGTACGCGCCGGACTTCGGCAGCGTGCTGGACGAACTCGCCGCGCAACTGCACCGCGTGCAGATGCACCAGTTCCTCGGCGGCGGCGGCGCGTCCGACGCGGCGCTGGCGGACGTGCTGGCGCCGGAAGACGTGCAGCTGCTGTACCAGATCGCGATCACCGGCCGGCGCGACCTCGGCATGGCGCCGAACCCGCGCGCGGGCTTCGAGATGACCCTGCTGCGCATGCTCGCGTTCCGCCCCGATGACGGCGGCGGCGCGCGCGCCGCGGCGCCGCGTGCGG
>JAJTHZ010000003.1 GCA_021299185.1 Lysobacteraceae bacterium | reverse complement strand
CCTTCATGTTCACGACGCCAGGCGTGTTGTCCTTGGTGTTGATGCGCTTGCCCGCCGGGTCGGCCAAAACGGAAGCGCGCAGCTTGTTGTCCGGGTGGTGGTAGGCGCGGCGCACGCCCTCGTGGCACATGTCCTCGACGCTCATCGTGGCGTCCCAGCGCACGTCCATGCCGATCTCGAGGAATACGGTGACGATGCCCGTGTCCTGGCAGATCGGACGGTGGCCTTCCGCGCACATGCGGGAGTTGATCAGGATCTGCGCCATCGCGTCCTTCGCGGCCGGGCTCTCCTCCTTCTCGTAGGCCTTGGCCAGCGCCTTGATGTAGTCGACCGGGTGGTAGTAGCTGATGTACTGCAGCGCGTCGGCGATCGACTGGATCAGGTCTTCCTGCTGGATGACGGTCATGGCGGGCGGCGCGGGGCGCGGGTCGGGGACAGGGCGCCAGTTTACGTGCGCCGCGCGCAGCGCGCGCCGGCCGGCCCGGCGACGTCGACCGGGACATGACGCGGGCCCGTCTAGCGTCGGCCGGGCGTTCCCACCCAGGCCTGCCCATGTCCACCGTGCCCATGACCGCGGCGCCGATGCCGCCGCACCTCTGGCTGCTGCCGCTGGCGATCGCCGTGCTGCCGTTCGTGGCCACCCACGCCGCCCTGCTGCTGTCGATCGACGCCGGCCACGTGCCCGCCTGCGTGCCCTACCTCACGGGCTGCACCTCGATCAGCCGCGCGGCGCGGCATGGCGTGGCCAACGACCTGTTCCAGGTGGTGATGCTGCCGGTGGCGCTGCTGCACGTGGCCAACTGGTTCGCGGCGCGGCGCTGGTTCGCCGCCGTGCATCCTGCGCGGGGTGCGGCGTCCTCGCTGTTGCCGCTGGGCCTGGTCGCGGGGCTCGCGCTGGCGGTCTACGCCTATGCGCTCGGCACCGAGGGCGACCTGTACCGCTGGATGCGCCGCTTCGGCATCACCTTCTACTTCGCCTGCAGCTACCTGGCGCAACTGGTCTTCGTGCACCGGTTGGGACAGATCGAACGACCGGCGGGCATCGAGCAGCGCGCGATGCTCGGCATCGGGCTGGTGCTGCTTGCGATGGGCATCGGCAGCGTCGCGGCCTCGGCTTCGATCCGCGACGAGGACCTCAAGGATGCGGTCGAGAACGTGCTGGAGTGGAACCTCGCGTTGTTGATGACGTTCTGGCTGCTGCTGCAGGCGCGCCTGTGGCGGCGCCTCGCCGGCGCCTGAGCGGGTTCAGTTGCCGCCGGCGAAGAAGCGCGCGCCGTCGCCGTCGATCAGCGGCTGCGCGATGCCGGCCTCGAACTCGACGTCGACGAACCAGGTCAGGCGCACGCGCACGCCGATGCCGATGCTGGCGTAGGGCCGGCCGTCCGCCACGCCCTCGATGTCGTCGTCCGCGCCGCCGACCTCGGCGGTCACGAACAGCCGCAGCCAGTCCCAGCCGATCGGGCGCAGGTATTCCACCGCGCCGTAGTAGTAGCGGTTGCCCTGCACGAAGTCCGACTCGTAGCCGCGCAGGCGACCCGATCCGCCGAGGCCGAACTCGTTGCGGCTTTCCGGCCCGGCCACCACGGTGCCCGCGGCGGCCAGCCAGTGCAGGGTGTGGTGGTCTTCGACCTCGCCGAGCGCGGTCGAATCGAAGTAGCCCAGCGTGGCCTTGCTGTAGGAGAAGTCCGAGCCCCAACCTGACGCCGCGCTCTCCAGCCGCAGGTCGAAGCGGCGCCCGGTCTCGCTGTAGACGTGGAAGCGCTGGTCGCGGAACGATGCCAGCCCGACCAGCGCGGTGCTGCGGCCGTCCGAGGGCGGGGCCAGCTCGCCGAAGCTCTCCTGGTCCTGCCACCGCACGCCGGCGCCGAACAGCCAGCCGTTGCGCGGCCGGCCGCTGCGTCGATCGTCCACCACCAGCGTCTCGAAGCGGCGGAAGGTCTCGTCGAACTCGGCGCCGGCGCGCGGCGTGACGCGATCGAGGTGCTCGGCCGACAGGCGCAGGTCGTAACGGCCGCCGACCAGGTAGGGCGCCTCGTAGGTGAAGCTGGCGCTGCGTTCCTCGCGCCGGCGGCGATCCTCCGGGAAGTCGCCGCGTTCGATCACCGCGTCCAGGCGATGGTCGAGGCCCCAGACGTTGCTCCAGCGCAGTTGCGCGCCGTAGCTGAGGTCCTCGTCGGAACTGGTGTCGACGCGCGGGATCGGCAGGAAGTAGCGCTTCTCGCGCACCCGGTACACCAGGTCCACGGTGCCATCGTCGCGCGGCTCGGTGCGCGCCTCGACCTCGCGGAACAACGCGAGGTCGAGCATCGCCTGGCGGCCGGCCTCGATCGCCGCCGGGTCGGCGGCATCGCCCTCGGCGATCGCGAGTTCGCGGCGCAGCGTCACCTCCTGCGTGATCCGGTTGCCCTCGAAGCGCAGCGCCGCGATCTGCGGCCAGTTCGCCGCCGCGCCGTCCGGTGCGAACGGTGCCAGTAGGGCCAGCGGGAGCGTGGATGACCAGTGGGCTCGATTCGGCATGCGGGGCGTCCAGGCGACCGGCAAGTGGAGCGTGGTCGACACCGCGTGTGGGCGGCGTCGCCGCGCGGGGAGCCGGGGCGCCGACCGCGAACCGCCGGGCGACCCGACGCCCGGCAGTCGCCGCCGTCATCCGGTTGCGCTAGATTCGCACGGTCCGACCTGCACGTTCGGTTGCCGGTCCGGGAATCCCGGGGGGAACGATGATGAAAGACAAGCGTCTCGAGGGTGCTTTACTGGCCCTGCTGCTCGGCACCGCGAGCGGCGCGCTGCACGCCCAGGCCTGGGAGTTCCTCGGCCCCGGTCCTTCGCACGGCGGCCAGGTCGAGGGCATCGCCAACCGCGAGGTGGTCGGCGCGATCAACGCGCTCGCCGCGCACCCGACCAATCCCGACATCGTCTACATCGGCGCAGTCAACGGCGGCATCTGGCGCACCACCAACGCGACCGCGGCCGCGCCCACCTGGACCCGGCAGACCGACGCGCTCGAATCGCTGTCGATCGGCAGCATCGAGTTCGATCCCACCGACGCCACGCGACAGACCCTGGTGGCCGGCATCGCCCGGACCTCCAGCCTCGGGCGCCGCGGTGGCTCGCTGCCCGGCATGCTGCGCACCACCGACGGCGGGACGACCTGGAACATCCTCGCGCCCGGCGGCGCGCTCAACGGGCGCGGCGTGATCGGCGTGGCGGCACGCGGCGCGGTCCTGGTCGCGGCGACCACCAACGGCATCTATCGTTCGACCAACACGGGGAGCACGTTCTCGCTCCTCTCCGGGCTCGCCGGCAGCGGCCTGCCGGTCGGCGAGACCACCGAACTCGCGGCCGACCCGACCAGCAACGCGCGCCTCTACACCGCCGTCCACAGCGGTACGGCGCGCGGCATCTACCGCAGCAACGACACCGGCGTGACCTGGGCCAAGGTGTCGGACGCCGCGGTGGATGCGGTGATCGTCGCCGGGTCCACCGGTTCGCAACGCAGCCGGATCGCGGTCGGCGCCGCCGGCCAGGTGTTCGTCGGCATCATCGCGCAGAACGGGCGCCTCGCCGAGGTGTTCCGCTCGGCCGACGGCGCCACCGGCTGGACCGCGCTCGGCGTGCCCACCACGGCGGAGCAGAACGGCGTGCTGTTCGGCGCGCATCCGGGCAAGCAGGGCGGCATCCACTTCTCGATCGCCGCCGACCCGGTGGACGCCAACATCGTCTACGTCGGCGGCGACCGCCAGCCGTACTTCGGCGAGGGCGTGCCGGGCAGCAACCAGTTCTTCCCCAACTCGATCGGCGCCAACGACTACAGCGGGCGCTTGTTCCGCGGCAACGCCGCCGCCGCCGCGGGCTCGCGCTGGGCGCCGCTGACCCACACCGACACCCCCCGGACCTCGCCGCACGCCGACTCGCGCGACATGGCCTTCGACGCCGCCGGCAACCTGCTGGAGTCGGACGATGGCGGCATCTACAAGCGCCTCGCTCCGCGCACCACCACCGGCGCCTGGGTCTCGCTCAACGGCGACCTGGCGGTGACCGAGTACCACGGCCTGTCCTACGACACGGTGTCCAACCGCGTGGTCGGCGGCTCGCAGGACAACGGCACCACGCGGCAGCGCGACGCGACGCGCACCTTCGACGCGATCTCGACCGGCGATGGCGGCCACCCGGCGGTCGAGGACCGGTCCTCGACCGGCGCCTCGGCGCGCTACACCAGTTTCCAGTTCCTGGGAAACCTGCGGCGGCAGGCGGTGAACGCGTCGAACGTGGACCAGGCCACCCTGTTCCCCGCGCTCAGCGTGCTCGGCGGCGGGCCGGCGATCAGCGCGCAGTTCTACACCCCGATCGCGGTCAACGAGGCGGTGGCGGCGGGCGACACCGTCAACGCGCAGCGACTGCTGATCGGTGCCGCGAACGGGATCTACGAATCGACCGACGGCGGCGCGACCGTGACGTTCATCTCGCCCACCGGCGTCGGTGCGCCGGTGCTGCGCATCAACTCGATCGTCGGCGCGCCGATCGTGTACGGCGTGCCGGGCAACCCCAACTACCTGCTGGTCGGCGTGACCGTGAACCCCGGCGCCTCGCAGACCAACGAGATGTGGGTGCGCACCACCGCCGGTGGCGCGCTGTCCCAGTTGGCGGTGGTCTCGGGCGCGGTGAACGACGTCGCGGTGGACCGCGACCAGCCGAGCCGCGTGTTCGCGCTCACCGCCACGAGCGTGCTGTTCTCGACCACCGGCGCGGCGCCGTTCACCAACATCACCGGCAACCTGGTGTCGGGCTTCTCGCCGGGCACGCTGCGCGCGATGGCCTTCATCCCCACCAGCGGCACCGACGCGCTGGTGGTCGGCACCGACCGTGGCGTGTTCATCGCGCGCGCGCCGACCTTCGATGCGTGGACGCGGCTCGGCACCGGGCTGCCCAACGCGCCGGTGCTGGAACTCGAGTACGACGTCGCCGACGGCGTGCTGGTCGCGGGCTTCCTCGGCCGCGGCGCCTGGATCCAGCGCACGCCGCTCGCGGTGCCGCCGCCGGTGGATGCGCTGTTCGCCAATGGCTTCGAGCCGTGATCGCGCGGGAGACGACGATGTACGCCAAGACCCTGCTCCCGCTGCTCGCGTTCCTGCTGTGCGGCTTCGCCGACGCCGCCCACGCCGCCGCCTCGCGGCTCGCGCCGGGCGTGCTGGTCGACGCCGACGCCGGTCGCGCCTTCGTCACCGACCCCGCCGGCTTCGCACAGGCGATCTCGCTGGCCGACGGCCGCAGCGCGTGGATCAGCCGCGAGCCCGCCGTGCCGCTGCTCGAGAGCGGGGGCCGGCTATTCGCGCTCGGGCGCATCGAGGCCAGGGGCGTGGGCCTGCTGCTGCTGCTCGATCCGGCCACGGGGGAGGTGCTGGACCGCGTCGCCTTCGACGTGCCCGAGCACGTCGCGGCGAGCCTGGTGCCGCGTCCGAAGGTGCGCTTCGGCATCGAGGCGCATCCGACGGCGCAGGGCGCGCGCGTGTACTGGCGCGAGGTCGCGCTGCCGCTGCGCGGCGCCTACCTCGGCGACGGCAGCGACGCCGAGCGCATCACCGAGGGCGCGTTCGACCTGCTGCTGGACGCGCAGCGCAACCTCGCGCTGCCGCTGCGCGAACCCGCCGCCCCGCCCGCCGCGCCGAGCGTGGACCTGGCGCCGGCCGAACGCCTGCCGGCGCTGGGCGAACGCCAGTTCCGCGGGCTCGACGACGCGTCCGCGATGGCCTCCGCGCCGGTGGCCGATCCCGTATTCGGCGCGCGCTGGCAGTGGACGCTGCGGGCGCGCGGCGCGCGCAACGCGGTGGCGGGACCGGCCCTGCCGTATGCGTGGCTGCCGTTCGCGCTGCTCGGCGAGACCCTGCTCTACCGCACCGAACCGGTCGCAGGCGGTGCCGACGGTCGCGTCGTTGGCCACGGCGCGCGGCTCGTCGCCTGGGACCTCGCGCGCGGGGCCGAACGCTGGCACGTGGACGTGCTCGATCCGGTGTACCGCGGGCCGATGCCGCCCTGAGGCGGCGCGAGCGCGATGCGCCCGGCGCGCGCAGTGTTTGGGTGACCTGCGGCACATTGCGCCGGTCCCGCGCGGCCCCAAGATCGATTCTGCCGGCGGATGCCGGGGGAAGGAGACGGCCATGACCGCGATGCTGGTGACCACCCTCGTGATCGGGGGCCTGCTGCTGTTCGGCGTGTTCGCGATCCTCGGCCTGGTGTTCAAGGTGATCGGCGGCGTGTTCGAACTGTTCTTCGGCCTGCTCGGCCTCGTGCTCGGCGCCATCGGCACCGTGTTCGGCCTGCTGGTCGGCGGTCTCGCCACCCTGTTCGCCGGGGGCATCGTGCTGCTGGTGCTCGGCGCGCTGGCCTTGCCGCTGCTGCTGCCCGTGCTGCTGGTCGCCGGGCTGGTGTGGCTGATCGTGCGCGCGGCGTCGCCGCGCCCGGTCGCGATCGTCCCGCCCACGCCGCCCGCCGCGCCGGCGCTCGCTCCCGGCGCCTGATCGCCGATCCGGCCAGGATCGGTTTCCGCGGTCGCGCGCAAGCGCGCTCCTACAGGGTGGCGCGGGGTCGGCGGTGCGAGGCATCGCCTACAATGCGTGCACCGCATCCGCCCGGGCCGCGTCCATGATCCGCCACATCCGCCAGGTGCTCACCCGCGACGAGGTCGCCTGGCTGGTCGAACTCGCGCAGCGCGTGCGCTTCGTCGACGGCCGCGAGACCAACCCGGGCAGCACGGTCAAGCACAACCAGCAGGTCTCGCACCACGACCCGGCGGCGACCGAGCCCGGCACCATCCTGCGCGACGCGCTGTTCCGCCACCCGGACATCCGCGCCTTCGCCCTGCCGCGGCAGATGGCGCGCCCCACGCTGGCGCGCTACGAGTCCGGCATGACCTACGGCTGGCATGTCGACGAGGCCCTGTTCCCGTCCAACCCGCCGATGCGCTCCGACCTCTCGTGCACCGTGTGGCTGAGCGCGCCGGGCGACTACGACGGCGGCGAGCTCACCATCCAGCTGGGCGGGCAGGCGTTGTCGTGGAAGGGCGAGGCGGGCGACGCGATCCTGTATCCGTCGACCACCATCCACCAGGTCGCGCCCATCACCCGCGGCGTCCGGTTGGTCGGCATCACCTGGATCCAGTCCTGGGTCGCCGATCCCTTCCGCCGCGAGCTGCTGCTGCAGGCGGAGGACGCCAAGCGGACCATCCTCGACGGCGGCGACCGCGAGCGCCAGCTGGTGCTGGTCGAATCCCTGCGCACCAACCTGTTCCGCCTCTGGTCCGACGCCTGAACCCGGGCCGCGCGGGCGGGCGACCCGCCGTCCGGCGCCGCATCGCGGCCCAGGGCCTCCGGGGCGTCGCTGCAACCCGCCCGCCGGGGGGCACGTGTCGTCACGGACGTCAACGAGACGTTAAATTCCGGGCGGATGTCATTGAATCCCCCGGGCATTCCCCGACACGGCATCCGATGGACGGCTTACAACCTGTGACCGACGTCGCGCTAAACCGCCACTGAACGGGCATAGCCTGCCTGTCCCAACCGTGAACCGTGCGTGACCTTGATCGGGGGTAATCCGCATGTTCACCCAGCGCATCCTGCGCTTCTTCGTCGTACTCGCGGGCGCGTGTTATGCCCTGGCTCCCACTCCGGCACGCGCCCAGACCTGTCCCGTCGGGGATACCTGCTTCTCGGACTCGTTCGAGCTGCCGTTCAACTTCCCCGCCAACGACGCCGAGGCCGCCCGGTTCCTGAACCAGGCCACCTTCGGCGCCACCGCGGCGGACATCTCGGCGGTGCGCAACCAGAGCATCGGTATCTGGCTGGACAACCAGTTGAACTCCGGCACCACGACCCTGTCGCGGCCGTTCCTCGAAGCATTCGCAGCATCATTGCCTGCGGCCTCAAACCCAAATTATTTCGGCATCACCACAGTTGGGCAAGATCAGCGACTTCACCGCTGGTACGACGTTGCGGTGACTGCGCCCGATCAGGTGCGTCAGCGCGTCGCCTGGGCCCTTTCGCAGATCGTGATTACTTCCGATCGCGACGACTTCCTGCAGAACGAGCCGGTAATGATGGCCGAGTGGAACGACATCATCGTTCGCAATGCACTGGGCAACTACCGCGACTTGATCCGCGAGGTCACCTTCAGCCCGATGATGGGTCGCTACCTCACCACGATGCGCAACCGCAAGTTCGAGTTGCGCCGCCCAGGCTTCGACGGCTGCCCAGCGGGCCCGGGAATCTTCTGCGCAGGCAACAACGGCGTGCAGCCAGACGAAAACTACGCCCGAGAGGTCATGCAGCTGTTCACGATCGGCCTGCTCGCGCGTGACCAGACTTTCTACGGTGTCACGCCGGATTCGACCAGCCCGAATGGATTCCTGAGCACATACGACGAAGAGGCGATCAGCGGCCTGGCTCGCGTCTTCACTGGTCTCGCCCACGACTCCACGCAGGGCTCCGCCAACGTGGCCGGCGTCGTGATGAACCGCAACTGCGGCAGCGGTGGTACGGCATGCACCGGTATCGGTTGCCGCTTCACCAATACCCAGAACTTCTTCGCCGAACCGCCGCGCGATCCACTGATGAATGGCCGCGGCATCGTACATCCGGACTGGTACCGTCCGATGGTCTGCTACCCGCGCTACAACGATAACGGCCGTGACACCACGGGCGGCGAGTTGCCCGACCCGTCCAGCCTGCCTGCCGGCGCGCTGCCGCCCGGTACCCCGACTGCCAACAAGATCATCGACCTCAACACAAGCACCGGTTCGATTTCGATCGTGCAGGGTCCGAGCACGCCGAACTGCCATGCCACCGGCAACGCCCTCTCGGCGGCGGACCAGCAGGCCTGCGTCAACTACTGCGAGAACAACATCCGCGCCGCGGTCGACGCCCTGTTCAACCATCCGAACACGCCGCCGATGGTGGCGCGCCAGATGATCCAACGTCTGGTGACCTCGAATCCGACCCCGCAGTACGTGGCGCGTGTCGCCGATGCCTTCGTGGATAATGGGGCCGGCGTGCGCGGCGACATGAAGGCCGTGGTGCGAGCGATCCTGCTCGACGCCGAAGCACGCCGGTCGTTCAACGCCCCGCTGACTGATGTCAATTTCGGCAAGGTCCGCGAACCGATTCTCAAGCTGGTCGCGTTGTGGCGCCACTTCGGCGCCGTTTCCGGCGACACGGCGGTGTTCCCCGCCACCAACCCCCAGGGCGGCGCCGCAAGCCCGCTCGCTGGACAACCCTCGCTGCGCCGTTGGGGCCCGACGAACCCGCAGGACAACTACCAGCAGCGTCCGCTGGGCGCTCCGTCAGTGTTCAACTTCTACGAGCCCGACTACAAGCAGCCCGGGCAGATCACTCAGGCCGGCCTGTTCTCGCCCGAGATGCAGATCATCCATGAGGTGACCTCGGTCGGCGCGGCCAACGACTTGTTCGCACGTATCTGCTCGGGCTATGGCGGCAACAGCAACAACTGCTCCAGCGGCGCGCTCAGCGGGCCCACCGCCACCACGCCGCCCAACGACGGCGCCTACTTTCCGGTGGCACAGGTTAACTTGATGCCTTCAGTCATGACGCTTATTAACCCGGCCCATAACTACCTAAATCTTAACCCCATGCATGCCAAACTTTCCACATGGCTCGTTCCGACCGTCGCAAAGCTGGCTCCGAGACGCGAATCGAACTGCGCAAGCAGGCGTTGATGCTGCGCAAGGAGGGTCGTCCGCTGGCGGAGATTTCGT
>JAJTHZ010000244.1 GCA_021299185.1 Lysobacteraceae bacterium | reverse complement strand
CGCCGGCTCAGACCACTGGCCTCGAACGCCGCAACCCGCTTGCGCCACATCGCCGCCTTCGCCATCCCCGGGTCCTCGCGAAAAACACCGAGCTTGGCGAGCCGGTCAACGATTCGGAAGGTGGGGTGGCTGGATGCTTACGGTGGGAGCCGCTTCAGCGGCGACAGACCCGCCGTCGCCGCGGCGCCGAAGCGGCGCCCAACCCCTTCGCGCCACCCGCCGCGCCCCCGCGGCGTACACTCGACCCATGGCCCCGCGAACGCTCTATCCCGACATCCATCCCTACGAATCCGGCTTCCTCGACGTCGATCCGCCGCACCGCCTGTACTGGGAGCAGAGCGGCAACCCGCACGGCGAGGCCGCCCTGTTCCTGCACGGCGGCCCCGGCAGCGGCACCGGGCCGCGCATGCGGCGGTTCTTCGATCCGGCGCACTGGCGCATCGTGATGTTCGACCAGCGCGGCTGCGGCCTGTCGACGCCGCATGCCGAGCTGTCGGGCAACACCACCTGGGACCTGGTGGCGGACATCGAGCGCCTGCGGCGACACCTCGGCATCGAACGCTGGCTGGTGTTCGGCGGCAGTTGGGGCTCGACGCTGGCGCTGGCCTACGCGCAGGCGCATCCGGAGCGCGTCCGGGCGCTGGTCCTGCGCGGCATCTTCCTGCTGCGTCGCTGGGAACTCACGTGGTTCTACCAGGACGGCTGCAATGTGATCTTCCCCGACCTGTGGGAACAGTACCTCGCGCCGATCCCGCCCGCCGAGCGCGGCGACCTGATCAGTGCCTACCATCGCCGGCTGACCGCTGGCGACCTGGCGACGCGACTCGAGGCCGCGCGGGCCTGGTCGCTGTGGGAGGCGCGGACCTCGTTCCTGCGCGAGAACCCCGACTACGTGGCCGCCTTCGAGAGCGACGAGCGCGCCCTCGCGTTCGCGCGCATCGAATGCCACTACTTCGTGCACGGCGGCTTCTTCGCCTGCGACGGCCAGTTGCTGCGCGACGCGCACCGCTTGCACGGCATCCCGGGCACGATCGTGCAGGGACGCTACGACGTGGTCTGCCCGCCGCGCATCGCCTGGGACCTGCACCGCGCCTGGCCGCAGGCGGACCTGCGCATCGTGCCCGACGCCGGCCACTCCGCCTTCGAGCCGGGCATCGTGCACGAACTGGTCGCCGCCACCGATCGCTACCGCGGCATCTGACCGCGCACCGCCTCAGTCCGGCGGATCGCCGCCGACCACGACTTCCTCCGCGCCGAGCCACTCGCTGAGCGCATCCACCACCCGCCGCAGCAGCTGCGCGATGGCGGGGGCGGCGAGCGCGGCACGATCGATGTGCTCGGTCCAGCCGAACAGCGAATGGCGCAACTGGTCCTCGGTGCGGACCTGGTGCAGCAGGTCGTCGAGGATGCGTGCGAACTCCGAGGGCGTCGGCGCGCCGCCGAGGGCGTCGAACAGCGCGGCCAGCGCCTCGAACAGGGCGCTTGCGTCGGTGCCGAGCCCGACGTCCTGCGGCCGCAGGGTGAACGGGGAACCGCGGGCGTCGGTCCACACGCGGTACGACACGCGCGCGAGCGAGTGGTAGAGCGGCTGTTCGGAGATCAGCACCAGCAACAGGTGGCGCGGATTGGCGCGCACCGCGGCGGTGGACATCGCCCACTCGTGGGTGCGCACGAAGCCGTTGAGCCGCATCTGGTCGCGGAAATCGGCGGCCTGCAACTGGTCCAGCACCAGCACCGTGCGCGCCGCTTCGCTGAAGGCGCAGGCCTCGACCACCGCGCGCTCGAAGTGCGACAGCGGCGCGTCGGCGGGCTGCGGATTCTCCTGCTCCTCGGCGGAGACCACGATCACCTGCGGGCCCGGCGCCTCCGGCAGGCTGAAGTCGTGGTAGACCACGTGCGGGTATTCGAGCGCCTGCGCCAGTGCATTGGCGAAGGCGGTCTTGCGGCGCCCGGATTCACCGCACACGGCGAGGCAGCGCAGGTGGTCGATGCGCGCCGCGAACAGCGCGCGCACCTGGAACTCGTAGTCCTCGTTCGACTCGAAGCCGAACTCGGCCATCCGGCGGCGCAAGGTCATCGCCGTGCCCCGCCGGAAGTCGCGGAACCGCCGCCCTACGTCAGGCGGCCGCCTGCTGCGTCGCGTCGACGGCCACGCGCGGCCCGTGCAGCAGGGCCTGGCGGATG
This sequence comes from Lysobacteraceae bacterium, assembly GCA_021299185.1. Lineage (GTDB taxonomy): Bacteria > Pseudomonadota > Gammaproteobacteria > Xanthomonadales > Ahniellaceae > UBA4656. Next base: position 26,293 of record JAJTHZ010000244.1, on the reverse strand, counting down.
CCGTCGACCAGCAGGTCGATCTCCTCGCTGGTGATCGCGAACGGCGGCGTGAAGCGCAGCGAATTGGTGCCGCCGTGGATCACGCCGAAGCCGGCATGGCGCAGCCACTCCTCGGTCGAACCCGCGCCGAAGCACTTGAACTGCGGCGCCAGCTCGCACGAGACCAGCAGGCCGGTGCCCTGCACCTTGGTGATCGTGCCGGGCAGTTCGCGCGCGAGCTGCTCCAGGCGGGCGACGAACTCGCGGCCGCGCTCGACCACGTTGCGGCGCAGTTCCGGGGTCACCGACGCCAGCACCGCGCAGGCGACTTCCATCGCCCGCGGATTGGTGGTCATGGTGTTGCCGTAGATGCCCTTGCGGTAGAGCGCCGCGGTGCGCGCGTTCACCGCCAGCACCGACAGCGGGTACTGGCCGCCGGTGATGGCCTTCGAGAAGGTCTCCATGTCCGGCGCCTCGAAGCCCTCGAAGCCCGGGTAGTCGACCACCGACAGCACGCCGTGGGCGCGCATGCCGGCCTGGATCGAATCGACCAGCAGCAGGGTGCCGTGCTCGCGGGTGAGTTCGCGCGCGGCGGCGTAGAACTCGGCCGGCACCGCACGGCCGGGATTGCCTTCGCCCATCACCGGCTCGAGGAACATCGCCTCGATGTGCCAGTGCTCGCGCTGCGCGCGGTCGAAGGTCTCGCGCAACTGCGCGACGTCGTAGGGGTCGATCGTGATCAGCTGCGACTCGTGGTGCTTGTACGAGGCGAGGTTGGCGGCATACGCCTTGCGCGAGGAGTCGCTGTACAGCGCCGGCAGCTCGGTGCGGCCGTGGAAGGCGCCCTTGATCGCGATGCGCTTGACGCGCCAGCCGGCGTGCGGCGCGCCCGGGTCGGTCATCTGCTTGGTGTTGACGTCGGCGAAACGGCCGGCGAGCGACACCGACTCGGAGCCCGAGTTCAGGCACAGGAACTTCGCGTAGGGACAGCCGCCGCGGCTGCGTCCGATCTCGCGCCGCAGCGCCTGCGCGAGGCGCAGCTGCGACGGGCTCGGGGTCATGATGTTGGCCATCACCAGCGGGCGCGCGAGCGCATCGAGCACGGCCTGCGGCGCGTGGCCCGAGCCGAGCATGCCGTAGCCACCGGAGTCGTGCACGACCGCGCCCTGGGTGGTCACCACCCAAGGCCCGCGCGCAGCCAGCGCCACGAACGGATTGATCGCGTCCTCCTGGTAGAAGTTGACGAAGCCGTCCTGCGCGGCGCGGATCTGCCCCGCCTCGTCGAGCGCGGCGAACTCCGGCATTTCGCGCAGCAGCGCGGCATGGGCCGCGGCCGCTTCTTCGATCGCCTGCACCAGCGCGGGATGGCCGGCGGCAAAGCGCAGCACCGTCGCATCCGGCAGGCCGTGGGTGATCCGGGTCGCCGCGTTGCGGCGCAGGGGTTCGAGCTTCTGGAGCAGGGACATGGTCGCCTCCGTCACGCCCCGATCGAGTCGGGATCGCAGGAAAATCATCGACTTAGGGAACGATCAGGATATCACGGGGCGGCTGCGCTCCGGTACCCCCGGAAGGACATGACGATCGTCACGTGCGGCACCTGTGATCCGGGGGTGGCAGCGGTCGCCGGTCTGTCGCAAGGTGGCGCCATGGACGCCAACGATCCCGCCCCGCTTCGACTGCCCGACTGGCCCTGGCTTGAGCGCCTGCGTGCCCTGCGCGCCGCGCTGGAGCGGCGGCTGCTGCCACCCACGCTGGCGCCCGGCGAGAGCGCGTGGATGCCGCTGCTGTACCTCGCGTTCCTGTTCCTGCCGCTGGCCTTCCCGATGATGCGGCCGCTGGACCTGGGGCTGACGCTGCTCTCGATCGTAGTGTTCCTGCCGATGTACGTGGGCTCGTTCTGGCTTTCGGGATGGCGTCGCGCCGCGATGGGGCTTGCGATGGCGGCGCTGGCGCCCGCGCTGCTGCCGGTCAATCCGTTCGCCAATACCTACACCATCTACGGCGCGCTTTCCGCGACCGGCCTTCCGCTGCCGACGGCGCTGCTGGTGCTGCTGGGTTCGCTGGCGATGCTCGCCGTCTCGCACTGGACGATCGACCCGGTGGCCGCCGTGTTCGTGCTGCTGCTGACCATGCTGATCTCCACCACCTCGTTCATCGCCATGCGCATGTACGCCGCGAATGCGCGCAAGCAGGCCGCCTTGCGACTGTCGCAGGAGGAAGTCGCGCGGCTGGCCAAGGTGGCCGAGCGCGAGCGCATCGGCCGCGACCTGCACGACCTGCTCGGCCATACCCTGTCGGTGATCGCGATCAAGGCCGAACTGGCCAGCAAGCTGGCTTCGCGCGACCCGGGCGCCGCACAGGCGGAGATCGCCGACGTCGAGCGCGTGGCGCGCGAGGCGCTGGGCCAGGTGCGCCGCGCGGTCAGCGGCATGCGCGCGGTCGGCATCCGCGCGGAGTTCGCCAACGCGCGGCTGGCGCTGAGCGCGGTGCTGGTGGATTTCGAGTACCGCGCGCCGGACCTGGCGCTGCATCCGGAGGTGGAGACCGTGCTCGCGCTGGCGCTGCGAGAGGCGACCACCAACATCATCCGCCACGCCGGCGCGCGGCGGGTGGCGGCGGACCTGCAGCGCGAGGCAGCCAACGTGGTGCTCACGGTGAGCGACGATGGCGTCGGCGGCGCGGTCGCCGACGGCAACGGGCTCAAGGGCATGCGCGAGCGGCTCGCCGTGCTCGGTGGCACGCTGGCGATCGAGTCGGAAGCGGGCCGCGGGACGCGCCTGCGCATCGTGGTGCCGTGGCGCGAGCCCGGCAACGACGAGACCGGGCGCGAGCGTGCGCCCGCGCGGCATCTCCGCGCGGTCGGCTGATCGGCGGGCCGGGGCGCGCGCGGCGGTTGGAGGCGCCGGCCGGCGGTGCTAACGTCGCGCCGCCCATCCGCCGGAGCCGTCCTTGATCCGCGTCCTGCTTGCCGAAGACCAGGCCATGGTGCGCGGCGCGCTGGCTGCCCTGCTGCGGCTGGAGTCCGACATCGACGTGGTCGGCAGCGTGGCCGACGGCGAGACCGCCTGGCGCGAGGTGCAGCGCCTGGCCCCCGACGTGCTGGTCACCGACATCGAGATGCCGCACCTGACCGGGCTCGAACTGGCGCAGCGCGTCAAGGAGAACGGCCAGTCGTGCAAGGTGGTGATCCTGACCACCTTCGCGCGCCCCGGCTACCTGCGACGGGCGCTGGATGCGGGCGCCAGCGGCTATCTGCTCAAGGACGCGCCCGCCGATCGCCTGGCCGAGGCGTTGCGCAAGGTGCATCGCGGGGGCAGGGCGGTCGATCCCGAACTCGCGGTCGAGGCGTGGTCGGAAGCCGATCCGCTGAACGACCGCGAGCGGCAGGTGCTGCGGCTGGCCGGCGAAGGCCGTTCGGCGGGCGAGATCGCCGACGAACTCGGTCTGTCGCAGGGCACGGTCCGCAACTACCTGTCGGAGGCGATCGGCAAGCTCGGCGTGGGCAACCGCATCGAGGCCTACCGGCTGGCGCGGCAGAAAGGCTGGCTGTAGCGATGACGCGGGCCGTGCTGAAATCGGAGCCCCCCGTCGCCCGTCCCGCCGCGTGAAGAAGTCCGACTTCCACTTCGACCTGCCCGAGGAACTGATCGCGCAGGAGCCCCTGGCCGAGCGCTCCGCCAGCCGCCTGCTGCTCGCCGATGCGCGCAGCGGCGCGCTGTCCGACCGCGGCTTCCGCGACCTGCCCGACCTGCTCGCCCCCGGCGACCTCGTGGTGTTCAACGACACCCGCGTGATCCCGGCGCGGCTGCACGGCCGCAAGGACAGCGGCGGTGCGGTCGAGGTGCTGATCGAGCGGGTCACCGCCAGCCACGAGGTGGTGGCGCAGGTGCGCGCGTCGAAGGCGTTGCAGGAAGGGCGCAGCGTGGTGCTGGACGACGGCACGGTGCTGCGCGTGGTGGGCCGCGAAGGCGAGTTCTGGCGCCTGCGCTTCGAAACCGAGGAACCGCTCGAGGGCGTACTGTCGCGCGTCGGGCACATGCCGCTGCCGCCCTACATCAAGCGCGCCGACGCGGCGGTCGACCGCGAGCGGTACCAGACGGTGTATGCCGCGCAGGCCGGCGCGGTGGCGGCGCCCACCGCGGGCCTGCACTTCGACGCGCCGCTGCTGGAGCGGCTGGCGGCCCGCGGCATCGAGGCCGGGCACGTCACCCTGCACGTCGGCGCCGGAACCTTCCAGCCGGTGCGTGGCGACGACCTGCGCGGCCACGTGATGCACAGCGAGTGGCTCAACGTGGGCGCGGAACTGGTCGCCAAGGTCCGCACCACGCGAGCGCGCGGCGGGCGCGTGGTGGCGGTCGGCACCACCGTGGTGCGCGCGCTGGAGACCGCCTCGCAGGGCGGTGCGCTCGCGCCCTATGCCGGCGAGACCCGGATCTTCATCTTCCCGGGCTACCGCTTCCGCAGCGTGGACGCGCTGGTGACCAACTTTCACCTGCCGGAATCGACCCTGATCATGCTGGTGAGCGCCTTCGCCGGACGCGAATTCGTGCTCGGCGCCTACCGCCACGCGGTCGCGGCCCGCTATCGGTTCTTTTCCTACGGCGACGCGATGCTGGTGTTTCCGCCCGGGCCGGGCGGCTGACCGGCGGCGGCCGCCGCCGGCCGGATTCGCCCGCGGCGCGGCCATCCGCCTACAATGCCGGGCCGGCCCGGAAGGCTTGGACCCATGACGACCCAGAAAGGCATCATCCTCGCCGGCGGCGCCGGCACGCGGCTCCACCCGCTGACCATCGCGGTGTCGAAGCAGTTGCTCCCGGTGTACGACAAGCCGATGGTCTATTACCCGCTGAGCACCCTGATGCTGGCGGGCATCCGCGACGTGCTGGTGATCAACACCCCGCACGAGCAGGTCCTTTTCCAGCGCCTGCTCGGCGACGGCTCGCAGTGGGGCATCCGGATCCGCTACGCGGTGCAGCCCCAGCCCAATGGCCTCGCCGAGGCGTTCATCATCGGGCGCGATTTCGTCGACGGCCACCCGGCCTGCCTGATCCTGGGCGACAACATCTTCTATGGGCACGGGCTGACGGAGGTGCTGCGCCATGCCGCCGCGCGCGTCGACGGCGCCACCGTGTTCGGCTACTGGGTGCGCGACCCGGAGCGCTACGGCGTGGCCGAGTTCGACGCCGCCGGGCGGGTGGTCGGCATCGAGGAAAAGCCGAAGGTGCCCAAGTCCAACTACGCCGTCACCGGCCTGTACTTCTACGACCACCGCGCCTGCGACCTCGCGGCCTCCCTCAAGCCGTCCCCGCGCGGCGAACTGGAGATCACCGACCTCAACCGGCGCTATCTCGAGGATGGGTCGCTGCGGGTGGAAAAACTCGGACGCGGCTACGCGTGGCTCGACACCGGCACCCACGAGTCGCTGCTGCAGGCCTCCAACTTCATCGAGACCATCGAGCAGCGCCAAGGCCTGCGTGCCTGCTGCCCGGAGGAGATCGCGTTCACCAACGGCTGGATCGACGCCGCGCAGTTGCTGGCACTGGCGAAGACGCTGGGCAAGTCCGGTTACGGCGGCTACCTCGAGCGGGTCGCGCGCGGGGAGGGCTCGGCATGAAGGTCTCGCGGCTGGCCATTCCCGACCTTGCCGTGGTCGAGCCGCAGGCCTTCGGCGATTCACGCGGCGAGTTCTTCGAGTCGTGGAACCGCGCGCGCTTCGCCGAGCACGGCATCGTCTTCGACGTGGTGCAGGCCAACGTCTCGCGCTCGCTGCACGGCGTGCTGCGCGGCCTGCACTACCAGTGGCCGAACCCGCAGGGCAAGCTGGTGAGCGTGCTCGACGGCGAGGTCTGGGACGTGGCGGTCGACATCCGCCGAGATTCGCCCACCTTCGGGCGCTGGGAGGCGGTGGTGCTCACCGGCGCCAATCGCCGCCAGTTCTGGATCCCGGAAGGCTTCGCGCACGGGTTCGTGGTGACTTCCGCGCAGGCGACGTTTTCCTACCTCTGTACCGCGCCCTACGATCGCGCGGCGGACGCGGCGCTGCGCTGGGACGACCCGGCGCTGGCGATCGACTGGCCGATCGCGCGTCCCACGCTCAGCGACAAGGACGCGCGCGCTCCGTTGCTGGCCGACATCGCGCCGGATCGCCTGCCGGTGTACCGCCCATGAGGTTCCTGCTGCTCGGCGCCGACGGGCAGGTGGGCTTCGAGCTCGCGCGCACGCTCGCGCCGCTCGGCGAGGTGCTGCCGGCCACCCGGCGCGGCGTCGTGCCCGGGCATGCGACCTGCCTGCAGGTCGACCTCGCGCTGCCCAACACGGTGCTGGGTGCGATCGAAGCCGTGCAGCCGGACTGGATCGTCAACGCCGCGGCGTGGACCGCGGTGGATCGCGCCGAGGACGAGCCCGAGGCTGCGCGGCGCGCCAACGGCGACGCCCTGGCGGTGATCGGCGAGGCGGCCCGCAAGCGCGGCGCGCGGGTCCTGCATTTCTCGACCGACTACGTGTTCTCCGGCGAGGGCGCGCGTCCCTGGCGCGAGGACGACCCGACGGGACCGATCTCCGCCTATGGCCTGTCCAAGCTCGATGGCGAGCGCGCGCTGGCCGCCAGTGGCGCGGCGCACCTCGTGTTCCGCATCGCCTGGATCTATGCCGCGCGCGGGCAGAACTTCCTGCGCACCATGCTGCGGCTGGCGAACGAGCGCGAGCGCCTGACGGTGGTCGACGACCAGCACGGCTGTCCCACGCCGGCGCGGTTCGTCGCCGAGGCCTGCGCGCACGCGATCGCGCGCCACGCCGCGGTCGCGCCGGACGCCCGCGCCGCGCTGGAGGGTGTCTTCCACCTCGCGTGTCGCGGCCAGATCTCGTGGCACGGCTTCGCCGTCGCACTGCTGGAGCGCGCGCATCGCGCCGGCCTCGTCGCGCGCCTGCCCGAGGTGGTGCCGATCCGCAGCGCCGCGTTCCCGACCCGGGCCCGGCGCCCGGCGTGGTCGGTGCTCGACACCACCTGCGTGCGCGAAACCTTCGGCCTGCACCTGCCGCACTGGCAGGTCGGCCTCGACGCGGTGATCGGCGAACTCGCCGCCGCCCGCGGATGAACCCATGACCGATCCGATCGTTCCCCTGATCCTCTCCGGCGGCAGCGGTACCCGACTTTGGCCTGTATCGCGCCGCACCTGGCCCAAGCCCTTCATGCGCATGGCCGACGGCGCGAGCCTGCTGGCGCGCACGCTGGAGCGCGCCCTCGCGGTCGCCGCCCCCGGCGCCCCCGTACTGACCATCACCGGCCGCGACCACTACTTCATCACGCGCGACGAGTACGCCGCCGCCTCGCCGGACGCGATGGGCCGGCACCGGTTCCTGCTCGAGCCCGCGGCGCGCAACACCGCGCCGGCGATCCTGCTCGGTGCGCTCGACGTCGCGGATCGGCACGGCGGCGACGCCTTGCTGCTGGTGCTGCCGGCCGACCACCTGGTGTCGGACCTCGCCGGATTCCGCGCCGCGGTGGCGCACGCCGCCGCACTCGCGCGCGGCGACCGCCTGGTCACCTTCGGCGTCGTGCCGACACGCCCGGAGACCGGCTACGGCTACATCCGGCGCGGCGCGGCGCTCGGCGCCGACGGCTTCGAGATCGAGCGCTTCGTCGAGAAACCCGACCTCGCGACCGCGCAGGCCTACCTCGCCGGAGGCGACTACCTCTGGAATGCGGGGATGTTCTGCTTCCGCGCTCGCGCGCTGCTGGACGCCGCCGCCGCGTCGTGTCCGGACGTGCTGGAAGCCGCGCGCGCCTGCCACCTCGCCACCGATCGCGGGGCGCGGGTGGTGGAATTCCCGGCGGAGGCGTTCCGCGCCATCCCGGAGATCTCGATCGACTATGCGGTGATGGAGCGCGCGGCGCACCGCGCGGTGGTGCCGGCATCGTTCGACTGGAACGACATCGGGTCGTGGACCGCGGTGTCCGAGCAGGCGGTGCCCGATGCACGCGGCAACCGGGTGGTCGGCGAGGCCGTGCTGGTCGACGCGCAGGACTGCTTCGTGCAGGCCGAGACGCGCGCGGTGGCGCTGGTCGGGGTGTCGGACCTCGCGGTGGTCGAGACCGCCGATGCGGTGCTGGTCGCGCACCGCGACCGCGCGCAGGAGGTCAAGCGCGCGGTCGAGGCGCTGCGCGCCCGCGCGCACCCCAGCACCGAGCACCACGTCACCGTGTTCCGCCCGTGGGGCAGCTACACCGTGCTGGAGGACGCGCCCGACTGCAAGGTCAAGCGGCTCACGGTGAAGCCCGGCCACGTGCTCAGCCTGCAGTATCACCATCGGCGCAGCGAGCACTGGACGGTGGTGCGCGGCACCGCCAAGGTGCGGGTCGGCGAGTCCGAGACCGTGCTCGAGCGCAACCAGAGCACCTACATCCCGATGGGCGTCGTGCACCGCCTGGAGAACCCGGGCGACGAGGACCTGCACCTGATCGAGACCCAGTGCGGCGACTACTTTGGTGAAGATGACATCGTCAGGCTGGAAGATGTCTACGGCCGCGTGAAGCCCTGAGGTATTGACGCCGCGCCGTGCGGTTCGTGACCATGACCGTCGCCCTATGGCGCGCAGAGTCGGCGCTGCCTAGCATGCGACGCACGTTTCGAGGACCCCGGGCGCGGAGCGCCCGGCCAACCAGAGGTGGGTGAAGACATGCGAGCTCTACTGATCGCGGCGGCGCTCTGCGCCGCCCCCGGCGCCGCGATGGCGGACGCCTCGATGGACCAGTTCCTGCGCCACGACCAGTTCGTGGACGTCAAGCTGTCGCCGGACGGCAAGTACATCGCGGCATCGATGATGACGTCGGCCGACGCCGGCGTGCTGGTGATCCTCGACCGCGCCACGCTCAAGCCCACCGGCACGATGCGGTTGCGCGGGCGGACCTTCGTCAACGACTTCGACTGGGCCAACAACGAGCGCATCGTGCTCACCATCGCCGAGAGCCAGGGGTCGGAAACCAACCCGGCGGCGACCGGCGAGATCTACGCCACCAACTGGGACGGCACACGCCAGGAACTGCTGATCGGTCCGCGCGCGGGCAACGACGGCAGGCCGACGCGCCGTCCGCGCGGCATCGAGGGGGCGAGCATCATCGACACGCTGCCCAATGACGACAAGAACATCCTGGTCAACGTCTACCCGGTCGGCAACGACGAAGGCACGTATCCGAAGGTCGAGCGCCTCAACATCTACACCGGCAACCGCTCGGTGTTGTCGCGCGCGCCGGTGCTGAACGCGCAATTCCTCACCGACGGCCGCCAGCAGGTGCGGTTCGCGTGGGCGGGCGGCGTGGCCACCGGGTCGACGGCCAAGCTCTACTACCGCAAGGACAACGACGCGGAATGGAAGCTGGTGAACGACGAATCCGCATCGGGCGTCGCGATCTGGCCCACCGCCTTCACCGCCGACTTCAAGCAGGCCTACCTGGTGGCGGACGAGAAGGAGGGCCCGGACACGGTGTACCTGTGGGACCCGGAGACCGACACCCGCACCAAGGTCGCGCGCGACGACAACGTCGACCCGCTGGGCGTGCTGTCGAACCGGCTCGGCGTCGGCTACGGCGTGGTGTTCATGGATGGCGAGCCGCGGATCGAGAACTTCGACAAGACCTCGCCCGACGCGATCACGCTGTCGACCCTGCTCAACAGCTTCCCCGACAGATGGGTCACGATCACCAGCTACACCGCCGACGGCAAGGAACTCACGTTCCGCACCTGGAGCGACAAGGATCCCGGCACCTACTACCTGCTCGACCGCGATCGCAAGGCGACCTACATGCTCGGCGTGCGCGACTGGATCGACAAGGACAAGATGGCCGACAAGCAGCCGATCCAGTTCAAGGCGCGCGACGGCCTGACCATCCACGGCTACCTGACGGTGCCGCCGGGCAGCGACGGCAAGAACCTGCCGATGATCGTCAACGTCCATGGCGGTCCGTTCGGTCCCTACGACTCGTGGGGCTTCGACTGGGAAGTGCAGCTGCTCGCCAGCCGCGGCTACGCCGTGCTGCAGCCGAACTTCCGCGGCTCGGGCAACTACGGTCGCCAGTTCACCAAGCTGGGCTACCAGCAGTGGGGCGGCACCATGCAGGACGACGTCACCGACGCCACCCTGTGGGCGATCGAGCAGGGCATCGCCGACAAGGACCGCATCTGCATCTACGGCGGCAGCTACGGCGGCTACGCGGCGGGCATGGGCATCGCCAAGGAGCCCGACCTGTACCGCTGCGCGGTGGGCTATGTCGGTGTATACGACCTCGGCATGCTCTACACCCGTGGCGACATCGGACAGCGCGACTCCGGCGAGCGCTTCCTCGCCGAGGCGGTCGGTGGCGGCCGCGAGAACCTCAATTCGCGCTCGCCCAACAAGCTGGTCGACCGGATCAAGGCGCCGATCCTGCTGGTCGCGGGCGGCGAGGACTTCCGCGCGCCGCCGGAGCACTCCGAGGTGTTCCACAAGTCGCTGCAGCGCGCCGGCAAGACCAGCGAGTTGATGATCGACGACGACGAGGGCCACGGCTTCTACAAGCTGGACAGCCGCCAGGCCTTCTACGGCCGGATGCTGGCCTGGTTCGATCGCTACATCGGGCCCAAGTCCGAAGCGGCCAGCGCGGCGGCCAGCGCACCCTGAGTGGTCCGGCGCCGCTCCCGCCCGCCGGCGGGAGCGGCGCCCGGGAATGCCGCGCCGCGGCTGGCCCGGCCCGGCGCGATCGGCCTACACTCAGGGCGTCTCCCCAGCCCCGCGAGCCCCATGCGCCAAGTCCTTGCTGTCGTCGCCCTGTGTCTTTCCGCGCCCGCGGCCTTCGCCGCCGGGCGCCCGTTCGATGTCCGCGACCTGGTCGCCCTCGACCGTGTGGCCGATCCGCGGGTTTCGCCGGACGGACGCCAGGTTGCCTTCCAGGTCCGCGAGGCGGACGTGGACAACAACAAGGCCGCCACCGGCCTGTGGCTGCGCGCCGTCGACGGCGACGCGGCCCCGCGGCGGATCACCGCCCGCGGCGTGAATTCGGTCGGTCCGCGCTGGTTGCCGGACGGCCGCGCGCTGTACTTCCTCTCCTCGCGCTCGGGCTCGATGCAGGTGTGGCGCCTCGACCTGGGCGGCGGCGAAGCGCGCCAGGCCACCGATTTCCCGCTCGACGTCGGTTCCTTCGTGCTGGCGCCCGACGGCCGCGCGATCGCGCTGTCGTTCGAAGTGTTCCCCGACTGCGGCGCCGACCTCGGATGCACGAAGAAGAAGATCGACGACGAGACGGCCAGCAAGCCCACCGGCCAGTTGTACGACCAGTTGTTCGTCCGCCACTGGGACGCCTGGGCCGACCACCGGCGGTCGCAGCTGTTCGTCGCCCGTCTCGACGCCGCCGGCATCGCGGGCAAGGATCTCGTGCATGTCACGAAGGGCATCGACGGCGACGTGCCGTCCAAGCCGTTCGGCGACGACAACGAATACACCTGGAGCCCGGACGCGAAGTCGCTGGTGTTCAGCGCGCGCATCGCCGGCCGCACCGAGCCGTGGTCGACCAACTTCGACCTGTTCCAGGTCCCGGCCGACGGCAGTGCGGCACCACGCAACCTGACCGACGCCAACGACGCCTGGGACACCGGCCCGGTGTTCGCCGCCGACGGCCGCACGCTGTACTACCGCGCGATGAAGCGCCCCGGTTTCGAGGCGGATCGGCTCGCGTTGATGGCGATGGATCTCGCGACCGGCACCCCGCGCGAGATCGCCCCGGCCTGGGACCGCTCGGCCGACGGCATCGCGTTGTCGCGCGACGGCCGCACCATCTACACCACCGCGGGCGACCTCGGCCGCACGCCGCTGTTCGCGGTCGACATCGCGCGCGGCACGGTGGCGAAGGTGGCCGGTGACGGCCACGTCGGCGGCTTCTCGGTCGGTCGCGACGCGATCGTGATCGCGCACGACGATCTCGAGAACCCGGCGCAGTTGTTCCGGGTCGGCCTGCGTGGCGGCGCCAAGGCGGCACTCACCGACTTCAACGCCGAGCGCCTGCGCGGCGTGGCGATGGGCGACGCCGAGCAGTTCACCTTCGCCGGCGCCGGCGGCGCCAAGGTCCACGCGTGGCTGGTCAAGCCGGTGGACTTCGATCCCTCGAAGAAGCATCCGATCGCGTTCCTGGTCCACGGCGGCCCGCAGGGCTCGTTCGGCAACCTGTTCCACTACCGCTGGAACGCGCAGACCTACGCCGGCCAGGGCTTCGCTGCGCTGATGGTCGACTTCCACGGCTCCACCGGCTACGGCCAGGCGTTCACCGACTCGGTCAGTCGCGACTGGGGCGGCAAGCCGCTGGAGGACCTGCGCCTCGGGCTGGAGGCCGCGATCGCGAAGTACGGGTTCCTCGACGGCGATCGCGCCTGCGCGCTGGGCGGCTCCTACGGCGGCTACATGGTGGCCTGGATCGCGGGCCAGATGCCCGAGCGCTTCCGCTGCCTGGTCAACCACGCCGGCGTGTTCGACATCCGCGCGATGGCCTACATGACCGAGGAGCTGTGGTTCACCGACTGGGAGTTCGGCGGTCCGCCGCACACGCACCCGGAGGACTACGCGAAGTTCAATCCGGCCGACCACGTCGCGAAGTGGAAGGCGCCGATGCTGGTCATCCACGGTGAGCTCGACTACCGCGTGCCCTACACCCAGGGCATCGCCGCCTTCACCGCCGCGCAGTCGCGCGGCATCCCCAGCCGCTACCTGCACTTCCCCGACGAGAACCACTGGATCCTCAAGCCGGCCAACTCCATCCTGTGGCACGACACGGTCAATGCGTGGTTGAAGCAGTGGCTGGTGGAGGCGCCCGGGGTTCGGTGACGTGGTGGGGGGCGGGGCTCTGGGCTCTTGAGGCCCAGGGCCCAGGGCCCAGGGCCCAGAAAAGCCCGCAAGATCGCGCGCCCGATTCCTCGATCGTTGTTCCGGAGCGACGGTCGCCCGTCGGCGGCGCGAGTGCTGTTTTCTGGGCCCTGAGCCCTGGGCCCTGGGCCCTCTCTACAGCCAGCCCGACTTCCTCAACCGCCAGTACAACAAAGCCGACAGCCCGAACATCGCGCCCAGCGCGAGCGGATATCCGAAGGCCCACGACAGTTCCGGCATCTTCTCGAAGTTCATGCCGTAGATGCTGGCGATCAGGGTCGGGAAGGCGATGATGCCGGCCCAGCCGGCGAGCTTCTTGACCACCTCGTTCTGGCCCATGCTGACCATGGCGAGGTTGACGCTCATCGCGGCCGAAAGCATTTCGCTCATCGTGTCGCAGGCTTCCTTGACCCGCGTGGCGTGGTCGAACACGTCGCGGAAGAACACCCGCACTTCGTCGCGGACCAGCCCGGGATGCAGCCGCATCAGCTGGTTCAGGATGTCCTGCATCGGCGCGATGGCGAGCCGCAGCGTGACCAGTTCCTTCTTCAGTTCGTACAGGCGCTGGATCGTGCGGCGGTCGAACTCCTGGTGGAAGATCGCTTCCTCGAGTTCCTCCAGTTCCTCGCGGAAGGCCTGGGTGATCGGCAGGAAGTTGTCGACGATGTAGTCGACCACGGCGTACAGCGCGTAGCTCGGCCCCAGCGCCAGCATTTCCGGTTCGCGCTCCGAGCGCAGCCGGGCCGGCTGGTAGGACAGCGAGGCGCCGTGGCGCACGGTCAGCAGATAGCGCCGGCCCATGAAGATGTGGGTTTCGCCGAATTCGAGGTTGCACTTCACCTCCTGTGCGGTGTGCAGGACGATGAACAGCGAGTCGCCGTAGGCCTCGATCTTGGGCCGCTGGTGGGCGTGGTGCGCGTCCTCGACCGCGAGGTCGTGCAGGTCGAATTCCTCCTGCAGTTTCGCCAGCAGCGCCTCGTCGGGTTCGTGCACGCCGACCCAGACGAAGGTGTCGGGCAGGGCCAGCACGTCGCTGATCTGGTCCAGCGAGATCTGTGGCAGGCGCTGTCCGCTGCGGTCGTAGGCCGCGCAGTTGACCACCATCCGGCCGCCTGCCGGCTCGGTGGCCGGCGGGCTCGGGTCGGGGCGCTGGGTGATCGTGATGTCCATCGGCACTCCGGCGGGCGCCGCGCCATGATGCGCGGCGCGGACGCGCGCCGCAATGGCGTGCGTCAGGCGCCCGCGCCGCGCAGCGTGCGCCAGGCCGCGACATGCAGCGGCAGCCACAGCGCGATCCAGTCCATCAGGTCCTGCCGCGCCCCGGGCAATACCAGCGACAGCCATGCGGTGAAGGCGATCGCGGCGATCGCCGCCGCGAGCCAGCCGCTGGCGCGCGACGCCGGCGCGCGGCCGCGCAGCGCGCGCCACGCCGCCGGCAGCAGGCCGAGGCACAGCGGATTGAACAGCGCGACGTTGTGGTTGTGCCAGGCGGCCTGGTGCGCGGTGCCGAACCACAGGAACAGCAGCAGCAGCCCGCCGAGCCCGCCGAGCAGCCACAGCGTGCCGGCCAGCGCGCCGAACGCCCGGCGCCGCGCGCCGTGGCCACGCCCGAGCCAGTGCAGCAGCAAGGCGAGCGCGAGTCCCACCGCGAGGAAACGCCAGAACCAGGCCGGCGGCTGAGCGGGTTCGGCGACCGTGCCTTCCATCAGCACGGTCTCGGCGGCGACCAGGGGCAGTTCGGTCCCCGCGTCGTCGCGCACGCGGACCGCGCGCACGTGGCGCTCGACCTCCATCGGCACGAACATCTCGTCCCAGAAGTCCACCGGCTGGTCGGTGGACGGGCCGAGCCCCGCGTGCACGCCGAGGTAGACCGGCAGGTCCGGCGAAGTCAGCCGCTGCGCGTGCATGCGCAGCGTGTAGCCGCGCGACCGCCCGTCGGTCGCCGCGCGCAGCGCGCCGCCGAGAGCCGCGTCGAGCGCGTCGCGCACCTTGGTCGAGCAGTTGGCGGTGAAGTAGTCGTAGCGGTACTTGCGGTTCTCCGGGCGCGCGTTCCAGGCCAGGAACCGCGCCAGTTCCAGCCGCTGCGCCGGCGCGAGGTTGAGCGCCTGCTCGGTCACCCGGCGGCCCTCCGCGCGGTACTGGGAGAGGTCGTCTTCCGGCCGTCGCGCGGCGATCTCGTAGGTCATCTCGCCGCGGATGAACTTCGCGAAGAAGTCCTCCTCCGCGAAATCGAAGATGCCGTAGTTGTAGAGCACCTCGGCGCCGCTCGCGGTGTCGCGCACGCGGATCGCGTTGTGCCCGAAGCGCTGCCAGTACACCTCGCCGGGACCGACCGTGACCAGCGAGACGGCCAGCGAATCCCCGGGTTGCGGGTTCCACCGGGCCGCCGGGGTGGCGGCGGCGAGCGAGGCGCAGCACCACAGCGTGAGCGCGGCCAGCGCGCGCAGGATCGCGGACGCGACGGGCATCAGGCCTTGGCCGGCAGGCGCACGGCCAGCTGCTGCAGGCGGCGGCCGTCGGCGCGCGCGACCTTGAACTCCACTCCTTCCAGCGCGATCGTCTCGCCGGGCCCCGGCAGGTGGCCGTGGGCGGCCGTGACCAGGCCGCCGACGGTGTCGAACTCGTCGTCGGGGAAACCGGTGCCGAAACGCTCGTTGAACTCGTCGATCGGGGTCAGGGCGGCGACCAGGAAACGCCCGTCCGGTTGCGCCACGATGCGGCCGGAGGCCTCGTCCTCGTCGTGCTCGTCGGAGATGTCGCCGACGATCTCCTCCAGCACGTCCTCGATCGTCACCAGGCCCGCCACGCCGCCGAATTCGTCGACCACGATCGCCATGTGCTGGCGGTTGGTGCGGAAGTCCTTGAGCAGTTCGTTGAGGCGCTTGGATTCCGGGATCATCGCCACCGGGCGCAGGATGCCGGGCAGGTTGGCGCGCGGCGCGCCGTCGACGAACGACTTCAGCAGGTCCTTCGCCAGCAGCACGCCGACGATCTCGTCGCGGTTCTCGCCCGTCACCGGGAAGCGCGAGTGGCCGCTTTCGACCACGATGCGCAGCACCTCCGGCAGCGGGGCGTCCACCGGCACGGTGACCATCTGGGCGCGCGGCACCATGACGTCGGCCACCATCTGGTCGGACACCGCGATCGCGCCCTCCATCATGGCGAGCGTGTCGGGCGTCATCAGGCCGTTGGCCTGCGCGTTGCGCAGTTCCTCCAGCAGTTCTTCGCGGTTCCGGGGTTCGCCGGAGAGCGCCTGGGTGAGGCGATCGAGCCAGGAACGGTGCCCGGAACCGCTGCTACTCGGGTCCTCGGTCATTGCAGGTTGGAGCGACGCCCGGCAGGGCGGGACCGTCGAGTGTATCGCAGCCCCGCGAAGGCCTCGTGGCCGGCGGCTCAGCGCGCCTGATACGGATCCTGGATGCCAATGGATTCAAGTACTTGGATCTCGAGCGCCTCCATGTCGCGGGCTTCCGCGGGGGTCTCGTGGTCGTGCCCGAGCAGGTGCAGGGTGCCGTGCACCGTCAGGTGCGCCCAGTGTTCGAACAGCGGTTTGCCCTGCGCTTTCGCCTCGGCGGCGATCACCGGCGCGCACAGTACGAGGTCGCCGATCAGCGGGATGCCGAGGTCGGGCGGTAGGTCGGCGGGGAACGAAAGGACATTGGTCGCGTAGTCGCGGTGCCGGTACTGGCGGTTGATCGCCTGCGCCTCGGCAGCGTCGACGATGCGCAGCGACACCTCGGCCGCGCGCCGCTGGCGGCCGACCGCCGCCGCCACCCAGGCGCGGAACGCCGCCTCGTCCGGCAGCCCGTCCGCCGGCACCCCCAGCGAGAGCGAGACGTCCACCGCCGCCGCGCGGGACCGCGCCGCCGCCGGTCGCGCCTTCGGCCCGGGCTTCGCACGCACGGTCGTCGCCGTCGCGGCCGGCGCCGGAGCGCGGGGGGCGGCGGACTTGCGGGCGGGTTTCCGCGGGGCCATGGGGCGAGACTACACTGCCCCGGCCGCCGCGTCCGATTCAGTCCCCGAGTGGCCCGGCGTAACTGACCGCGACGATCACGAACTGCATCGCGCCCGAGGGCAGTTGCGCCGCCACCTCGTCGTCGACCCGCCGCTTGAGCAGCGCGCGGGCCAGCGGCGAGTCGATGCTGATGTGGCCGCGCGCCGCATCGGTTTCGTCCGGCCCGACGATCCGGTAGCGATGCTCGCGCCCGGTGGCGTCCTCCAGCACGAACCAGGCGCCGAAGAAGATCGCCGTCGGATCGCTGGGGGGTTCCTGCACGACCTTCAGCGCGGTGAGGCGCTTGCTCAGGTAGCGCACGCGGCGGTCGATCTCGCCGAGTTGCTTCTTGCGGTAGGTGTACTCGGCGTTCTCCGAGCGATCGCCCTCGGCGGCCGCGGCGGCCAGCGCGCGCACCACCTCGGGCCGGCGCTGGTTCCACAGCTCGTCCAGTTCGGCCTTCAGGCGGCGATGGCCTTCGGGAGTCACCAGGGCGGTGCCGTGTTCGACGGGCGGGCGCCAGCGGGGCATGGGGCGATGATCTCGACGCGGCGCGGGCGCGCCGTGTGCCAGAGTGCCCGCATGAACGTCGCCCGTCCATCCGGCGCGCTACGCCTCGGCTGCCCGGTGTGGGCGTTCGAGGGCTGGCGTGGCTCGCTCTACACCCGCGCCGCGCGGCGCGAGGAATTCCTGCCGCAGTACGCGCGCGTGTTCGGCACGGTGGAAGGCAACTCCACGTTCTACGGACTGCCGGCCGAGGCGACCGTTCGTCGCTGGGCGGCCGAGGCGCCGCCCGGATTCCGGTTCTGCTTCAAGTTCCCGCGTGGCGTGACGCACGAGCGGCAACTGGTCGATGCCGGTCCCGAGACCGAGGCCTTCCTGGGCCGGATGGCGCTGCTGCCGGATCGGCTCGGGCCGCTGCTGCTGCAACTCGGGCCGGGATTCGGCCCGCGGCACCTGGGCGACCTCGACCGCTACCTCGGCGCGCTGCCGCGCGGACTGGCCTGCGCGGTGGAGGTGCGCCACGCGGGCCTGTACGACGACGGGCCGGCGGAGGCCGAATTCGATGCGCTGCTCGCAGCGCACGGTGCCTCGCGCTGCAACTTCGACACCGCCGACGTATTCGGCGCCGAGGCGTCCGACGCCAGCACCGCGCAGGCGCAGTCGCGCAAGCCGAGGTTGCCGTGGCGCGCGTCGGCGCCAGCCGGTCCCGCGTTCGTGCGCTTCGTCGGCCGCAGCACGGTCGAGGACTCGGTGCCGGCGCTGGCGCAGTGGGTGACGCCGGTGGCGGACTGGCTGTCGTCCGGGCGCGAGGTCTATTTCTTCACCCACACGCCGGATGACGCCGCCGCCCCGCACCTCGCGCGTCGCTTCCACGCGATGCTGCGCGCCGCACTGCCTGGGCTGCCGCCGCTGGCGCCGTTCCCTGGCGAGGTCGAGCCGGCCGTGACGACACAAGGCGGACTCTTCGACTGATCCGCCTGCGCACGGCGGCTCGGCCGTCGGTTGGGACGACGCGCGCGCCGCGATGCTTTTCGGGACTGCAGCAAGATCGATCGCGCCGCACGCGGCGCTCCCACAGGGGTTTGGCGCGGTTCGTGTCGGGCGATGGGGGAGCGGCGCGTGCGCCGCGCGCTCAGCGCCGGCTCAGGCCACCCAGCACGCCGCGCAGGATCTGCCGGCCCAGCTGGTTTCCCATCGTGCGCATGGTGGACTTCGCCATCGCCTCGATCGCGCCCTGGCGGCGCTTGGTGCCGAACAGCCAGTCCTTGACCGTGCTGCTGACGCCGCCCTCGGCGGGGGCCTGCGGGGTCGGGGATTGCCGCTGCGCGGGGGGCGATGCCGGCGCCGGTGCCGGTGGTGGCGTGGCGGCGTCCGCGCGCTTGTTCAGCAACTCGTAGGCCGATTCCCGGTTGACCGCGGTGTCGTACTTGCCGCCGACCGGCGAGCGCGCGCGCACCGTGGCGCGCTCCTCGTCGGTGATCGCGCCGATGCGGCAGCGCGGCGGCACCATGAAGGTGCGCTCCACCGGCAGCGGCACGCCGCCATCCTGCAGCGTCGTCACCAGGGCCTCGCCGACGCCCAACTGGGTGATCGCATCGACGACCTTGAACGAGGGATTCGGCGGGAAGGTCTCGGCCGCGGTGCGCACCGCCTTGTGGTCGCGCGGCGTGAAGGCGCGCAGCGCGTGCTGCACGCGGTTGCCCAACTGCCCGAGGATCGCGTCGGGCACGTCGTCGGGCAGTTGCGAGATGAAGTACACGCCCACGCCCTTGGAGCGGATCAGCCGCACGACCTGCTCGACCCGCTGGGTCAGCGCGGAGGGTGCGTCGTCGAACAGCAGGTGCGCCTCGTCGAAGAAGAACACCAGTTTCGGCAGCGGCAGGTCGCCGACCTCGGGCAGGTTCTCGAACAGTTCCGACAGCATCCACAGCAGGAAGGTGGCGTAGAGCCGCGGCTTGAGGATGAGTTGCTCGGCGCACAGCACGTTGACGATGCCGCGGCCGGACATGTCCTGGCGCATGAAATCGGCCAGGTCCAGCGCCGGTTCGCCGAAGAACTTCTCGCCGCCGTCGGCCTCAAGGCGCAGGATCGCGCGCTGGATGGCGGCGATCGACTGCGGGCTGACCAGGCCGTACTGGGCAGAGACCTGCTTGGCGTTCTCGCTGAGGAAGGTGAGCAGGGCGCGAAGGTCGTCGAGGTCGAGCAGCAGCAGGCCGTTCTCGTCGGCCACCTTGAAGCCGACCTGCAGCACGCCCTCCTGCGTCTCGTTGAGTTCCAGCACGCGCGCGAGCAGGGTAGGGCCCATCTCCGACACCGTGGCGCGCACCGGATGGCCCTTGGTGCCGTAGAGGTCCCAGAACACGACCGGGTTGGCCGCCGGTGACCAGTCGGTGAGCCCGAGTTTCTCGATCCGCGCCTTGATCCGGTCGCCCGCAGTGCCGGGCTGGCACAGGCCGGCGAGGTCGCCTTTCACGTCGGCCAGGAACACCGGCACGCCGAGCCGCGCGAAGCCCTCGGCCATCACCATCAGGGACACCGACTTGCCGGTGCCGGTCGCGCCCGCCACCAGTCCGTGGCGGTTGGCGTACTTGCCGAGCAGGTGGACCTCGCGCTCGCCCTTGCCCAGCAGGATGTCGTTCACGAGTCGCGGTCTCCGGTGATGATGCCCCGATTCTAGTCGGTCCCGGGTTTGCCCGCGGCGGGGCCTGCGGGTATGTTGCCGGCCTTCGATTTCCGGAGTCCCGCCGTGCATCGCATCGCCCGCATCGCCGTCCTCCCTGGCCTGTTCGCGCTCGCCGCCTGCGCCCAGTCGCCGCAGCGCGAGGCGCGCGGCCCCGCGGTCGACGAATCCCGGGTCGACGCCATCCTGGTCGACGTCGCGCAGGCCGCCGAACTCGGCGAGCAGGGTCTCGCCGCGTTCGCCGCCGGCGACGGCGAGGCCGCGGGACGCGCGCTCGCCGGCGCGCGTGAAGCCTTCACCGCCGCCGCCGGGCGCTGCGCGGCCACCGCCGGCTGCGACCTCGAGCGCGTGCTGGCCGCGCAGGATGCGCTGGTCGCGCGTCAGACCGAGGTCCTGCTCGGCGGCCTGCCGGACCGGGTCTCGGTCGAGGACGAAACGCCCGGCGAGGAGAAGAACGAGGAAGCCGAATCCCCGCTGCTGTCGCAGGTGCCGCAGACGCAGCGCTCGGTGGCGCTGCTCAAGGGCCAGGACCTGCGCGAACTGATCGAGGTCAACGAGCCGGTGCGTGCCGCGCTGGAGGAATGGCTGACCTGGATGCGCCCGTTCCTGCTCGAGGCGCACGAGAACTACCAGTTCATGCGCTACCGCATGTGGCCCGAGTACGAGAAGGCCGGCCTGCCGGAGGCGCTGCTGTTCGGCATCCTGGCCAAGGAGTCGGGCGCCAAGGTGCACGCGGTCTCGCGCGCCGGCGCGTCGGGGCCGTTGCAGTTCATGTACTACACCGGCCGCCGCTATGGGCTCGCGGTGGAGGACGGCTTCGACCAGCGCTTCGATCCCACCGCCGCCACGCGCGCCAACGTGGCCTACATCAACGACCACCTGCGCATCTTCAACAACGACCTCGAACTGGTGCTCGGCGCCTACAACGGCGGCGAGGGGCGCATGCAGCGGCTGTCGAACAAGGGCGCCAAGCGCTTCTGGGATCCGGTGGTGTTCAACCGGCTGCCGCCGGAGACGCGCGACTACGTGCCGATGGTGCTCGCCGCGGCGTGGCTGTTCCTGCACCCGGAGGAGTACAACCTGCGCTTCCCGGTCGTCGATGGGCGGCCGGGCGAGATCACGCTCACCCGCGCGACCTCGCTGAACGAACTCGCCGTGTGCCTGGGCCAGCAGGGCAACGATCGTGGCTGGTTCCGCACCCTGCGCAACCTCAACCCGCGCTGGCAGCCGACCGACCGCCTGCCGGCGGGAACGCGGCTGGAACTGCCGGCCGTGGCCGCGCAGGCCTACTCGCGCACCTGCGTCGCCGGCCCGCTGGCCGAACTGGCGGCCGACCTGTACGCGGCGCGCAAGCCGACCGCGCCGCCCGCCGCGCGCGTGGCCGGCACCGGTGCGGGTGCGGGCGGCTCGCGTACCCATGTCGTGCGGCGCGGCGAGACGCTGTCGTCGATCGCGCGCAAGTTCGGCTGCGGCAACCCGCGCGTGATCGCGGATGCCAACCGCATCCAGCCGCCGCGCTACGCGATCCGCGCCGGGCAGCGACTGGTGGTGCCCGCCTGCCGCGCCTGAGCCGCGCGGACGCCCAATAAAAAGGCCGCGGCATCGCTGCCGCGGCCTGCCATGCCTTCCGAGGTGATCGGATCCTCAGGCGGCGCTGGTCGCGTAGCCGGTGTTCTCGCGCAGCATGCGCAGGGTGCGCATCAGCTGCCGGTGGAGGTCCTGCAGTTCGCCGTGCGGTGACTGTTCGGTCTCGCGGAACGCCGAGGTCAGCCACTGCGCCATGCCGATCACGCGCACCCGGGGGTTACCCGTGCGGGCGCGGGCAAAGGCGACATTGGTGGATGCCGCGTCGCGCGCCTGCCGCTGCGAGATCTGCATCTCGCGGGTGACGTGCGCGATCACCGCCCGCTGGTCGGCGCTGGACAGCGCATCCAACTGGCGGCGCATCTCCGCCAACTGGCGGCGCAGGACGAGGTAGCGACCCAGGACCCGCATCTTGAGCAAGGTCCGCTGCACGATGTCGTTCACGACCAATCCCCCTGTGCTGGATCTGTCGACCAGATATTGCCGTCCGAGTGACGCACCGGACTGTCGTTCGCGTCACAAACTGACGCGTAACGTCACCCTACGGGTCGGGATGGGGATTGGCAAGGTGCCTGTCACACGCCCGAAGGCACGCTGCCCAGGCGCTGCCCCATCCGCACGGGGTGCCCGGCGGCGAGCGTCCCGGACAGGGAAAAACCCTTTGGCATCAATATGATGACCGTGGAACCCATGTTGAAGCGGCCGATCTCGGCGCCGCGCGACAGGGCGACCGCGGGGCTGACGCCCCGGAAGTCGCGGGTGACCATTGTTTTCGCATAGGGTGGGATCTCGACCCCACCCCAGACCGTTTCGACCCCGGACACCAGCATGGCGCCCACCAGCACCACGGCCACCGGGCCGTGGTCGGTGTCGAACAGGCAGACCAGGCGCTCGTTGCGCGCGAACAGGCCCGGGACCTCGTCCACCGTGCGCGGCGAGACGCTGAACAGCCGGCCCGGCACGTGCCGCGTCTCGCGCAGCCGCCCGGCCAGCGGCAGGTGCACGCGGTGGTAGTCGCGCGGCGACAGGTAGATGGTCGCGAACACGCCGTCGCGGAAGGCGACCGCCGCCGTGGCATCGCCGAGCAGGGATTCCGCGGTGTAGTCGTGGCCCTTGGCCTGGAAGATGCGATCGCCGTCGATCCGCCCGCACTGGCTCACGTGACCGTCGGCCGGCATCAGGACGGCGGCGGGGTCGGGGTCCAGCGGCCGTGCGCCAGGCTTGAGCGCGCGGGTGAAGAACGCGTTGAAATGCGGGTAGTCGGCGAGTTCGGTGCTCGCGGCCTCGGACAGGTCGACCCGGTAGACCCGCGCGATGGTGCGGATCAGCAGGTCCTTCCACGGGCGAAGCCGCCAGCGCGTGGCCGCCATCACGACCCGCGACAGCAGTTTCTGCGGCACCACGTGCTGCAGCAGGACGCCGGGGCTCACGCGCCGGCCTCCGCGAGGCGGCGCAGGTCGGCGGCGATGCGCGCGGGGTCCAGCGGCGGGCGGAACATGCCGACCAGCCGGCCCCGCGGGTCGACGATCACGATCTGCGCGCTGTGGTCGACGGTGTAGCCGCCGCCGTCGAGCGGCGTCTGCAGGTAGACGATGCCCAGCCCGCGCGTCATCGGCTGCAGGCGCTCGTCCGGCGCGGTGGCGGCGATGATCGAGGGGCTGAAGTAGGCGGCGTACTTGGCCAGCGTCGCAGGATCGTCGCGCGCCGGGTCGACCGACACGAACAGCGTCTGCAGCGGCGCGGCCAGCGGCGGCGCGGCGAGCGCGTCCTCGACCTGCTTCATCAGCGCGAGCGTGGTCGGGCAGATGTCCGGGCAGTGGGTGAAGCCGAAGAAGGCGAGGGTCCAGCGGCCCTGGAAGTCGGCCTCGCTGAAGGTCCCGCCGCTGGCGCGGTCGAGCGTGAACGGCGCGACGTCGCGCGGCGCGGGATACAGCAGGGCCGCCTCGACGGGCACCGAGCCGCCACCGGCCGGGGCGATGAACTGGCGCTGCCCGAGCCACAGCCCGGCGGAGACCGCCACGGCCGCGACCACGATCAGCAGCATGATGTTGCGGTTGGTGTTCATGCGGCGGGATGCGCGAAAAAACGGTCGCGGAGTATAGCCGCGCCGGCGTGCACCCGCCGTGGCCCCCGTATACTGCGCGCCTCGTTCCCGCGTGGTGCCGCCGTGCCTGCCGAATTGTCCACCATCATCGACTTCATCCGCTGGGGCGCGAGCCGCTTCAACGCGGCGAAGCTGACCTTCGGCCATGGCAACGATTCGGCCATCGACGAGGCCACCCAGCTGGTGCTGCACGCCCTGCACCTGCCACCCGACATGCCGCCCGCGTACGGCGCGGCGCGGCTCGACGCGGCCGAGCGCGAGAAGGTCCTCGCATTGCTGGAACGGCGCATCGTGGAGCGTCGCCCCGCGGCCTACCTCACGGGCGAAGGCTGGTTCGCCGGCCTCGCCTTCGAGGTCGACGAGCGCGTGCTGGTGCCGCGCAGCCCGATCGCCGAACTGATCCTCGCCGGCTACGAGCCCTGGCTTGGCGGCCGCGAAGTGCACCGCGTGCTCGACCTGTGCACCGGTTCGGGCTGCATCGGCATCGCCACCGCCGTGCATCATCCGTACTGGCAGGTCGACATCGCCGACATCAGCGAGGACGCGCTCGCGCTCGCGCGCCGCAACGTCACGGAACTCGATGCGCGCGGCGTGCGCGTGCTGCAGTCCGACCTGTTCCGCGGCCTCGCCGGCGAGCGCTACGACCTGATCGTCAGCAATCCGCCCTATGTGCCGGCGGACGAGGTCGATGCGCTGCCGCGCGAGTACCAGTACGAGCCCGCGCTGGGACTGAAGTCGGGTCAGGATGGCCTCGACCTGCCGCTGCGCATCCTCGCCGCGGCGCCGGAGCACCTCAACGAAGGCGGCCTGCTGATCTGCGAAGTGGGCGACAGCGAGGCCGCGCTCGGCGAACTGCTGCCGCACGTGCCCTTCGCCTGGGTGGAGTTCAAGGTGGGCCAGATGGGCGTGTTCGTGCTCGAGCGCGATGACCTCGTCGCCCACCACGAGGACTTCATGGCCGAACTGTCGAAGCGTGGCCTCGCGCCGTGAGCAATACCTTCGGCAAGCTGCTCGCGGTCACCACCTTCGGCGAGAGCCACGGGCCGGCGATCGGCTGCGTGATCGACGGCTGCCCGCCGGGGCTTGAGATCCACGAGGACGAGTTCGCGCACGACCTCGCGCGCCGCGCGACGGGCCGCTCGCGCCACGTGTCCGCACGCAAGGAGGAGGACCGCGTCGAGATCCTCTCCGGCGTCCACGAGGGCCGCACCACCGGCACCCCGATCGCGCTGCTGGTGCGCAACACGGATGCGAAGTCGAAGGACTACGCCGACATCGCGCGCACCTTCCGCCCCGGCCACGCCGACTGGACGTACCACCAGAAATACGGTTTCCGCGACCCGCGCGGCGGCGGGCGCTCTTCGGCGCGCGAGACCACCATGCGCGTGGCCGCCGCGGTGATCGCCAAGAAGTGGCTGCGCGAGCGCATGGGCATCACCGTGCGCGGCTGCATGACCCAGATGGGCACGCTGGTGGCGCGCCGCTTCGACTGGTCGGTGGTCGAGGAGAACCCGTTCTTCTGGCCCGATCCCGACATGATCGGCGAACTGGAGACTTACCTCGACGCGATCCGCAGCGAGCGCGACAGCGTCGGCGGCCGCGTCGAGGTGTTCGCCGAGGGCGTGCCCGCCGGCCTCGGCGAGCCGCTGTACGGCAAGCTCGACGGCGATCTCGCCGCCGCGCTGATGGGCATCAACGCGGTCAAGGGCGTCGAGATCGGCGACGGCTTCGCCGCGGTCGCCCAGCGCGGCACCGAACATCGCGACGAACTCACGCCGCAGGGATTCCTGTCCAACCACGCCGGCGGCATCCTCGGCGGCATCAGCACCGGGCAGGTGATCCGCGCCTCCATCGCGCTCAAGCCCACCTCCAGCCTGCCTCAGCCGGGGCGCAGCATCGACGTCGACGGCAACCCCGTCGAGGTCACCACCAAGGGCCGCCACGACCCTTGCGTCGCGATCCGCGCCACGCCGATCGCCGAGGCGATGGTTGCGCTCGTGTTGATGGATCATGTGCTGCGGCATCGGGCGCAGTGTGGTGACGTGGGCGCGGTGAGCCCGCAGTTTCCGGCTTGATTCGTAGGGTGCAATGAGCGCAGCGAATTGCACCGATCCCATCGTGGCGGTGCAATTCGCTGCGCTCATTGCACCCTACATAATTGGTGCCGTCGAGGCCGCGGGCCACGCGACTCCCGCCCGCGCTTGCGAATGCCTCCGCTGACTGCCACGCTCCGCCAATCATCCCCGACGAAAGGACTCGTCACATGCCCAACTACCGTCGCGCCTGGACACCGGGCGGAACCTTCTTCTTCACCCACGCGCTGCTCGATCGCACGTCCGACCTGCTGGTCACCCGCGTCGATGCCCTTCGCGGCGCGGTGACGCGGATTCGCGTCCGGCACCCGTTCGATATCCACGCCTTCGTCGTCCTGCCCGATCACCTGCATGCGGTGCTGCGGTTGCCCGATGTCACCGACCGGGTCAAAGGAGCCACCCATGATCGCCGTTATGGAGCCAGTCGGCGGGTGCTGATTCGGGGCTCGAACGGGGTGTCAGGATGCGGGGTT
>JAJTHZ010000097.1 GCA_021299185.1 Lysobacteraceae bacterium | reverse complement strand
GCCAAACGCAGGGCACGTGGATTCACCCGCCTGTCCACGATCCGAACCGTCATTTTCCTGATCGCCGGAAAGCTCGACTTCTACTCGGTCAACCCGCATGTCGCTCGCCCGGCATAACCCACTTGAATTTCAACAGACCCTGAAATGAAGTGGCTTGGAGACAGGCGCAATCAGATGCTGGTCGGTGGCTGCGTCGGTGCTGGTCTTGGTGGCCTTTTCGCGCACTTCGCCAGTGTTGAGCTGGAGCTCGTGCCGGTGTTCGCAGGGTTTGCACTTGGCCAGATCGTCGCCGTCCTTGCAGGTACGGCGTTCCGGCCTGACAGTTCGCTTGAGCGGACAGGTCAGTCGCCTTGCGATTGATGCTGGCGCTTGGCCGGCGCGTTTTCGGGAAGGCCAGATGCTTCGTGACCTGGACATCCTGCGCGACGTGGTCGTCGCTTGGCGACTCGCTGTTGCAGTCAGTGCTGCACAATTGCTTGGCGGAGCCGCACTGCGGCTCGCCGGTTGGCCCGATTCTGTAGCTGCTGAGATGCCCCCTTCTCTTGGGCCACTCGCTACTTCGTAGGGTCCGGGGTTGCGAGCAGAGCGCTTGGGCCATTGGCGGTGCCCCGGCGTTGTGCGGGGCCTGCGCTACGCTCGCGCTGCAGTCGGGTTCCTCGATCAAGCGCGTGGAGTGGGTTCATGGGCAAGGTTACGGTGTCGGTGGATGACCTCGAATTCGCCCTGATGTGGGTGAGCGGGGGCGATGGGTTCGGCAATCGCGCGGTGTTCCGGCGCAGCGATGGCAAGATGTTCTGCGATGGTGCGGCGGCGGATCCGGACGTGCAGGAGCCGATGCCGGACGACGCGGACGACGGAGCGTTGTACGCCGAGGTGCCGGATTCGCGTTCGCTGGATCTCGGCAATGCCTTGGCGTTCGCCTTCGTGGAGCAGTGCGCGCCGCGGCTGGCCGCTCAGGTGCATGCGGTGTTCGGCCGGCGTGGGGCATGGCGCGCGTTCCGCGATCTGCTCGACCGCAACGGGCTCGACGACGCCTGGCATGCGTTCAAGGATCGCGAGACGCGGCAGGCGCTGGTCCGCTGGGCGCGCGACGAGGGCTTCGAGGTGCCGGGTCAGCCGGCGGAGGCCGTGGCGTCGGACGATACCGGGGACGAGGACGGTGACACGCCGTGGCCTGCATCGCCTTCGGTTGTCGATCCCAAGCGCGGCGGCGCGGCGCCGCCGGATGCCGCGCCACGACCGCAACCGGTGCCTGCGGTGGCCGGTTCGGGCGCGGGTCTGTTCATCTACGCCAAGGACCTCGAGCGGCTGGCGGCGTTCTACGCCGCCGTGGTCGGTCTGGCGTGGGTCCATGCGGCGGGCGATCTCGTCGTTCTGCGTGGGCAGGGGATCGACCTGCTGGTGCATGCGATCCCGCCGCACATTGCCGCCGGGATCGCGATCGAATCCCCGCCGGTCCGGCGCGAGGACACGGCGCTGAAGTTCTTCTTCACCGTGCCGAGCCTCGCCGAGGCCGCGCGAACGGCGGCGCGACTCGGCGGTCAGGTGCTGGACGACGAATGGCGCGGGCCGGGCTTCCGCGTGCGCAATGCGATCGATCCCGAAGGCAACGTGTTCCAGTTGCGGGAGGCGATCCGGTGAGCGGCGTGCCGCGGTGCCGGGTGCGGTTCCGGGTCGACGCGTAGCGGCGCCGCGCCCACGGGGCGCGGGTTGGGCGTCCGCGGCGTCGGTGAGGCCGATCGATGGTGGCACGCGCGCTGCGCAGGTCGCGCTCGCAGCGGTTCGGTGCGGCGCAGCATCACGCAACGCCACTCCCCGTCGATGCGGCCGATTCGCTAGGCTTGGCCGGGGATCACCCCGGCAAGGCGAGTCACGCGAATGGCACCGGCGAAAGCCACGAGCAACGGCTGGCGGATCGAGCGGCATGGCGACGTGGCGCTGGAATTGCGCTGCGCGGACGCGATCTCGCCTGCGGCGAGCGCGCGCGTGCACGCGGCGATGGCCGCCCTGCAGGCCGCGGCCTTGCCGGCGGTGGAGGAGGTCGTGCCGGGCTACGTGGGCCTGACGGTGCTGTTGCGCGAGCTGCCGCGCGGCGAGCGGGAACGCGCCGAAGCCGAGGTGCGGCGCGTGGTCGTGGCCGCGGGCGAGGGTGGGCCTGAATCGCGTGCCCGCATCGTGCGCGTGCCGGTCGCCTACGGCGGGGCTGCCGGCCCGGACCTCGGTTTCGTCGCCGAGCGCACGGGCCTGTCGGCGGAGACGGTGATCGCGCGCCATGCGGCGGCGGAGTACCGCGTGGCCTTCATCGGATTCCTGCCCGGCTTTCCCTACCTGATGGGCCTCGATCCGGCCCTGCACGTGCCGCGCCGCGCGACGCCGCGCACGCGGGTGCCGGCGGGTTCGGTGGCGATCGGCGGGGCGCAGACCGGGATCTACCCGGTGGCGAGCCCGGGCGGCTGGCACGTGATCGGTCGCACGGCGATCCGCCTGTTCGACCCCGCGGCCGCGCAGCCGAGCCTGCTGCGCGCCGGTGACCGCGTGCGCTTCGTGCCGGTGCCGGTTGGCGAGGTCGACGCCGCGGCGATCGAGGTTTCCGATGCTTGAGGTGCTCGCGCCGGGTCCGTTGACGACGGTCCAGGACCTGGGGCGCTCGGGCCTGCGCGCGCTCGGCGTGCCGGTGGCGGGCGCGGCCGATGCCGACGCGCTGCGCGTGGCGAACCTGCTGGTGGGCAATCCGGAGGGCGCGGCGGGCCTGGAGTTCACGCTGAACGGGCCGACGCTGCGCTTCGACGGGCCGCGCATCATTGCGCTGGCCGGCGGCGAACTGGAGGCCAGCATCGACGGCTGGGTGGTGCCGATGTGGCGGCCGGTGGCGCTGGCGGCCGGGGTGGAACTGAAACTGTCGCGGGTGCTGCGCGGCGCGCGCGGCTACCTCGCGGTCAGCGGCGGCATCAACACCAAGCCGGTGATGGGCAGCCGCAGCACCGACCTGCGCTGCGGCTTCGGCGGGCTGCACGGCCGCGCGCTGCGCGCCGGTGACCGCCTGCCGCTCGGACGCGGCGAATCGGCGCGCGGGCGCTCGCTGCGGCGGCGGCGCGCCGAAAGCCGCCAGCCCTTCATGCCCGCCAACTGGTGGGTGGCCGCGACCCACGACCTGCGCGGCGACGTGGCCTGGCTGCACGTGCTGCCGGGGCCCGACATCGCCGCGCTCGATCCGCGCGTGCTGCGCACGCTGCGCAGCGGCACCTGGATCGTGTCCAACAGCAGCGACCGCATGGGGCTGCGCTTCGAAGGCCCCGAGGTGCCGCGCGTGCCGGTGCCGGAGCAGATCTCCGCCGCCGTGCTGCCCGGCACCGTGCAGTTGACGCCGGACGGCAGCCCGATCCTGCTCGGGGTCGACGCCCAGACCACGGGCGGCTATCCGCGCGTGGCGCAGGTGCTGCGCGCCGACCTCGGGCGCGCGATGCAGTTGAAGCCGGGTGACAAGGTGCGGCCGGTGCTGGTCGACGAGGACGCCGCCGAGGGCCTGCGCCGCGTTCGCGCGAGCGAACTCGAGCGCATGCGCTTCGCGATCGCCTCCCGGCTGGCCGAGGAGTGAGCGCGGTGCTGGCCGGGATCGACCTCAACTGCGACCTCGGCGAGTCGTTCGGCGCGTGGACGATGGGCGAGGACGAGGCCGTGCTGCCGCACGTGTCGTCGGCCAACGTCGCGTGCGGCTTCCATGCCGGCGATCCGACGGTCATGCGGCGCACGGTGGCGCTGGCGAAGGCGGCGGGGGTGGCGATCGGCGCGCACGTGAGCCTGCCGGACCTGCAGGGCTTCGGTCGGCGCGAGATGAAGGTGTCGCCCGAGGAGTGCCACGACTTCGTGCTGTACCAGGTCGGCGCGCTGGCGGCGATCGCGCGGGCGCAGGGGGTGGGTCTCTCGCACGTCAAGCCGCATGGCGCGCTGTACAACATGGCTGCGCGCGACGCCGCGCTGGCGACGGCGATCGCGCACGCCGTGCGCGACGCCGATCGTGCGCTGGTGCTGTACGGCCTGTCGGGCAGCGCGCTGGTGGCGGCCGGCGAGGCGGCCGGCCTGCGCGTGGCGCACGAGGTGTTCGCCGACCGCGGCTATCGCGCCGATGGCGCACTGGCGCCACGCGGCACGCCGGGGGCGGTGATCGACGATCCGGCGCTGGCGGCGGAGCGCGCGGCGGCGTTCGCCGCGGGCGCGCCGGTGGCCGCGCTCGACGGCACGCCCTTGCGGCTGCGCG
>JAJTHZ010000137.1 GCA_021299185.1 Lysobacteraceae bacterium | reverse complement strand
GCGCGGGTGCGGGTGCGGCGGCAGGCGCCGGCGCGCTGGCCGGCTTCGGCGCCTCGGCCTTCGGCGCTGGCGCGGTGGCGGCGCCACTTTCCTCGATCAGCGCCACGATCGTGCCCTCGCTGACCGCGTCGCCGACCTTGACCTTGAGTTCGCGCACGACGCCGGCGAACGGCGCGGGCACTTCCATCGTGGCCTTATCGGATTCCAGCGTCAGCAGCCCCTGCTCGGCCTTCACCGTGTCACCGACGGCGACCAGCCACTCGATGACCGGCACGTCCTTGTAGTTCCCGATATCGGGGACCTTCGCCTCCTTGATCGCAGCCATGAACCCTCCCGTCCGGCGCGCGGGCCGCGAGCGGCCGCAAAGGTCCGTATTGTGGCGGTGCGGGCGGGGCTGACGCCAGCCACGCCGCGACAGCGCAATCGTTTTCAGCCCCGGCGCCGCGGCGGCGCCGGGACAAGGCGGGCACGCGGGGCTCGTCGCGGCCATCGCACGGTGCGCGGCGCGTGCGCGCGCCGTGCGCCGCACCCTGCCGAAGGTCATGCGACGTTTGCGGACAACCCGTCCGGCGCCGCGGCGCGCGTCCGCCCGGACGCGGACACGGTGCTGCACGAGTCGCGAGAAACCCCTTTTTTGCAGGGGTTTCCGCGCACGCACGCGGTTGGCACGGCGCCTGCAATGCCTTGCCTGCGGCTCTCCCCGCCGCAGCCAACCACCCAGGAGACGACCATGACGATCCGACTGCTCCGCACCACCCACGGCCAGCGCACGCTCGAAGGCCTCAAGGTGTTCTCGATCTGCGCCGCCGGCGTCGCCACCGGCCTGATGCTCGGCCTCACGCGCCTGATCGCCGGATGACCGCCATCCGCGCGCCGCGGGGGCGGCGCAAGCGGTCGCGGACGACCGCTTGCGCCGCCCTCGCGGCGTCGCGCCGACGCACGAGCGACGGCCCACGCGGGGCCGCGTCGCGCGGAAGGCGTCAATCGACCACGCGCAGGGTCACCTCGATGTTGCCGCGCGTGGCCTTGGAATAGGGGCACACCTGGTGCGCTTCTGCCACCAGCGCCTCGGCGTCGGCGCGCGACAGTCCGGGCACCCGCACGGCCAGCGCCACGCCCAGCCCGAGGCCGGCCGGGGGCACCTGGCCGATGTGCACGTCGGCGGTGACCGCGATCTCGCCGACCGCCAGTTTCTTCTGCTTCGCCACGAAACCCACCGCGCCGCCGAAACAGGCCGCATAGCCCATCGCGAACAGCTGCTCCGGATTGGTCGTGCCCGGGCGCCCCGGACCGCCCATCGATTTCGGGATCGACATGTCGACCTTGAGCAGGCCGTCCGCGGTTT
Source organism: Lysobacteraceae bacterium (assembly GCA_021299185.1). Lineage (GTDB taxonomy): Bacteria > Pseudomonadota > Gammaproteobacteria > Xanthomonadales > Ahniellaceae > UBA4656. Next base: position 6,880 of record JAJTHZ010000137.1, on the reverse strand, counting down.
CGACATGGCCGTCGCGGCCACCGACGGCGGTCGCCTGCGCCGAATAGAGCGTGTTCATGGTCAGGTCCTCCTGCGCCCCGGGTCGGGGCGCGCGGATGGTAGCAACCGCCAGCTTACGGGCGTTGCAAGCGCGGTCCCGCTGTGGTCGAGTGTGGGCATGGACCGTACCTGGCTGCCCGGCGCGACGGAACCGCCCACCCTGGAGGGCCGGCGGATCCGCCTGCGCGCCACCCGCGACGACGACGCCGACGGGCTGTTCGTGGTGTTCAGCGATCCGGAAGCGATGCGCTACTGGAGCACCACGCCGGTGGCCGACATCGCACAGATCCGCGAGCGCATCCGGCTGGTGCGCGACTGGTTCACCGCCCGCGAGGGCATGCAGTGGGCGATCGCCCTGCACGACGACGACCGCTGCGTCGGCACCGCCACCCTGTTCAACATCTCGCTGGGCAACAAGCGCGCCGAGTTCGGCTGCTCGCTGGCCAAGATGCTGTGGGGCCAGGGCATCGCGCGCGAGGCGGTCGGGCTGATGCTGCGCTTCGGCTTCGACCACCTCGGCCTGGAGCGCATCGAGGCCGACATCGACCCGCGCAACGGCAATTCGATCCGCCTGGTGGAGCGCATGGGCTTCGAGCGCGAGGGCCTGCTGCGCGCCCGCTGGCGGGTCAGCGGTGAGGTGCAGGACGCGGCCTACTACGGCCTGCTGCGCGAGGACTTCCGGCCCTGACGTGGCGCGGCGCCGCGTAGAATCGGCGCATGACCCCCGACCCCGCCTTCGGCACCGATCCGCTCGCCTTCGCCGCGCATCCACCGCCGCCCCGCCGGCGAGCCACCGCGCGCGAGGTGCTGCTGGTCGAACCGTCCGGCTTCCGCCTGTCCGGCGAAACCGCCACCGACAACGCCTACATGGACCTCGCGCGCAGCGTCGATCGGACCCGCGCCCTGGCCCAGCATCGCGCGCTCGCGCAGGCGATCCACGCGCATGCCCGACTGCCGGTGCGCGTCTTCGACGGCGATCCCGGATCGCCGGACGCGGTATTCTGCAACAACGTCTTCGCGACCGTGCCGGGCCGGTTCATCGTCGGCGCGATGCGCCACCCGGAACGCCAGCGCGAGGGCCGCCGGCAGGACCTCATCGAGGCCTTCCGCGCCGAAGGCCGCGAGGTGCTGCGCATCGACCGCGTGCCCGACGCGGTGGCGGAACTGACCGGCCCGCTGGTGGTCGACCGCGCGCGCGGCATCGGCTTCCACGGCCTCAGCGAGCGCTGCAACGAGGTCGGTGCGCAGGCCATGCACGCGGCGTTCGACCTCGAGCGCAGCCTCGCCTTCCCGCTGGCCGCCGGCGAGTACCACACCAACGTGGTGCTGGCGGTGCTGGCCGGGCGCGCGGCCGTGGTGCACGAGGCCTCGGTCGGCAGCGCCGTCTGCGCGGCGCTGGACGCACTCTACGGCCCGCACGTGCTGCGCATCGACGACGCCGAGAAATCGGCCTTCGTCGCCAACTGCATCGCGCTCACGCCCGACCAGTGCTGGATGAGCGCGCATGCCGAGCGCGCGCTCTCCCCGCGCTCGCGCGCCGCGCTGCGCGCCGCCGGCTTCACGCCGTACACGGTCGAGATCGACGAGATCGAGAAGGCCGGCGGCTCGCTGCGCTGCTGCGTCGGCGAGGTGTTCTGAGGCACACGCTCCACGCCGTCCAGGGACGCGTGTGGAGCAACCGACGCACGCCGGCCGCCCCGACGCATCCCAGCGACGTGGCGCGAACGGTGGCGGGGCCGCGACGAACGGCGGCGCTTGACGACGACAGCACGCGCAGCCGACGCGACGTGTACGACATGCACACGCGCCCACGACGACCACGCGACGTGCGCTGCACGCGCGCGCCACCCACGGTGCACGCCGGGCGCACGCGACTTCGACATCGACTCCCGCGTGAAGGCGTCACACACGCCCGTGCGACCCGGTGTACACGCAATGGGCGTTCCCATTCGCCCCGCGCGAAATCGCCGCGTCGCTCTGAGGAGAGCATCATGAAAGGCATCCCCATGGGGATCGCGGGCGCGCGGCGGCTGCGGGCGCGCAAGCGCAGGTGCGGGTACAGGTCGGCCACTTCGCGTCGTTCGCGGCGACGCCGGAAGGCACCTCGGTCACGGTGCGCGTCAACGGCGCCAACGCGATCCAGAACTTCCGCTTCGGCGACGTCACCAACGGCTACGTCGACCTCGGCCCGGCCGGCAACTACCTGATCGAGATCGTGCCCACCGGCACCAGCACGGTGGCGATCTCGGCCAACCTGACCAACCTCGCCGCCGGCAACTACACGGTGCTCGCGATCGGCAACGGCACCCTGCAGCCGCTGGCGCTGCTGCCGCTGACCGACGACATCACGCCGCCGCCCGCCGGCCAGGTCAAGCTGCGCGTGGTGCACGCCGCGCCGTTCGGCAACAGCGCCGCCGCCACCGCGGTCTCGATCCGCACCGACGGCGGCGACGTCGTGGGCGGCCTGTCCAGCGTGCCGTTCCGCGGCGCGAGCCCGTTCCTCACCCTGCCGGCCGCCTCCTACGACCTGAAGGTCGCCACGCCCGACGGCACCCGCAACCTGATCGACCTCGCGCCGGTCAACCTCGCCGCCGGCACCATCATCACGGTCGCCGCGGTCGGCGACGGCGGCAACCAGGCGCTGGGCTTCGTCGGCCTGCCGGGCGGCCGGCTGGCCACCGAGACGCCGGTCGCGCTGCGCGGTGCCGGCCTCTGGTTCGACCCGGCGACGGACGGCCAGGGCCTTGCCCTGTACCCCGTGCCGCGCGAGAACCGCATCGTGGGCACGTGGTACGCGTACGGCGCGGGTGGCACCCAGCGCTGGTTCACCGTGGACTCGACGAGCTTCGACGGCCGCATCGCGAAATTCACCGTGCGCGAAACCTCCGGCGGCGTGCTCGGCGGCGCGCAGAGGCCCACGCTGACCGTGGTCGGCACGGCGTCGCTCTCGATCACCGACTGCAACCGCGGGACCTTCCAGTGGACGCTGGGCACCGCGACCGGCACCTACAACCTCACCAACCTGGTGCCGGCCGCCGGCTGCCAGTAATCGCTGCATGCGCCGGCGGCGGTGCCGCCGGCGCTTTCCTCAGGCAGCGAGCCGCCTTGCGACGTCGCGGAGCTTGGCCCACTGCTCGACGAGGCGCGGCACCTGGTCGATGCCGTAGACGACCAGCCACAGGTACGACAACACCGCGAACAGCGTGCCCGCGCTCACCGCCGGATCGCCGGCCGCGATCGCCAGGGAGCCGACCACCACCGCCAGGATGAACGCCTCGGTGGCGGCGAAGTTGAACGACTCCGCGTCCGACAGCCGCACGCGCCAGCGCGACAGCGCGGCGAAATGCGCCGCGACCGTCCGCGGCCGCGCCGCTTCGACCACCGCCACCTCGCGCTCGATGCGGTCGTTGAGCCCGCGGTTGAGCCGCGCCGAAACGCGCGCGTAACGCCGGTTCAGCAACGCCACCGGCACGGCCAGCGCGGCCACCAGGAGCACCAGCACCGGCTCGTACAGACCCAACGCGAGGCAGCCGCCGACGAGGAAGCCGACGCCGCGCAGGGCGTCCGGCAGGTCGCGCTCCAGGAAGGTGACGAACTCGCGCGCCAGCGCACCGCGCGCGGCGACCTCGCTGGTGCCGCGGCCCGCTCCGCGCTGCTCCAGGACCACGCCGGTCGCGAGGCCCTCGTAGGCGCGGGTGAACACGCGCGTGTCGACCGCGCGCCGGGCCGTGCCGGCGGCGAGGTGCGCGAGGTGCTGGGCCACCGCCCAGCCGAGCCCGGCCGGCTGGGCCGAAAGCAGGGCGTCGATGCTCAGCCCCCAGGCCGCGGGGCGCAGCAGGTCGAGCAGGGTTTCGAGGGCCAGCAGGCCGTAGGCGAAGCCGATGCCGCGGCGATGACGGCCGAGCAGGCGCGCCAGCAGCACGCGCGCCGGCGTGGACGGGGATGACATGGTGATGCTCCAGGCACGGAGTAGGAGGCCGGCGTGGACGCCGGAAACGCGGAAGGACGCCGGGTCGGCGGGCGTCAGAAGGGCCTGGAACGAACGTGGATCACGGCACGGTCACCGGGATTCGGGGCCGCGCAAGGTGCCATCGCCGCGCGGCGACGTCAATACCGTCCGCGCTCAGAAGATCAGGTTGACCATCACCATCACGATCACGATGTAGCCCAGCGACAGCGGACCGCCGGCGCGCCACAGGTCGACGCTGCGGTAGCCGCCCGGCCCGGCGATGATCGCCATCACCGGGTTCGACATCGACACGAAGTTGTTGGACGCGCTCAGGGCCACGATCAGCGCGAACTCGGTGGGATTGGCGTTGGCGGCCAGCGCCACGTTGACCGCCAGCGGCACCATCAGCACGGTGGCGCCGACGTTGGACATCACCTGGGCGAAGAACGAGGTCAGCAGGGCCACCGCGAGCTGCAGCACCACGGGATGCACGTCGCCGATCACGCGCAGCAGTTCCTGCGCCACCCAGGCCGCCGCGCCGGTCGCATCGGTGGCCCAGCCGAGCGGGATCAGGCAGGCCATCAGGAACACGGTCTTCCAGCCGATCGCGTTGTAGGCCTCGTCCATGCTCAGCACGCCGGTGAGCAGCATGCCGATCGCGCCGACCATCAGCGCCACCGGCAGCTTGAGGTCGGAGAACAGCGCCAGCCCGATCGCCAGGCCGAAGAAGAACAGCGCGTGCCACAGGCGGTGCGGGCGCTCCTCGTCCTTGGGGTAGTCCGTGACCACCACGAAGTCGCGGTCCTCGGCGGCGTGCGCGAGGTCCTTCCAGAAGCCGTGGAAGACCAGGGTGTCGCCGGTGCGCACCTGCACCTGGCGGATGTCGTCGCGGAAGATCTTGTTGCCGCGGTTCACCGCCAGGACCGAGATGTTGCTGCGCTTGCGCAGGCGCAGTTCGCCCACCTTCTGCCCCACGTAGCGCGAGGCCGGCGGCACCACCGCCTCGGCGATGCCGGCGCGGCTGGGATTGAACATGTCGCCGAGGTTGCGCAGGCCCGGCAGCACGCGAAGGTTGACGATGCCCGCCCATTCGGACACCTGCTCGCGCGGCCCCAGCACGCCGAGCACCGTGCCGACCCAGATCATCTGGTCGGCAGGCGGCGCGAGCCGTGCCTCCTCGCCGGTGCGGATGGCGAGGATCAGCGGGGTCGAGGCCTGCGCCTCCAGTTCGCCGATCGACTGCCCGACCAGCGGGCTGTCGGCGGTGACCAGCAGTTCGATGACCTCGCCCTCGATGCCGTAGGTGGCGGCGAAGTAGGACTCGGTGCGCGAGGGCGTGACGCCCGCGCGCTCCTCGCGCTTGGGTTCGACCTTGTCCCAGTACAGCGCGAAGTAGACCAAGCCGAAGGCCAGCAGCACGAGGCCGATCGGCGTGACCGTGAACATGCCGATCGGGTCCATGGTGTCGGCGCCCGGCGGCAGGTTGCGGTTGACCGAGGAGATCAGGTCGTTGAGCAGGATCTGCGGCGAGTTGCCGACCATGGTCAGCGTGCCGCCGAGGATGATGCAGCAGGCCATCGGCAGCAGCAGGCGCGACAGCGGCAGGCCGGTGCGCGAGGAGATGCGCGAGACCACCGGCAGGAACAGCGCGGTCAGCGCCGGGTTCTGCATGAAGGCCGACATCGCGCCAGTGAGCGCGCACAGCACCAGCAGCAGGCGCCGCTCCATGCCCTGCGACAGGCGCAGGATGAACGACGCCGCCTTCGACAGCACGCCGGTGCGGTCGAGCCCCGCGCCGAGGATCATGGTCGCGAGGATGGCCATCACCGCGTTGCCGGCGAAGCCGTCGAAGATCTGGTCCGCGGGCACCAGGTTGGCCACGCCGAGGGTGACCAGCACCAGCAGGGCGATGATGTCGGCGCGGATCCAGTCGAGGGCGAACATCACCACGGTGAAGACGATCAGCGCGAGCACGATCGCCATCTGCGGGGTGAGGGTCAGGCCGGCATCCATGGAGCGCGTTGGGGGTCCTCGTCGCCACGACGCCGGGGCAGCGCCGATCGGGCCCCGGCCTCTGGGGGCCGGTGGTGTGCGTCAAGGATACGCCGCCGGGCTGGCGCCGACGAGGCTCGCGCATGCGCCATGCATCGTTCGGCGGCAAGCCGCCCGGGGCTCGGCTCGAGCAGCGTCTGAACAGCCTGGTGAGTCGCCGCTCCTTCCTACGGCAAGCGGCTGAAGATGACCAGCCGGCTGCTGCGTGCGAATGGCGGCACGGCAGGCGGCGTCGGCGGCGAGAAACTCACGTTCTCGAGCACCAACCAGTCGCCGGCGCCCTTCCGCACCACCTGCCACGCCCGCCGGTTGCTGATACTGGTCCCGGCCGCGTTCAGACGGTCGATGCGCAGACGGCCAGTATCCACGCCGCCCGGCAGCGTCCAGGTCAGCGGCAGCAGACTGCCGCCATTGATGTTGGTCCCGCCGCCGCCGACCGCGAGGTTGTAGCCGAAGCGCGGAAAACAGTCGGCGAATTGCCCCTGCGGGGTCACCATTGCGCCGCCCGTGTCAACAAGGCCGACAAAACTTCTCCCGAGACCCGGGCTTCTCTACTTCCCTTGCTGACCCGCTCTTGGCTTGACCGTCCCCGCCTGTGTTCACGTGTGGCTGCGGCCCTTGGTCGCACCTGTCACCATTCTGGTTTAGGCGGTCATCCCGCCCTCGGCATCGCTGCCCCAAACACTCATCGGTTCTGCTCTGGCGTCCATGTGGCCGGTGTCGGCTGCACAGAGTGCATGGTTCGCGTCGCGCGCGTCCAACCCTTGATGGGCTCGCCGGGCAGGCGGCCCCTGCCTTTGGATCGGGTCCGGCGACGCCTGGATCATTCAGATCTGGTGG
>JAJTHZ010000219.1 GCA_021299185.1 Lysobacteraceae bacterium | reverse complement strand
CGACAGGCTGGCGTGGCCGAGCAGCATCTGCACCGCGCGCAGGTCGGCGCCGTGGTTGAGCAGGTGGGTGGCGAAGGCGTGGCGCAGGCCGTGCGGCGACAGCGGCCGCGCGATGCCGGCGGCCAGCGCCAGCCGCTTCAGGCGCAGCCAGAACGCCTGCCGCGTCATCGCCCCGCCACGGCGGGTGACGAACAGGTCGCGGCCGGGGCGGCGCCCGAGCAGCGCCGGCCGGCCCTCGGCCAGCCAGCGCGACAGCCAGTGCTGGGCCTCGTCGCCGAGCGGCACCAGGCGGTCCTTGCCGCCCTTGCCGCGGACCCGGACCGCGCCCTGCCGCAGGTTGACCTCATCGACGCCGATGCCGACCAGTTCGCTCACCCGCAGGCCGGTGGCGTAGAGGAGTTCCAGCATCGCCTTGTCGCGCAGGCCTTCCGGGCTGGCGGCATCCGGCGCGGCCAGCAGCGCCTCGACCTCCGCCTCGCTGGGCGCCTTGGGCAGGCCGCGCGGCAGTTTCGGCGACTCGACGAGCGCGGTCGGATCGGCGCCGATCGCGCCCTCGCGCAGCAGCCAGCGGTAGAAGTGGCGCAGGCAGGACAGCAAGCGTGCGTTGCTGCGGGCGCGGAAGCCCTCGCGCAGCCGCTGCGCGAGGTAGTCGTAGATGGCCGCGCGGTCGGCGCCCTCCAGCGTCGCGCCGCGGGCGGCGAGGTGGCGGGCGAAATGCGCGAGGTCGCTGCGGTAGGCAGCGAGGGTGTTGCGCGACAGGCCCAGTTCGCCGAACGCGCGCTCGGCGAAACGCGCCACGACCGGCGGCGGCTCCGGCGCGGGGGCGGCCTTCGGACGGCGCGTCGACATGCGCGCAATCTATCATCCGCACATGAGCACCCCGCTGAAATCCGATCTTCCGCCGCCCGCAGCACCCTGGCGCCGCCTCGCCGCCGGCGTCTACGACGCCTTCCCCCTGCTCGCGATCTGGATCCTGGTCACCTTCGGGGTGACCGCGGCGCGCGGCATGCAGGCGGTGCCGACGGCCACCGTCTGGTTCCAGGCCATCCTGCTGGGTGCGGCGTTCTTCTACCTCGGGCTGTCGTGGAAGCGCGGCGGACAGACCATGGGCATGCGCGCCTGGCGCGTCGCCCTGGTCGGTGCCGACGGGCGTCCCGTCGGCTGGGGCCGCCTGCTGCTGCGCTTCGCGGTGATGTTGCTGTCACTGGGCGCGGGGCTGCTCGGCGTGCTGTGGGCCTTCGTCGATCGCGACCGCCGCATGTGGCACGACCTGGCCGCGCGCACACGGGTGGTGGCGGTGCGGCACGACTGAACGGCGTGCGACCCCTCAGAGGTCGTGCTTGACCGGCTCGATGCCGCGCGCCTTGTAGGCCTTCCAGCGCGCGCGCGAGCCCTCGCGCAGCGCGGGATCGGGCGGCACCACCTCCAGCACCCGCTCCCAGGCGCCCGGCGCGGGCTCGTCGCGCAGGTTGACCACCAGCGGGCGCGACGGCGTGTCGATGCCGGGCGGCACGATCAGCACCGCGGTCACCTCGTCCTCGTCGTCGCCGGCGATCTGGTGCGGGATGTAGGCGTTCTCGTCGAACTCCCACAGCTTCTCGTCGATCGCCTGCGCCTGCTCGTCGTCGCGGGCCAGGATCAGCAGCGGCTGGCGCGCCTCGTAGCCCTTGCGCGCCAGCACGCACACCACCATCAGCGGATCGTCGCGGTGCTTGCCGCGATCGATCATGTAGAAGTCGGCGCGCGGCACGACGGCAGGCTCAGCCGGCGCGATCGAGCAGCCACTGCGCGAGCAGCGGCACCGGGCGACCGGTGGCCATGCCCTTGCGACCCTCGTCCCAGGCGGTGCCGGCGATGTCGAGGTGGGCCCAGCGCTGCCCCTCGGCGAAGCGCGCCAGGAAGCAGCCGGCGGTGATCGCGCCCGCCCCCTTGCCGCCGATGTTGTAGACGTCGGCGAAGGCGGACTCGAGCTGCTGCTGGTAGTCGTCCCACAGCGGCAGGCGCCAGGCGCGGTCGAGCGTGGCCTGGCCGGCGGCCAGCAGCTCGTCGGCGAGGTCGTCGTGCTTGCTCATCAGGCCGTGGGCATGCTTGCCGAGCGCGATCACGCAGGCGCCGGTGAGGGTCGCGACGTCGACCATCGCCGCCGGCTCGAAGCGCCGCGCGTAGGTCAGCGCGTCGCACAGGATCAGGCGCCCCTCGGCGTCGGTGTTGCCGACCTCGATGGTTATGCCGGACATCGAGGTCAGCACGTCGCTCGGGCGGTAGCTGTTGCCGTCGGGCATGTTCTCGACCGCCGGCACCACCGCGACCACGTTCAGCGGCACCTTCATCCGCACCGCGGCCAGGAAGGTGCCGAGCACGGTCGCCGCGCCGCACATGTCGTACTTCATCTCCTCGATGCCGCCGGCCACCTTGAGGTTCACGCCGCCGGTGTCGAAGGTGATGCCCTTGCCGACCAGCACGTAGGGCTTGTCGGCCGGGCCCGCGCCCTGCCAGCGCAGCACGACCAGGCGCGGCGGGTTGGCGCTGCCCTGCCCGACCGCGAGCAGCGCGCCCATGCCCATGCGCTGCATTTCCTCGCGCTCGATGACCTCCACCATCACGCCCGCCTCCTCGGCCGCGATGCGGCGCCCGGTGTCGGCGAGATAGCCGGGGTTGCAGATGTTCGGCGGCAGGTTGCCCAGTTCGCGCGCCAGCGCCACGCCGGCCGCGATGCCGCGCGCCTGCGCCAGCGCCGCCTCGCCGCCGGCGGCCGGCAGCAGCAGTTCTTCGAGGCCGGCACCGTTCTTCGGCTTGACGGTGGCGGTGTAGCGGTAGCAGGCCGCATCGGCGGCGACCGCGGCCTGGCGGGTGCGCCAGGCGACGTCGCGTGCGTCGAGGTCGGCCTCGGGCAGGAAACTCGCTGCGCGGCGCACGGGGCCAGTGGCCAGCGCCTTGGCCGCTTCCGCGCAGGCCTTGTGGAAGCGCGCGGGATCGAACTTGCGCGGTTCGCCGAGACCCACCAGCAGCACCCGCGGCGCCTTCACGCCCGGCAGGTGGAACAGGCGCGCGATCGTGCCCGGCTTGCCGGTCACGTCGCCGCCGTCGAGCAGGCGGCGCAGCGCGCCACCGCTGGCGGCGTCGACCTCCGCGCTGGCGGCCGGCAGGGTCTTGTCCTCGAACACGCCCAGCACCACGGCGTCGGCGTCGACGAGGGCGGGACGGTCGGCGGTCAGGCTGAATCGCAGGCTCATGCGCATCTCCGGGGTCGGCAGCGCCGGGAGCGCCGCAGCAGATAGACTGGCGCGCCGCGGTGCCGGCGCACGGACCGCCGAGCTTACCGGACGCCCGATCTGCCGTGCTGCGCATCATCGACCGCTACCTGCTGCGCGAACTGCTCGCCGCCTCCGGGGCGGTCGGCGCGGTGCTGCTGCTGGTGGTGGTGGGCGGCACCCTGTCGGTCACCCTCGACCGGGTCGCGCGCGGGGTGATGCCGGCCAGCCTGTTGCTGTCGCAGATCGGCCTGCGCTCGGTCGACACCCTGCCGCTGATCCTGCCGCTGGCGCTGTTCCTCGGCGTGCTGCTGGCCAATGGGCGCCTGTACCGCGATTCCGAGATGGCGGTGCTGGCGGCGTCCGGCGTGTCCAGCGCGGGACTGCTGCGGCCGGCCGCGCTGATCACCCTGCCGGCCGTCGCGCTGCTGGCGCTGCTGTCGTTCTGGCTCGGGCCGGCGGCGGTGCGCCAGTCCGACGCCATGGTCGATGCCGCCAACCGCTCCCTGCTGGTGATCGGGATGGAAGCCGGGCGCTTCGTCGAGTTGCGCAGCCGCAATGGCGTGGTGTTCGTCGGCGCGATGTCGCCCGACGGCACCCGCTTCGAGCGCCTGTTCGTGCACGAGTCGCGCGATGGCCGCGTGGACGTGACCACCGCCGCCAACGGCGAACTGTTCCAGGACCGGGTCGGCGGGGAGCGCTACCTCGCGCTGTACGACGGCTTCCGCGTCGAGGGCAAGCCCGGCGAGCCCGGCTACCGGATGATGCGCTTCGCGCGCAACGACATCCGCCTCGACGAGCAGCAGGCCGACCCCGGCCGTCGGCTCGAGAAGCGCCGCGCGACGCGCGAACTGCTCGCCTCCGAGCAGCCGATCGACCGCGCCGAATTCCATTTCCGGCTCGGCCTGCCGCTGTCGGCGCTGCTGCTCGCCTTGCTGGCGGTCCCGCTGTCGCGCAGCGCGCCGCGCGAGCCGCGCTACGCCAAGATCCTGCTCGCGGTGCTCGCCTACGTGGTCTACACCAACCTGCTCAACCTCGGCCGCGGCTGGCTCGCCGACGGCACCCTGCCGGCCGCGGCCGGACTGTGGTGGCTGCACGGGGCGGCCCTGCTGCTGGCGCTGGTCCTGCTGCGCGCCGACGCACGCAGCGGCGCGCGGAGGGGTCGATGATCGGCCTGCGCCGCACCGACCGCCTGGTGGCCGCCAGCGTGCTGCGCGCGCTGCTCGCGGTGTGGGTGCTGCTGGTCGCGCTGGATGCCTTCACCGCGATCGCCGACGAACTCGCCGCGGTCGGCAAGGGCAGCTACACCGTCGCCACCGCCTTCGCGCACGTCGCCTGGACCCTGCCGCGCCGCGCGTACGAGGTCTTCCCCACCGCGGCGGTGATCGGCGCGCTGGCCGGCCTCGGCGCGCTGGCGCCGACCGCGGAACTG
>JAJTHZ010000011.1 GCA_021299185.1 Lysobacteraceae bacterium | reverse complement strand
GCCGCCGTCACGCGCGCCGCGGCCACGGTTGTCGTGCAGACCTTGTCGACGTACTCGCGTGCAGCGCGTGCCACGGCACGGTCCGCGGCGTCGGCGGCCCGTGTGGCTGTCCTGGCGCGCGCAGGTCGCGCGGCGGCTCGCGCCAGGGTGACCGCAACGCGCACGGCTGTGGTCCAGCGGTTCAGCAGGGCGAACGCGCGCGCACGGGCCGCCGTCGCCCGCCTTGCGACGCTGGCGCGCCCAGGCGCCGCGCGAGCCCGGCTCGAGGCGCGGGCGGATCGTGCCGTCGTCCTGCAGCGTGCCGCGCGCGCGACCACGCGGGCGCGTATCCGGGCGGCGGTCGAAAAGATCGTCGGCCTGCCGCTGACGCGTCCGGGCCGGCTCTTCATCTGGCAGCCGGTCGAGTTCAACAGCGCACCGTCGACTGCAATGGCGATTGCCAAGGGCGTGCGTTGGTCCGACCGGAAAGCCGTTGCATTCCGTCCCGTTCCCATTGAGCGCTGGGTGACCCGTGAGTAACCCGATCTTTCCTGGCTACGCGTGGGGGCAGCGCTTCGACGTCGTGAACCTCTCGCCCGGCGAGACGCTCGCCGGCGCCACCATCTCTGCCGGCCTCACGACGGACGACGGACTGACCGAGCTGCTGCCGGCGGTCAACCAGGTGGACGGCGGCGCGGCCGAGTACGCAGCGAACCGGGTCTACATCGAATTCAGTGCGGCGCAGACGACGACGCTCGCGAGTCGCATCGGCCAGTCGGTGCGCCTGATGGTCAAGGTTGCCCGCGGCGGCCGCACGTTCCTGTACAGCGCCGGCGTGTTCCCGGTCCAGAAGGCCACGCTGGCCTGAGGATCCCGTGACCGACCCTACCGTCACCGCCCGAGTACGCGCAGACGCCAAGCAGCTGATCTCCGAGCTGCGCGGCGCCAGCACGGCCAGCAAGCAGTTCGGGAAGGATGCCGAGCAGGCGGGCGCGCAGGCCGAGCGCGGTGCGAACCGGGCGGCCGGTGCCTTCTCGCGTGTGCGCGAAGGATTGACGGGCCTTGCGGGCGCTGCCCGACTGGTGATCGGCAGCCTGGCAGTTCAAAAGCTCGTGCAGTTTGCCGACGCTGCGACCCTGCTCGACGCACGGCTGCGCATCGTGTCGCGCTCCAGCGAGGAGTACGCCAACGCCAGCGGCCTGGTCCTGGACATCGCCCAGCGAACGCGATCGGAACTGAACTCGACGGCGAACCTCTACACGCGCCTTTCGACGGCCTTGAAGGACACGGGCGCGTCGCAGCAGGAGGTCGCGCGGCTCACAGAGACGATCAACAAGGCCTTCGTAGTCAGTGGCGCTTCGGCCGGCGAGGCGGCGGCGGCGATCACGCAGCTTTCCCAGGGCCTGGCTTCCGGCACGCTGCGCGGCGACGAGTTCAACTCGGTGGCCGAGCAGGCGCCGGTGATCATGGATGCTCTGGCGAAGCAGCTCGGCGTGACGCGCGGCGAGCTGCGCGAGATGGCGGCGGACGGCAAGATCACCGCGGACCTGGTCCGAACCGCGCTTGCCGGCGCCGCCGACGAGATCGACGCGAAGTTCGCACAGGTGCCGCAGACGATCGGTGGCGCCTTCACGCAGCTCACGAACGCACTGCAGTCGACGGTCGGCTGGTTCAACGAGGCGGGTGGCGCCTCGAACCTGGTCGTTCAAGGCATCAACTTCATCACCGAAGCGATCCAGAACCTGCCGGCGACCCTGTTCGGCGTCATCGGCCGCGCGCGCGAGTTCTGGGAGACGCTGAAGCTCGGCTTCGAGCTGACCGGCGCGAACATCAAGTTCCAGTTCCTCCGCGTGCTGGATGCCATCAAGATCGGCATCGCCGAGCAGATCGCGCGCATTGCGCTGTCGCTTGGCGAGATCGACGTGCCAGGGGTCCGTGACCTCGCACAGAGCTTGGCCTCGACCGCCCTTGGTCTGAAAGACTCGGCCGACGGCGCGGCGCAGTATCGCCAGGAGATTGTCGGCATAGTGCAGGCGGGTCGGGAGCGGATCGAGGCGATCCGCGCCGAGACCGCCGCAGCACAGAATCTGTTCGCGCAGGAGCAGGCCGCGCGCGCAAGCACGCGCGAAGGCATTCGGCTGGTTCGCGAGAGCAATGTCGATCGCAAGGAGGCGGAGCGCCTTTCCCGGCAGTGGGCCGCAGCCGAGCGCGAGCTGGCGAACCAGCGCCGCCCGCTGCTGGAGCAGTTCATTGCCGAGATTCGCGCTCGCCGCGAGCTGCGCGACCTGCTCGCCGACGCTGACCAGGACATCGAGCGCGAGATCCAGCTCGCGGGGCTCTCGGGCCAGGCGCGCCGTGAGCTGGAGAACGCCATCACTGCGGAGAACTTCGCGCGCGAGGTGAACCAGCGCAACATCGCGGCCGGTCGCGTGCTCACTGAGGACGAGATCGACGCGATTCGGCGCAACTACCAGGAGCGCCTGAACCTCCGCGACGCGACAGCCGAGCAGACCGAGCAATCCACCCGCGCGGCCGAGGAGTTCCGCTCCGCGTGGTTGTCGGCCGCTGACTCGGTGACCGCCGCCATCGCCGACTTTGCAACGGGCGGGATCAAGTCCTTCAGCGACTTCGCGTCTTCACTGAAGAACATCGCTCGCCGTCTCATCGCCGACCTGATTCAACAGTTCCTGCGGAACCGGATCGTGGTGCCGATCACCGCGCAGATCACCGGGCAGGGCGGCGGAGGCCTGGGTGGACTTGCGAACGCGGCCGGCGGTGGCGGTGGCGGAATCCTTGGCGGATTGGGCGGCATCGCGGGCGCGCTCGGCTTCAGCGGGTTTGCGGCAGGCACTGGGGTCCTTGGCGCCACGATCGGCGCAACTGGGAGCATCCTGGGCGGGCTGGCGGCGACCACGCAGTTTGGAGTGGCCAGCCTCGCCGCCGGAAACATCGGCGTAGGCCTTGGCGCTCTGGCAGGACCGATCGGTATCGCTGTCGCGGCGCTGTCGCTGCTGGCTGGCGCGCTGAAGGACACCACGCGGCGGATCACGGTGATCGGCTCCGAGCTGGTCGGGACGGCCGGGTTCCGGAACCTCGCGCCGGACGCGATCCGGCAGTCGGCGCTCGGCGGGTTTGCGTTCGCGTCGATCGACAATGTGAGCCGCGAGGAGCGCGACCAGCTGGCGCAGGCCATCCAGCAGTTCGACGCTGGAATTGCGGCATTGCTCACCGATGAGCAGCGCGGCCGCGTCCGCTCGGCCATCGCCACGCAGGCTACGCAGGCCACCGAGGGAGCCATCACCGCGGAGACGTTCATCCAGCGTCGGTTCGACGCGATCCTTTCCGCGATGGACCAGTCGGTGCAGGACTTCGTTCGCGCCGGTTCTGGCTTCGAGGAGCAGATGCAGCGGCTCGGACAGGCCTTGCAGTTCCCGCGCGAGATTCAGGCCGTGATCGACGGCTTCGCGCGCGAGGACCTGCTCGCCAACATGACCGATCTGGAGCGCCGCACGTTCGAAGTGAACGAGCGCTTCGACGCCGCGATCGAGTACCTCACCGAGCGCAGCGCTACCGAGGATCAGCTTGCGCAGGTCG
Organism: Lysobacteraceae bacterium; assembly: GCA_021299185.1. Classification (GTDB taxonomy): domain Bacteria; phylum Pseudomonadota; class Gammaproteobacteria; order Xanthomonadales; family Ahniellaceae; genus UBA4656. The sequence goes on along the minus strand of JAJTHZ010000011.1, from coordinate 383 downwards.
AGGCGTTCCGGGCCCGCGCGCTGGCCGCGCTCACCGAGGCCACCGAAGAATCGATCGACTCCATCGTCCGCAACGGGCAAGGGCTCGCGCGCATGCTCGGGCAACTGCGCTTCGACGAGTCGCTGGTCGGCCTGTCCGACCTGGACCGGGCGCTGGCGCTGCTCGCGCGCGAACTTGAGGAGGCGATCATCGCGGCCCAGGGCATGGGCGCGACCGAAGCCGAGCTTGCGGAGATTCGCGAGATCTACGCCGCCCGCCGGACGCGGATCGAGCGGCAGGCGTCGGAGCAGGCCCTTGACGCCGCGGCCGACTACTGGGCGCAGATTGCGGCATTCAATCAGCAGGGCGCACAGCAGGCGGCGGACGCGATTCGCAACGCTTTC
>JAJTHZ010000035.1 GCA_021299185.1 Lysobacteraceae bacterium | reverse complement strand
CGCGGCCGCGCGCCACGCGCCCGGGAAGCGCCGCGGGGCCTCGCGCCGCGCGGCCGTGGTCTGGCGCAACAGGACGCGCTCGTCGAGTCCCGCCGGCACCGGCACCGCGAGCGCGCGCTTGAGGCGCGCCTCGAACGCCGGATCGTCGCCGCCGTCGTGCGGGGCGGCGAAGGGAATCACGTTGTGGTCATCGAGTGCCATGGGCGTCTCCGGCGGCATCACCCGCCAGCGCGACCTTCAGCTTCTGCCGCGCGCGGAACAACTGGGTCATCACGGCCTGCGGGGTGCTGCCGAGTTCGGCGGCGATTTCCTCGCAGGTGTAGCCGCACAGCACCTGCAGCAGCAGGGGCTCGCGGTATTTGCGGTCGAGGCGCGCGATCGCGCGGTGCAGCAGCGCATCCTCGCTCTCGTCGTCGGGTGCGCGCACCGCACCGTCGTCGTCGGGCAGTGGCGACTCGCGGTCCTCGAGCGACTCCAGCGCCGGCGTCTTGCGTTCGAACAGCCGCGCATGCTCGCGGCGCAGGATGGTCACCAGCCAGGCCTTGGCGGCGGCGGTGTCGCGCAGGTCGTCGAGCGAGCGCCAGGCGCGCAGGTAGGTTTCCTGCACCAGGTCGTCGGCCAGCGCCGCGCTGCGGCACAGCCAGTAGCCGAAGCGGTACAGGTCGCCGGAGGTGGCGCGCACCAGGGCGTCGAACTGGGCTTGTTTGGAGGCCATGTCCCGGACGATGACCGGGAATCCCCGCGCGGGCTTTCAGGCCCGCGGCGGCCGGTCAGCGGATCTTTTCGAGGATGCCGTCGAGCTCGTCGAGGCTGAAGTACTCGATCACCAGCTTGCCGCGCCCGCCGCGCCCGGACTGGATCGACACCTTGGCGCCGAGGCGCTCGCCCAGCTGCTGCTCCAGTTGCGCCACGTTCGGGTCGCCGCCCGGGCGCGCGCCGCCGTTGGGACGCGCGCCGGGCTTGCCGCGCGCCTTGCCGTCGCCGGCGACCTCGTGGGCCTGGCGCGCGCGTTCTTCCAGCTCGCGCACCGACCAGCCGTTGTCGGCCGCCGCCAGCGCAAGCTTGCGGGCCGCGGCGGCGGGCAGGGTGAGCAGGGCGCGTGCGTGGCCCATCTCCAGCCGGCGCGCCTCCAGCAGGGCCTTGATGTCGGGCGGCAGGTCGAGCAGGCGCAGCATGTTGCTCACCGCCGCGCGCGAACGGCCCACGGCCTCGGCCGCCGCCTGGTGGGTGAGCGAGAACTCGTCGATCAGGCGCTTGAGGGCGGCTGCTTCCTCCAGCGGGTTCAGGTCCTCGCGCTGGATGTTCTCGATCAGGGCCATCGCGATGGTGGCCTGGTCGGGCACCTCGCGCACCACGCAGGGCACTTCGGTGAGGTCGGCCAGCTGGGCGGCACGCCAGCGGCGCTCGCCGGCGATGATCTCGTAGCGGTCGCGCGCGACCGGGCGCACCACGATCGGCTGGATCAGGCCCTGGGCGCGGATCGAGTCGGCCAGTTCCTTCAGGCGCTCCGGGTCCATGCCGGTGCGCGGCTGGTAGCGGCCGGGCTGGATCGCGCCCACCGCCAGCGTGCGCAGGTCGCCGCCGCCCGAGGTCTCGCCCGCGCCGGCGCCGCCGGTGTCGATGCCGAGCAGGGCGTCGAGGCCCCGGCCGAGTTTCGATTTCTTGGCAGCGGACATCCGGGTTTCCCGTTCAGGCGGCGCTGGATTCGGCCTTGCCGGCCCCGCGTTCGCGGCGCAGGACCTCGCCGGCGAGCCCGAGGTAGGCGATCGCGCCGCGCGATTCGCGGTCGTACTGCGAGATCGGCTGGCCGTGGCTGGGCGCTTCCGCGAGGCGCACGTTGCGCGGCACGATGGTGCGGTAGACCTTGTCGCCGAAGTGCTTGGTCAACTGCGCGGAGACCTCGTTGCCGAGGTTGTTGCGCACGTCGTACATGGTGCGCAGCAGACCCTCGACCTCGAGTTCGGGGTTGAGCCGCGACTTCACCGCCTTGATCGTGTTGAGCAGGGCCGTCAGGCCCTCCAGCGCGAAGTACTCGCACTGCATCGGGATCAGCACGCCCTGCGCTGCGGTCAGCGCGTTGAGGGTCAGCAGGGACAGCGAGGGCGGGCAGTCGATCAGGATGTAGTGGTACTTCGCGCGCACCGGCTCGAGCACGGATCGCAGGCGCGTCTCGCGCGCGATCTCGTCCATCATCTTGATCTCGGCCGCCGTCAGGTCGCTGTTGCCCGGCAGCAGGTCGAAGCCCGCGGTGGTGGTGACCAGGGCGCGCTCCAGCGGCACTTCCTCCAGCAGGACCTCGCAGCCGTTGGGCTTGGCCTCGCCCTTGTTCACGCCGGAGGCCATGGTGGCGTTGCCCTGCGGGTCGAGGTCGATCAGCAGCACCTTGCGGCGCGCCTCGGCCAGCGCGGCCGCGAGGTTGACGGCAGTGGTGGTCTTGCCGACCCCGCCCTTCTGGTTGGCGATGGCGATGATGCGCGACATGGAATTCAACCGGCCCCGGCCTGCTTTAGTACCACCAAAAAGCGTCCCGCGTCCAAGCCGGGCACGGTGATTCCGTGTGTCGCCACCACCTGCCACCCGGGCGGCAGCCCGCGGCGCTCGTCGTCGTGGCCCGGGCCCTTCATCGCCAGCAGTTCGCCGCCCGGCGCCAGCCAGGGTTCGGCCAGCCGGACCAGTTCCGGCAGGGCCGCCAGGGCGCGCGCGACCACGCAGGGCACGCGGTCGCCGGGCTGCGCGCCTTCGGCGCGCGCCTCGACCACGGATGCGTTGGGCAGCGGCAGGCGGCGCACGCACTCGCGCAGGAAGCGCGCCTTCTTGCCGTTGGCCTCGACCAGTTCGAAGCGGCGGTGCGGCTGCAGAATGGCCAGCGGAATGCCCGGCAACCCCGGCCCGGTCCCCAGATCCGCGACGCGGTCACCGGTCACGTAGCGGGCGATCGCGAGGCTGTCCAGCAGATGGCGCGCGACCATCGCCTGCGGCTCGCGCACCGCGGTCAGGTTGTAGGTCGCGTTCCAGCGGACGAGCAGCGCGAGGTAGTCCAGCAGCTTCGCGCGCAGGCCGGCGTCGTCCGGCAGCCCGAGGGCGGCCAGACCGGCGGCGAGTTCGGCATCGAGGGTGGCGCGATCGGACACGGCGGGCGCCGGCGAGCGGGGCCGGCATTGTCCGGATCGGCGGGCTGCGAATCCAGTCCCGGCGCGCGCCGGGACGCGACGGCTCAGACCTGGGCGCCGCGGTCCAGCTCGCAGCGGGTGACCAGCAGGCCGTGCGGGCGCAGGCGCTGGTTCATCGCGGTCTTCACCGCGGCGTTGAACTCCAGGCCTTCCAGCGAGGCCAGCCACGGCGCGAGGTCGTCCAGCGCGGCATGGGTGGACTCGAGCACGAAATCGTCCAGGTGGTCGGCGCGCGGGTCGGCCTGCGCGGGGTCGATGACCTGGTACCAGAGGCTGCCGCCGACCCGCAGGGCGGTGTCCTCGCGCGACAGCTGCACGGTCGGGAAGCGCACGGCGCGGCCGGTGAGGCTCATCCGGTGGGCCACCGATTCGACCAAGGGCACGATCCAGTGCACGCCGGGGTTCAAGGTGCGCCGGTATTCACCAAAACGGTGCACGGTGAAGGCCTGACCCTGCGGCACGCGCTGGATCGCCAGGACGAGCAGCACGCCAGCACTGATCAGCAGCAGCATCGAGAGGGTCATGGCTTTTATGACTCAATCACTTGCGAGATAGTTCTAACAAACCACCTGAGGCGCGTCCAGCCCCGGCGTGTAAGCCAGTGTGGCGAGCCACGCCTGAATCCCGCCGGACCGCCGACATTGCGCGCCGGCGGCCGGTCATTCCGTGACCGCCTGCACGAACTGCGTCGAACGGGTCGGGCCTCCCAGCGCCGGGCACGGCAGGGGTGCGGGAGGACGTGGCGACCCGGGGGCGGCCGGGTGGCCTGCAGCGGCGAGGCCGGCGCCCGCCTTACGGCAGGATCGACGCGAAGTCGACCTCCTGCAGCGGCCGCGGCTCGCCCAGGTAGTGACCCTGCACCATCTCGACCCCGCACTCGCGCAGCGCGGTCAGGGTGGCGAAGGAATCGACGTGCTCGGCGATCACCTTCAGCTTGAGCGCCTTCGCCAGCTGGGTGATCGACTGCACCATCTTCAGGTCGAGGTCGGACCCCGCCATGCCCTCGACGAAGCTGCCTTCGATCTTGACGAAGTCCACCGGCAGGTGGCGCAGGTGGGTGAACGACGAGAACCCGGTGCCGAAGTCGTCCAGCGCGAAGCGGCAGCCGAGCCCCTTCATGGTCTGGATGAAGCGCCGCACGGTGTGCAGGCTCTGCATCTCGCTGGTTTCGGTGATCTCGAACACCAGTTGCCCCGGTGCCGCGTGCGCGGCGCGCACGGCGTCGGCGATCAGCTTCAGCGTCTCCGGGTCGCCCAGGGTCTGGTTCGACAGGTTGACGTTGAAGGCCACGCGGTGCGCCCACGGCTTGAGGGTCGCGAGGTGGCGCAACGCGCGGGTCACGATCCACAGGTCGATGCGCGGCATCATCCCCACGCGCTCGGCCAGCGGCACGAACACGCCGGGGCTGATCTGCTCGCCGTGCTTGCCGATCATGCGCACCAGCAGCTCAAACAGATAGGTCTGCCCGCTGGCCGCGCCGTTGAGCCGCCAGCCCTGGCGGTCGACCACCGCGTCCTCGCGCTCCGGGATCGCCACCATCGGCACGATCGGCTGGATCTCGAACACGAAGCGGTCTTCCTCGATCGCGCTGCGGAAGCGCTCGTTCCAGCCGGCCTCGAGTTCGCGCGCCACGCGCAGTTCGTGCTCGCCGACGTAGATCTGGGTCTGGTCGCGGCCGCGCTGCTTGGCCAGCTTGCAGGCCACGCGCGCGCGCTCCAGCGCGTACTCGGCGCTCGGCGTCTCGCGCGAGACCACCGCCACGCCGACCGAGGCGGTGGCGTGGCGGCGGATGCCGCTGGACATGTAGTGGCACTGGTGGGCCAGTTCGCGGAAACCGTCGGCGATCGTGAACAGGTTGTCCAGCTGCACCGCGGTCAGCATCAGCACCAGCCGGTCGCCCTCCAGCCGCGCCAGCACGTCGCCGTCGCGCAGCCGGCGCGCCAGCTGCGCGCCGAGGTCGACCACCAGCTGGTCGGCCACGCCGGTGCCGCCGGCGTCCATCACGTGGGTGAAGCGGTCGATGTCGACGTACAGCAGCGCCGCGTAGCCGCCCAGTTCGCGGCGGCGCGCGACCTCGGCGGCCAGCGCGGCGTTGAAGTGGCGCGCGTTGTACAGCCCGGTCAACTGGTCGTGCGCGAGTTCCCAGCGCAGCCGGTCGGCGCTCTTGCGCTCGCTGATGTTGCGGAACACCACCACCGAACCTTCGCGGCGGCCGTTGATCGCCAGCGGCAGCACCGAGCATTCCACCGGCAGCGGCTCGCCGAGCCGGTTCCAGAACACGGTCTCGTGGCCGCTCAAGGCCTCGCCCGCGGCGTAGGCCCGGCTGAGTGCCGATTCGTCCGGATGCAGGGTCCGGCCGTCCTCGGCCGCGTGGTGGAACAGGGCATGCGCGGCCTTGCCCACCACCTGCGATTCGTCGGCGTAGCCGAGCAGCCGCATCCCGGTGGGATTGACGAAACTGACCACGCCCTGCGCGTCGACGCCGTACACGCCGTCGCCGACCGAGCCGAGGATGCCATCGAGGCGCTGCTTCTCCTCCGCGACCCGTTTCTGCATCTGGATCTGGCGCGCCAGCGAGCCGACGCGGGCGAGGAACAGCTCCTTCGCCTCGTTCTTGAACATGCACTCGACCGCGCCCGCCTCGAGGCAGCGCTTGATCACGTCCTCGCGGTAGGTGCCGGTGATGATCGCCAGCATGGTGTGCGCGGCGGCCTTGCTGCCGTGCAGGCGGCGGCACAGCTCGTCGCCGTCGCCGTCGCCGAGGAAGTAGTCGATCACCGCCAGGTCGAAGCGCCCGTCCTTCGCCTTCTCGTAGCCTTCGGCCACCGAGCCCGCGACCTCGGTCGCGAAGCCGTCGCGTTCCAGCAGCTGCTTGTAGGCCAGGCGCACGCTGGCGGAATCGTCGACGAACAGCACGCGGATGCCGTTGGCGGCCTTGCGCTCGCCGGGTGGCGGCGCGTGCCCGGCGTCCGGCGCCAGTTGCCGCATCGCGGCCGGGATGCGCCCGAACTGCGACCACGGGATGTACTGCGTGTCCGGCCGGGTGGCGACGAACTGCTCGATCTCCGGCGTCTTCTCGTGCGCCAGCAACAGCACCGGCAGCGGCGATTCCTGCGGCTGGCGCAGGTGGGCGAGCAGTTCGGCGAACTCGCGCGTGGTGCGGGCCGGCGCACCGAGCAGCATCAGGCGGTAGTGCTGGCCCATGCGCGCGGTGGCGCGCAGGTGCTCGATGGTCTCGGCATGGCCACGCAGCTCCGCCCAGTGCTCGACCTGCGCCGCCTGCAGGGTGCGAGCCAGCAGATGCAGGAGGGTGGCCGATCGCTCGACGACGAGGATGCCGGACATGCGGACCTGGGTGGGATGGCCACGGGAGGCGCGCGGGCGCAGGGGAGGCTTGCGCAGAGACTCCCGAGGCCGCCCATTCGCCAAGCCGTGCAATATCACCAGCCTAGGTGGGCATTTGCAAGCCGTTTCGAGGCCGATTCAGGCGCCATGACGGCATCCCCGGCGGTTCGCTACCCTTGGGCGCTGACCCGCGGAGGACCCTGCCATGCCCTTTCCCGCCACCCGCCTGCGGCGCATGCGCCGCGACGCGTTCTCGCGGCGCCTGATGCGCGAGACGGTGCTGACCACGGACGACTTCATCTGGCCGGTGTTCGTGCGCGAGGGCAGCGCGGTGCGCGAGGCCGTGCCCTCGATGCCGGGCGTGCAGCGCCTGAGCATCGACGAACTGGTCAAGGATGCCGCTGAAGCGGTGGCGCTGGGCATCCCCGCGATCGCGATCTTCCCGGTGACCCCGCTCGAGGCCAAGACCCTCGATGCGCGCGAGGCCTGGAACCCGCATGGCCTCGCGCAGCGCGCGGTGCGCGCGCTCAAGCAGGCCCATCCGGGGCTCGGCGTGATCACCGACGTCGCCCTCGATCCCTTCACCACCCACGGCCAGGACGGCCTCGTCGATGCATCCGGCTACGTGGTCAACGACGACACCGTGGCGGCGCTGGTGCGCCAGGCCGTGACGCACGCCGAGGCGGGCGCCGACGTGGTCGCGCCCTCCGACATGATGGACGGCCGCATCGGTGCGATCCGCGCCGCGCTGGAGGCCGCCGGGCACGTGCACACCCGCATCCTCGCCTACAGCGCCAAGTACGCGAGCGCGTTCTACGGCCCGTTCCGCGATGCGGTCGGCAGCGCCGGCAACCTCGGCAAGGGCAACAAGTACACCTACCAGATGGACCCGGCCAACACCGACGAGGCGCTGCGCGAGGTCGGGCTCGACCTCGACGAGGGCGCCGACATGGTGATGGTCAAGCCCGGCATGCCCTACCTCGACATCGTGCACCGCGTGAAGCAGCTCTACGGGGCGCCGACCTTCGTCTACCAGGTGTCCGGCGAGTACGCGATGCTCAAGGCCGCCGGCGCCAATGGCTGGATCGACGAGCGCGCCTGCGCGTTGGAGTCGCTGCTGTCGATCAAGCGCGCCGGCGCGGACGGGATCCTCACCTATTTTGCGGTGGAGGCGGCGCGGTGGTTGCGGGAAAAGGGGTGAAGCGGGGTTTGCCGCCGCACAGCGGCGGCCCGCTGAACGCCCGCGCGAGTAGCGCGGGCCGGGTGAGGGCCCAGCGCCCAGAAGGTAGGGTGCAATGAGCGCAGCGAATTGCACCGCGTCGGCCGTGACGTCGAGGGCTCAGGGCCCAGGGCCCAGAACGCGGCGTGCCCTGCGTGCGGCGCAGCTTGCCGCTTCGTTGCCGGTGTCGAGGGTATAGGGCATAGGGTATAGGCGCGGATCGAAGACTGCGGGACGATCGCGCGATGCGGTGGTTCCCCGGGCGCTGTTCGATCAAGAGACCTCTCCGACCGTCGGCTATACCCTGGGCCCTGGGCCCTGCCGCAAGCACCCTGCCCACCGCCCCCCGCACGGGCGTATCCTCGAAGCCGGGACCGCCGCGGGAAGAACCATGTTCGAGAAGCCCGAAACCACCGCCGAAGCGCCGATCGAGATCGCGCGCTACGCCGTGTTCGGCCAGCCGATCGCGCACTCGCGGTCGCCCGCCATCCATCGGCTGTTCGCGCAGGCCGAACACATCGCGCTTCGCTACGACCCGATCGAGGCGGGGCCCGCGGAATTCCCGCGCCGGCTCGCGCAGTTCGCCGCCGACGGCGGGCGCGGGGCCAACATCACCCTGCCGCTGAAGGCCGCCGCGCACGCGGCTTGCCGCACGCACGGTGCGCACGCCAGGCGCAGCGGCGTGGCCAACACCATCACCCGGCGCGACGACGGCACCTGGCACGGCGACAACACCGATGGCCTCGGCCTCGTGGCCGACATCGCCGAACGCCTGCGGCTGGACCTGCGCGGCCGGCGCACGCTGGTGCTGGGCGCCGGCGGTGCAGCGCAGGGCGTGCTGAGCGCGCTGCTGGAGGCGGGCGTCGAATCGATCTTGATCGCCAACCGCACGCCAGAGCGCGCCGACGCGCTGGCCGACCGGATCGGCGACCCCGCGCGCGTGCATACCGCCTACTGGGACGGGCTGCGCGACGCCGGTGCGTTCGACCTCGTGCTCAACGCCACCTCGGCCGGGCACGCCGGCACCGCGCTGGACCTGCCGTTCTCGATCCTTGCCCCGCGTGCGCTGGCCTATGACATGAACTATGGCAGCGCCGCGATCGGCTTCACCGCCTGGGCGCGCGCCGGCGAGGCCGGCCACGTCGCCGACGGCCTCGGCATGCTGGTCGAGCAGGCCGCCGAGTCGTTCCGCATCTGGCACGGGCGGCGCCCCGACACCGAGTCCGTGTACCGCCAACTGCGCCGGGAGCTGGACGCATGAGCGAACCGATCTTCCACTTCGCCGCACCCGCCGACTGGGACGGTGCGCGCAGCGTCGGCGAGTACGCGCCGCCCGGCCTTGCCGCCGAGGGCTTCATCCACGCCGCCACCGCCGGCCAGGTGCCCGGCGTGGTCGAGCGCCACCTGCGTGGCCGCGGGCCGCGGGTGCGGCTGACGCTGGACGTCGACGCGCTGCGCCCGCTGCTGGTGTTCGAATGGAGCGAGGCCAGCGGGGATCTCTACCCGCACGTCTTCGGACCGATCCCGCTGGCGGCGGTGCTCGCCGCCGAGCCGTTCGACCCGGACGCCTGACGGCGTCGCCGCGATGGGCGAGATCCCCGGGCCGCTGCGCCCGCTCGGCGACGGCCGCTTCGCCTGCCGCACGGGCTGCGGCGCCTGCTGCATCGCGCTGTCGATCTCCTCGCCGATCCCCGGCATGCCGCACGGCAAGCCCGCCGGCGTGCGCTGCGTCCAGCTCACGGCCGACCAGCGGTGCGCGATCTTCGACGACCCCGCGCGGCCGCGGGTCTGCGCCAGCCTGCGCCCGGAACCGGCGATGTGCGGCGTCTCGTCCGCCGAGGCGCTGGCGAACATCGCCGCGCTGGAGGCGGCGACGGCGCCGGGCCTCAGTCGCGATGCGAGCCGCTGAAGGGCTCGCAGAGCAGGTACTCGTCCTTCAGCTTCACGTAGTTCGCCGCCGAGTACCACAGCTGCTCGACCTCGCGGTCGGACAACGTGCGCGCCAGCCGCGCGGGATTGCCGACCCACAGCTCGCGCTCGCCGATTTCCTTGCCGGGCGCCAGCACGGCACCGGCGGCGAGGAAGCCATGTTTGCGGATCAACGCGCCATCGAGCACGGTGGCGTGCATGCCGACCAGCACTGCGTCCTCGATCACGCAGGCGTGCAGCACCACCGCATGGCCGATCGTGCAGTCGGTGCCGATGAGCGTGGGGAAGCCGCCCGGCCGCGTGTAGGGGCCGTCGTGGGTGACGTGCACGATGGTGCCGTCCTGCACGTTGGTGCGCGCGCCGATCCGGATGTGGTTGACGTCGCCGCGGATCACGCAGCCCGGCCACACCGAGACGTCGTCGCCCAGTTCCACGTCGCCGATCACGGTGGCGGCCGGGTCGACGTAGACGCGCTGGCCCAGCTTCGGCAGGTGGTCGCGGTAGCGGCGGAGATTCATGTTGTCGTGCCCGGAATAGTCCGACGAGTCTACCGGCAAGCGCCCGGCGACCGATCCCCGGTCGACCCGCTCACGCCGGGATGGCGTGCTTGCGACGGACCTCCGCGATGCGTTCCTGCACTCGGGGTTCGAGCCTGCCCTTCTCTGCCTCCTTTAAGATCCGTCCAAGCACGCGCTTTTCGTCGTCGTCGACCACGCCGTCCCGCAGCGCGATGCCGAGCAGGAAGCCGAGTTCGTGCAGGTCGAGCGTGCCGTCGTCGGTGAAGACCTTGATCGACTCGAAGCTGATCTCGATGTAGCTCTTGGGTTTCGCCACCGGAGTCTCCTTCTCAGTTGGTGTCCTTGCCTCGGGTCAGCTCGTCGAGCTTGCGCCGGCGCCGTTCCTGCTCGTCGGTGGGAGACGCGTCCGCGGCCGCGTTCGTCAATCCGGCCAGGTCGCCGCCCGACAGCCCCAGCTCGCGCATCAGCCCGTCGATCAGCGGGGCCTGCGCGCGGTAACGCAGCGCGCTGGCGACGACCTGCTCCGCCAGGTTGCCCTGGCCGGGAGCCGTCGCGCCCGGCTCCGGATTGCCCGCGGTGGTGCCGCCGCCCGGGTTGAGCCCGTCGACGTGCACGATGCGGATCCCGTCGATCTGCTCCATCGGCTTGACGCTTTCGCGGATGATGTCGGGCAGGTGGCGCAGGATCGCCATCCGGACCTGCATCGCAATCTGCTCGGCCGACAGCGTGTTCGCCGCTTCGTTGAGCTTGCGCTGGCCGGCCGCATCGACGTCGTAGCGGGCCTGTGCGGCGTCCGCGCGCAGCTTCTCCGCGGTGGCCTCGGCCTCGGCCTCGATGCGCTTCTGGTCGGCGTTCGCGTTCGCCAGGGTGCGGATCGCGTCCGCCTTCTCTTCCGCCGCCTGCTTCTCGGCTTGCGCGGCGATGGTGATCGCGATCTGCTCGCGCTCGGCTTCCTTCGCGGCTTCGACCAGCTCGATGCGCTTCTGGCGATCGGCCTTCTCGACCTCGCGCACGGTTTCGACCTGCTCGGCGGCGCGCACGGCCTCCGCACGCGCGGCGTCCGCGGCCGCCTGCGCCTCCGACTGCGCGCGCGACTTCTCGGCCACCGCGATCGCCCGGTCCTGTTCGGCCAGCTCGACCATCTTCTGCTTCACCACGTCGCGTTCCTTGAGCTGCTGCGCCATCGCGATGCGCTGTTCCTCGACGCTGCGTTCGGCCTGGATGCGCGACTGGTCGATCTGCTGCTGCGCGGCGATCTTGGCCTGCTCGGCCTCGCGAGACTTGCCCGCCTGCTCGCTGGCGATCTCCGCCTGCTGCTGCGCCTTGCGGATCTCGATCTCGCGCTGCTGGGCGAGCTTCGCGTATTCCTGCTCGCGCTCCAGCTGCAGCTTGGCCTGCACGGCCTGCAGGTTCTTGGTCTGCACCTCGACCTCGGTTTCCTGCTCGATCTCGTTGCGCTTCTTGCGGCGCAGCTCGATCGCCTCGGTCAGCTTGGTCAGGCCCTCGGCGTCGAACGCGTTGTTGGGGTTGAAGAACTCGCGCCCGGTCTGGTCGAGGCCGGTCAGGGAGACCGACTCCAGCTCGAGACCGTTCTTCAACAGGTCCTCGCTGACGACCTGCTGCACTTTCTGAACGAACAGCGTGCGCTGCTCGTGCAGCTCCTCCATGCCCATCTCGGCCGCGACCGAGCGAAGCGCGTCGACGAATTTGCCCTCGACCAGGTCCTTGAGCTGCTCGGGTTCGATCGTCTTGCGCCCGAGCGTCTGGGCGGCGTTGGCGATCGACTCCTCGGTCGGCTGCACGCGGACGAAGAACTCCGCCGTGACGTCGACCCGCATGCGGTCGCGGGTGATCAGGGCCTGGTCCTTGGCCCGGTGCACGTCGAGCTTGAGCGTGTTCATGTTGACCGGGATCAGCTCGTGCAGCACCGGGAAGACCAGGGTGCCGCCGTTCATGATCACCTTCTGGCCACCGAAGCCGGTACGCACCCAGCTGATCTCCTTCGACGCGCGCGTGTACAGGCGCGAGACCACGAACAGCACGAACAGGAGCAGCAGCAGGCCGACGACGGCCGGAATCAGCACGCCCCAGATGCCGAGGTCGTTCAAGAGGTCCATCAACAGGCTCCTTTCAGGGGTTCAGCGAGGGGTTGTCGGTCCGGATCGCGCGGTAGGTCGG
>JAJTHZ010000094.1 GCA_021299185.1 Lysobacteraceae bacterium | reverse complement strand
GGACCGCCGGGGGTGTGTTGGAGGTGCAGGAGGCCTTGCACAAGCAAGGTCTCCTGCTCGCGCCGCGGCAGCGGCGCGAAACGCCTTGTCGCTTGCGGCGACAGAACAAGCCAGCACGCAAGACGCCAGCGGCAAGATCGAGACGTTGTGGTCGCGCTGCACGCAGCGCTCCTACAGCGGAGAGCTCGCACGCAAGACGCCAGCAGCAAGATCGACAGGTGGCGGTTGCGCGCAAGTGCGCTCCTACAGTCGAGGCCTCGCTTGCAAGAAGCCAGCGGCGACGTCGAGACGTGGCGGTCGCGCGCAAGCGCGCTCCTACAGGTGAAGCAGCGGTGCGAAACGCATTGTCGCTTGCGGCGGCAAAACAGCCCCGAGTGCAAGGCGCCGGCGGCAAGATCGGAACGTGGCGGTCGCGCTGCGCGCAGCGCTCCTGCAGGAGCAGCGTGGGTCCGAGGCGCGTTGTCGCTTGCGACAGGAACACCGCCTCGCAAACCACGCACAGTGGCAAGCCACAATCGCCGCGAACGCACGGCCACCGCGATCCCCCACGACACCGTCCGCTGAGACCACGGCGCACCGCCCGCCGACCGCACCGGCGTTTCCCCACGGCGGCGCCGGCTGGGCTATCCGCGCCGGCGCGTCGCCGCGGCGGCGCCGTCCGGTCCATCCCGATGCGAGGAACGCGCTTCCCGCCACACCGCGCGCGGGCAACGCCCATGCCGCGGGCTTCAAGTTCGTGCGGGCACTGCCGACAACGCCATACCGCATCGCTGCGGGCCGCGAAAACAAGGGCCCGCAGCGCTTGTCAAGGTCCCTAAAGTTCCGCCGGAGTCCTCCGATAACGGAAACAGCAGAGGCCATCGACACGCGACGGCGACTGCGGAAACCGGGCGAACCCCGGTTCGCCCGAACTTCCGAACTTCCAGGAGACCCAGCCATGCAAGTCATCAACACCAACGTCGCTTCGCTGAACGCGCAGCGCAACCTGTCCGGCACCAACGGCGCCCTGGCCACGTCGCTGCAGCGCCTGTCGTCGGGCTTCCGCATCAACAGCGCCAAGGACGACGCCGCCGGCCTCGCGATCTCGGAGCGCTTCACGACCCAGATCCGCGGCCTGAACCAGGCCCAGCGCAACGCCAACGACGGCATCTCGCTCGCCCAGACCGCCGAAGGCGCGCTGGCCGAGGTCGGCAACAACCTGCAGCGCATCCGCGAACTGGCGGTGCAGGCTTCCAACGGCACCAACAGCCAGGGCGACCGCAACGCCCTGAACGCCGAAGTCACCCAGCTCAAGGCCGAGATCCAGCGCGTGGCCGAGCAGACCACCTTCAACGGCACCCGACTGCTCGACGGTTCGTTCAGCGCGGTGGCGTTCCAGGTCGGCGCCAACGCCGGCGAGACGATCACCGTGGCCGGCATCGCCAACGCCCAGACCGCGGCGCTCGGCGGCACCTTCACCCGCGTGACCGGCAGCTTCAACGCCTCCGCCCTGACCGGCTTCGCCACCGCGATCGCGGCCGGCGGCGTGCTGCTCAACGGCGTCGACATCGGCGCCATCGGTTCCGCCGCGAACGCGCAGGAGCGCGCCGGCCAGATGGTCGAGGCGATCAACCGCGTGTCCTCGCAGAGCGGCGTGGGTGCCTCGTACGACGCCATCACCGGCGACGTCACCCTGGTCAGCAGCGCGGCCGTGGCGACCACCGGTACCACCAACAGCGCCACGGTCGCCGGTATCGCCAACGCCTTCACCGGCACGGCGACGACGACCACCGGCATCACGGCGGTGGACGTGTCCAGCTTCACCGGAGCGCAGCTCGCCCTGGGCCAGATCGACAACGCGCTGACCTCGGTCAACTCGGCCCGCGCCAACCTCGGTGCGATCCAGAACCGCTTCACCTCGGTGGTGCAGAACCTCAGCACCTCGTCGGAGAACCTGAGCGCCTCGCGCAGCCGCATCAAGGACGCGGACTTCGCCAAGGAAACGGCGGAACTGACCCGCTCGCAGATCCTGCAGCAGGCCGGTGTGGCGATGCTCGCCCAGGCCAACCAGGTCCCGCAGGGCGTGCTCAGCCTGCTGCGTTAAGCGACACCGACCCGGGGTGCCAGGACGGCGCCCCGGCCGCGGCAGGCCGGTTCCCGACCTCGGCCTGCCCGGCACCGGACTTGCTTCGGGGTCGAACACGGCGGGGGTGGCAGGTGCCACCACCCGCCGTACCCGTTTCGAGATCGCGTCGCCCGTCGGGGGCGCGCGCAGGACTCGGATGCCATGAGTACGAGCATTCCCAACCTGACCGCGATGCCCGTGCGCGCACCGATGCCGGCGCAGCCGCCGACCTTGCGCGTGGTCTCTGCAGAGCCTGCGGAAGGGACGCCGCGCGCCAGCGAGCCGGCCACGCCGCAAGCAGCCCCGCCGCCGCAGCCTGCGACCGATCCGCGCGAACGCGCCAGCCGCGTCGCGGCGGAACTCGCACGGCTCGCGCCGCCGACCTCCAGCCTGCGTTTCCGCGTCGATCCGGAGTCCGACCAGGTGGTGGTGTCGGTGGTCGACGCCAGCACCGGCGACGTGCTGCGCCAGATTCCCAGCGAGGAAGCCCTCGCGATCGCCAAGAGCCTCGCCGAGACCGGCACCGGCATCGTCAGCGACAAGGCCTGATCCCCCCATGGCATCGATCTCCGCCGCCGGCGTCGGTTCCGGCCTCGACATCCAGAGCCTCGTCTCGCAGCTGGTGCAGGCCGAGCGCGCGCCGGCCGAGGGCCGGCTGCAGCGGGAGGAATCCTCCGCGCGCGCGCAGATTTCCGCCTTCGGTGCGCTGCGCAGCGCGCTGTCCAACCTCGGCGGCGCGCTGCGCGCGCTGAAGCCGGCGACGGCGCTGGACGGACGGCGCAGCAGCAGCACGGATGCCACCGTGGTGACCGCCACCGCCAGTGCCGGTGCCGCGGCCGCGAGCTATCAGGTCGAGGTCGTCTCGCTGGCCAGCGCGCAGCGGCTCAGTTCCGGCGCCTATGCATCGGCCGATGCCGTGGTCGGCACCGGCACGCTCAACATCGGTTCCGGGACCAACAGTTTCTCGGTCACCATCGGAGCCTCCAACAACACCCTCGCCGGCATCCGCGACGCGATCAACGGCGCGGCCGGCAACACCAGCGTCACCGCCAGCGTGCTCAACACCGCGGAAGGCGCGCGCCTGGTGCTGACCGCGCGGGCGACCGGCGCGGCCAGCGCGATCACCGTCACCCGCAGCGGTGGCGATGGCGGACTCGACGCCCTGGTCTACAACCCGGGCACGCTCACCAACCTGCAAGTCAGGGCGCCCGCCGCGGATGCGCTGGCGCGCATCGACGGCTTCAATTTCACCAGCGCCACCAACACGCTATCGGGCGCGGTGGAGGGGGTCAGCTTCAACCTGCTGGCGCAGGCGCCGGGCAGCGCGAAGACGGTCAGCATCTCGCGCGACACCGAGTCCGCGCGCAAGCTGGTCGAGGGCTTCATCGCCAGCTACAACACGGTGATCGGCTCGATCTCGGCCGCCACCCGCTACGACCCTGCCACCAAGACCGCCTCCAGCCTGACCGGCGATGCGCTGCCGCGCGCGCTGTCCGGCGAGATGCGCCGCGTGGCCGGCGCCACCGTGCAGGCCAACACCACCATCCGCACGCTCGCCGACGTCGGCGTCACGACCTCGGTGTCGGGCGCGCTGACCCTCGACGGCGCCAAGTTCGCCCGCGCGATGGAGCGCAATCCCGCCGAGGTCGCCGCCCTGTTCACCGGCGACAACGGCCTCGCCGCGCGGCTCGATGCCGTGGTGCAGCGTGCCGCCGGCTCCGGCGGGGCGATCGACGGCCGCACGCGCGGGCTCGACGAGCGCCTGCGCGGTGTCAGCGAGCGCCGCGACGCGCTGGAGCTGCGGATGCAGGCCCTGGAGGCGCGCTATCGCAAGCAGTTCACCGCCCTCGACGGCCTGGTCGCGCAGTTGCGCACCACGTCCGACTTCCTGGCCCGGCAATTGCCGGCCTGACGCTTCCCGGAGCCACCACCATGTCCTTCGCCGCCGCCGCCGCCTACCGCCAGACCGGGGTCGCCTCGCGCTCGCTGGAATCGAATCCGCACCAGTTGGTGGCGCAGCTGCTGGCCGGCGCGCTGGAACGCATCCGGCTGGCGCGCACGCTGACCCTGCGCGGCGAACGCGGCCGCAAGGCCGAGGCGATCCGCGGCGCCGCGGCGATCGTCGACGCCCTGCGCCTCGCGCTCGACCAGCGCCGCGGCGGCGAGATCGCCGAACGCCTCGACGCGCTCTACGACTACGTCGGCCGCCGCCTGGTCGAGGCCAACGCCGCCGACGACGTCGGCCTGCTCGACGAGTGCGAGTCGCTGCTCGGCAGCATCGACGGCGCCTGGTCGCAGATCGGCGGGGCCCTGCGGTGACGTCCGACGGCGCGCACTCGCCCGAGTCGCTCGGCGCCCTGCTCAAGGACTGCCTGCTGCTCGCCGAGTCGGGCCAGTTCGACGCCGCCCAGCACCTGCTGCTGGTGCACGACCAGGCCGTGCGCGCCGGCAGCCTGCGCGCCAGCGCGCCGGAAATCCCGCGCTGGCGCGTGCTGCACGAGGCGCAGCAGCGCGTGCTGGAGCGGCTGTGCGCCCTGCGCGACGCCGCCGGCCGCGAACTCGCCACGGTCGGACGCGCGCGCCGGGTCGCGGACGCCTACGACCAGGCCACGTGATGTCGGCCGGCGAGGACGCTCTGTTCGGCGATGCGCTCGGCTGCGAGGAGCGCCTGCCGGTCGCGTTCGACGCCGGCGCGGCGCCGGCCCCCGGTTCCGCCTCGCGCGCCGCCATGCTGCTGCGCGCGCTGGCGGTGATGGAGGACGGCGGCGAGGTCGAGCGCGACGAGGCCGATCCGCACATCGCCGAAATGGCCCGCATCGAAGCCAAGCTCGACCTGGTCCTGGCGCTGCTCGGCGCGGTCGCCGCGGCGCGCGCACCGGCCCTGCCGCTGGTTGCGCTGCGCTGGTCGCGGCTCGGCGCGCGCCTGCGCCTGCCGGCCCCGCCGGCCGCCGCGCACGGCGTCCTGCACGTGCACCTCGATCCGCGCCTGCCGCAGCCGCTGGAACTGCCGGTGCGGCTGGTGGGCACCGAGCCGGTCGGCGCCGAACATCTCGCCTGGATGCGCTTCGTGGGGCTCGACGCCGCGCTGGAGACCGCGCTGGAACGCCACGTGTTCCGCCGCCACCGCCGCGCGGTGGCCGAGGCGCGCCGCCAGTCGCGGCCCTGACAGCCGCCCGCGGCGCGGCCCGGGTTGGTCGGCGCGGCCCCGCCGCGCTACAGTGCGCGGGCCGATAGGAGATCCGCAGTGCGCGTGCTGCTCGCCGACGATCACACCCTGGTCCGCGCCGGCATCCGCCGCATCGTGGAAGGGTTCACCGACATGGAGGTCGTCGCCGAGGCGCGCGACGGCCGCGAGGCGATCGACCTGGTCGCGCTGCATCGCCCGGACGTGGCGATCGTCGACCTCTCGATGCCGGTGCAGGACGGCTTCGCCGTCACCCGCACCATCCGCGCGCAATACCCCGGCACCGCGGTGGTCATCATGTCGATGCACACCGACACCGGCTACGTGCGGCAGGCGATGTCCGCCGGTGCGCTGGGTTTCGTGGTCAAGGAGGCCGCGCCCGCCGAACTGGAACTGGCCCTGCACGCCGCGGCCAACGGACAGACCTTCCTCAGCCCCAAGGTGTCGGGGCGGATGATGAACGCGATGCTGCGCCGCGACCCGGGCGACCGCCTCGGCGAACTCTCGCCGCGGCAGCGCGAGATCCTGGTGCGCCTCGCGCGCGGCCAGAGCACCAAGGAAATCGCGGCCGACCTCGCGATCAGCGTCAAGACCGTCGAAACGCATCGCGCGCGGATGATGGAAACGCTGGGCATGCGCCGCGGCACCGACCTGGTTCGTTTCGCGATCGAGAACCGCCTCGAGATCGAACGCTGACCCCGCCGGCGCGGGGATTCCGGCGCGCTGGCCGCCCGGCGCCGCGGGGCCGGCGCCGTAGGGGAAACCCCCACATCCCCGACCGGGTGGCCCCGACCCGTGTCGGAAGCGTCCCGATTCCCCGATTGGCGCCGGCTTCCCAGAATGGACCGGCATCCATTCGACAGGGGGCATGCCATGAAAGCGTCGTTCGCGGTGCAGTTGTCGCAGGGGGTCAACATCACCCCGCAACTGCTGCAGTCGATCCGGCTCCTGCAACTGACCGGGGCCGAGCTCGAAGCCCACGTCCGCGAAGCGCTGGACAGCAATCCCATGCTCGAGCAACCCGAGGCCGGCGACGCCGAACCGCTGGAAGGCGTCGACGGCAAGGAACTGCCGGTCGCCGAGGCCCAGCCCGAACCGGAGCCGGTCGCCGACGTGCGCGTCGCCGACGACGGCTTCGAGCCGGAGGCCGCCTGGGGCGCCGGCGGTGGTGCCGGGCCCGAATCCGATGGCGACGACGAGGAAGGCCCGGTCGCGCGCATCGCCGCCGCCCCGGTGGACGTGCGCGAGCACGTGCGCCAGCAGTTGGCCCTGATGCTGTCCGATGCGCGCGAGATCGCGGCCTCGGCGTGGCTGGTCGACCAGGTCGACGACGCGGGTTACCTCGAGCACGATCCCGACGCGCTGGCCGGCCTGCAGCCGGAGGCGATCGCGCTGCCGCCGGCCCGGCTGGAGGCGCTGCGCCAGTTGATGATGGGCCTCGACCCGGCGGGCTACGGCGCGCGCGACCTGCGCGAGTGCCTGCTGGCGCAGCTCGCGGCGATCGAGCAGGACACGCCGTCACGCACCCTCGCCATGCGGATCGTCGCCAACCACCTGCCGCTGCTGGCCGCCCACGACCACAAGGCGATGGCCGCGGTGCTGGAGTGCAGCGTCGCCGACGTCGCCGCCGCCGAGCGCCTGGTGCTGTCCCTCGACCCGCGCCCGGGCGAGCGTTTCGCCGCGCGCGAACCGGCCTACGTGGTGCCCGACGTGCTGGTCGCGCGCGACGAGCGTGGCTGGAAGGTGGAACTCAACGGCGCCGTCACCCCGCGGGTGCGCGTCAACCGCGTCTACGAGGGCATGCTCGGCCGCTGCGACAACGGCGCGTCCGCGCGCACCCTGCGCGACCTGCTGCAGGAGGCGCGCTGGCTGGTGCGTGCGCTGGCCATGCGCCACGAGACCCTGATGAAGGTCGCGCACGTGATCGTCTCGCGCCAGCGCGCCTTCCTCGAGCGCGGTGCCGAGGCGATGCAGCCGCTGACCCTGCGCGAGGTGGCCGACGCCATCGGCATGCACGAGTCGACCGTCTCGCGCATCACCACCGGCAAGTACATGCAGACCCCGCGCGGCACGCTGGAACTGAAGTTCTTCTTCTCCAACCGCCTGCAGGGCGCGGAAGTGTCCGGGGTGGCGATCCGCGCGATGGTCAAGCGCCTGATCGACTCCGAGAACCCCAGCGTCCCGCTGGCCGACGACATGATCGCCGCGCTGCTCGCCCGCCAGGGCGTGCGGATCGCCCGCCGCACGGTCGCCAAGTACCGCGACCTGCTCCACATCGCCTCCGCCAAGGACCGGCGCCGCGACAGCGCGTCCCCCGCCGCGGCATCCTTCGCCTGAACCCTGCGCCGCCATGCGCAACCTGATGGAAACCGCCGCCATGCGCCAGCTTCGCGTCCTCCTCGTCGACGACCACGAGGGCTTCCTCAACGCCGCCCAGCGCCAGTTGCGCAACCTGCCCTGGGTGTCGGTCGTCGGCCGCGCGCTGAACGGGCTGGAGGCGGTGCGCATGACCGAACAGCTCACGCCCGACGCCGTGCTGATGGACCTCGCCATGCCCGAGATGGGCGGCCTGCAGGCCACGCGCCTGATCAAGGCGCAGGACAAGCCGCCGTTCGTGGTCATCGCCAGCCACTTCGACGACCCGCAGCACCGCGAGCACGCCGCATCCGCCGGCGCCGACGGCTTCGTGAGCAAGATGTTCTACGTGCAGGAAGTGGTGCCGATCCTGGAAAAGCTCGCGGGTGAAAGCCATGTCTGAGGCCCGCGTGCTGGTGCTGGACGCCGACGCCGAGCGCGCCGGACGCACGGCCGAACTGCTGGATTTCATCGACTATCGGCCGCAGGTGCTCGCCGACGCCGCCGAACTGCCGCTCGACCGCCATACGCCGCGCGACTGGGCGGCGGTGGTGCTGGGCAAGGTGCCCGATGCGCGGGCCTGGCAGCGCGTGCTCGACTGGCTCAAGCAGGACCCGCTGCACCCGCCGGTGCTGGGCATGCCCGAGCACCACCTCGAGGGCGCGGAGAAGTTCGGCCTCAACGCGGCGCAGTTCTGGCCGCTCGACTACCCGATCAAGTATCCGCTGCTGTCGGAACTGCTGCGCCGCGCCAGCATCAAGCGCCTCGACGAGGAAGCGCGCGTGGTCGCCACGCCCGGCGGCCCGACCGGGCGTTCGCCCGGCATCGAGCGCCTGCGGCGCCTGATCGCGCAGGTCGCGCCGTTCGACACCACGGTGCTGATCCTCGGCGAATCCGGCAGCGGCAAGGAGGTCGCAGCGCGCGCCATCCACGACGCTTCGCCGCGGCGCGGCAAGCCCTTCGTGGCGATGAACTGCGGCGCGATCCCCGGCGAACTGCTGGAAAGCGAGCTGTTCGGCCACGAGAAGGGCGCTTTCACCGGCGCCATCACCGCGCGCAGGGGCCGCTTCGAGATGGCCGACGGCGGCACCCTGTTCCTGGACGAGATCGGCGACATGTCGATGCCGATGCAGGTGAAACTCCTGCGCGTGCTGCAGGAGCGCTGCTTCGAGCGCGTGGGCGGCAACCAGACCATCCGCTGCAACGTGCGGGTGATCGCCGCCACCCACCGCAACCTGGAGGAGAACATCCAGAAAGGCGCCTTCCGCGAGGACCTGTTCTACCGCCTCAACGTGTTTCCGCTGGAGATGCCGCCGCTGCGCGAGCGCCTCGCCGACCTGCCGGAACTGGTCGAGGAGCTCACCCGCACGCTGGAGAAGGGCGGTCGCGGCAAGGTGCGCTTCACGCCGGAGGCGATCGCCGCGCTGTCGCGCTATCGCTGGCCCGGCAACGTGCGCGAACTGTCCAACCTGATCGAGCGCCTCGCGGTGCTCAATCCGTCCGGCCAGGTGCGCATCGCCGACCTGCCGGTGCGCTACCGCATCGACGCCGACGGCGACGCCGGGGTGGCACCGGCCGCCGTCGGCGCGCCGACACCCGGCGCGCCGGCCGCCGCTTCGCTCCCGCCCGCGCCATCCGCACCGCCCGCGCCGCGCCTCGACGAACTGCCGCCGGAAGGCCTGGACCTGAAGGAACACATGGCGCGCATCGAGACGGCCCTGATCAAGGCCGCGCTGGAACGCGCCAACAACGTGGTCGCGCACGCCGCGCAACTGCTGGGCCTGCGCCGCACCACGCTGGTGGAGAAACTGCGCAAGTACGGCCTCGGTCGCGGCGACGACGGTGGCATGGACGAAGTCGCCTGAACGCGGCACGCGCCTTGCAATCGTCAAGGTCGAAGGAAACTTGAACAGCCCGCGACGCCGCCATGAGCGACCTCAACATCGCCTCCGTCCTCAACCAGATCCGCAGCCTGCGCGAGCAGGCCGGCGTGGCCCGCACCGGCATGCCGCAGGCACCGGCGGTGCAGCCGCCGGCGACGACCGGCATGCCGGCCTTCGGCGACCTGCTGAAGGGCGCGATCGACGGCGTCAACCGCGCGCAGTCCGAGGCCTCGCGCATGCAGGAGGCCTTCCAGGTCGGCGACCCGCGCGCCGACCTGCCGTCGGTGATGCTGTCGATGCAGAAGTCCTCGGTGTCGTTCCGCGCGCTGGTGGAGGTGCGCAATCGCGTCGTGCAGGCCTACCAGGACGTGATGAACATGCCGATGTGAGCGCGCAGCGCCTGCATCCACGCCGCAATCGCCACCACCCGTAGTCGAACCGGACCGCCCCAAGCCCCATGGCCGAGCCACTCGCCCTCCCCGGACCGCGCGCCCGCCTGCAGGACCTGCCGTACGTGCGGCAACTGGCCTCGCTGGTCGGGCTCGCGCTGGCGATCGCGCTCGGCATCTGGGTCTTCACCTGGACGCAGAAGCCGACCTACGTCGCCGTGTTCCCCGGCATGGAAGCCAAGGACGCGGCGGAAGTTCTCGACGCCCTGCGCGCGTCCCAGGTGCCGGTGCAGGTCGATCCCGCGACCGGCGCCATCACCGTGCCGGAGACCGAACTGCAGAACGCGCGGCTCAAACTCGCCGCCGCCGGCCTGCCGGCGGGTTCGCGGCTCGGCATCGAGATGATCCAGCGCGACCAGGGGTTCGGCGCCAGCCAGTTCGTGGAGAGCGCGCGCTACCAGCACGCGCTGGAAACCGAACTCGCGCGCACCATCGGCGCGGTGCGGCCGGTGCGCAGCGCGCGCGTGCATCTCGCGCTGCCGCGCGCGTCCGCCTTCGCCAGTCGCCGCGATCCGGCCAGCGCCTCGGTGCTGGTCGACCTGCTGCCCGGCCGCACGCTGGAACCGGAGCAGGTCTCGGCGATCGTGCACATGGTCGCGTCCAGCATCCCCGAACTGTCGCCCGAGCGCGTCACGGTGATCGACCAGGCGGGCCGATTGCTGACCCGCGACCCGGACGACACCGACGCCGACATCGCCGCCGAGCAGTTCGCGCAGACGCGGCGCGTCGAGACCTCCTACGTCGAGCGCATCGAGCGCCTGCTCGAGCCGCTCACCGGCCCGGGCCGGATCAGCGCGCAGGTCGCGGTCGACATGGACTTCGCGGTCACCGAGGAAGCGCGCGAGACCTTCGCCCCCGACACCCGCTTGCGCAGCGAGCAGGTGTCGGAAGCGGTCACCGAGGCGCGCAATGCCGGTGGCATCCCGGGTGCGACCAGCAACCAGCCGCCGGAGGCCGCGCCGCCCACCACCGCCGACGCCGCGCAAGGCGAGGGCGGGGCGCCGACCAACGCCACCCGCAGCGCCACCCGCAATTTCGAGATGGACCGCACGGTCAGCCACACGCGCCAGCCCGCGGGCCGCGTGCGCCGGGTGTCGGTCGCGGTGCTGGTCGACCACGTGCCGGCGGCCGCCGTCGCGCCGGCCGCGGCGGACGCCGCGGGCGAGGAAGCCGCCGACGAGGCCGCGGAGGAGGAAGCCGCCGACGGCGAAGCCGTCGCGAACGCGCCGGCGCTGCGTGCCCTCACCGCCGAGGAACTGGCGCAGGTCGAAAAACTGGTGCGCGAGGCGGTCGGCTTCGACGCCGAGCGCGGAGACACCGTGTCGGTGATGAACGCGCCCTTCGCGCGACCCGAGCCCGTCGCGCCGCTGGAGGACCTGCCGCTGTGGCAGCAGCCCGAGGTGCGCGAGTACGCCCGGCTCGCGCTCGGCACCCTGGTGGTGCTGGTGCTGGTGTTCGGCGTGCTGCGCCCGCTGCTGCGCGGGCTCGCCGCGCCGCCGGAGCCCGAGCCGATGCTGGCCACGATCGAAGCCGGCGCGGGCACCCCCGCGCTGGGCAACGACAACGCGCAGACCGCCGAACTGCTGGCGCCGCCGATGGACCCGCACGAGGCGCGCCTGCAGCAGGCCCGCCAGGCCGTGCAGCAGGACCCGCGCAAGGTCGCGCAGGTGGTGAAGAACTGGGTGGGCAGCGATGCCTGACACCAAGGCCGACGACCTCAACGGCACCCAGCGTGCCGCGGTCCTGCTGATGAGTCTCGGCGAAGCGGAAGCCGCCGAGGTGCTCAAGCACATGAGCGCCAAGGAGGTGCAGAAACTCGGCGCGGCGATGGCGACCATCTCCGGCGTCACGCGCGGCCAGTTGGAGCAGATCGTCGCCGAGTTCACCGGCCTGCTCGACGAGCAGACCTCGGTCGGCATCGGCGCCGACGACTACGTGCGCAAGGTGCTGGTGCAGGCGCTGGGCGAGGACAAGGCCAGCGGCCTGATCGACCGCATCCTGCACGGGCGCAACAGCCGCGGGCTGGAGAACCTGAAGTGGATGGACGCGCGTGCGGTGACGGAACTGATCCGCAACGAGCACCCGCAGATCATGGCGATCGTGCTGTCCTACCTCGACCCCGACCATGCGGCCGAGGTGCTGAAGTTCCTCGCCGAGCGGGTGCGCTCCGACGTGATGCTGCGCATCGCCACCCTCGACACCATCCCGGCCAACGCGCTCAACGAACTCAACGACATCCTCGAGAAGCAGTTCTCCGGCCAGCAGGGCAGCAAGGCGTCGTCGGTCGGCGGGCTCAAGACCGCGGCCAACATCCTCAACTTCGTCGACGGCACGCTGGAGCAGCAGATCCTCGGCAGCATCGGCGAGGTGGACAACGAGCTGTCCGGCCGCATCCAGGACCTGATGTTCGTGTTCGACGACATCGGCGAGATGGACGACCGCAGCATCCAGGCCGTGCTGCGCGAGGTGCCCGGCGACCGCCTCGGCCTCGCGCTGCGCGGCTGCGATCCCAAGGTGCGCGAAAAGATCCTCAAGAACATGTCCAAGCGCGCCGCCGACATGCTGGTCGAGGACATGGAGACGCGCGGTCCGGCCAAGCTGTCGGAGGTCGAGGGCGCGCAGAAGGAAATGCTGTCGATCGTGCGGCGGCTGGCCGACTCGGGCGCGATCCAGCTCGGCGGCGCCGGCGCCGAGAAGATGGTCTGACGAACGCCCGCGACCATGTCCATCACGCCGGCGATCCCCGAGGCCGAGGCCACCGCCTGGACGCCGCGCGAACTCGCGCCGCGCCCCGCGCCGACCATCGAGGAACTCGACGAGATGGTGCGGGTGGCGCGCGACGAGGGCTATCGCGAGGGCCAGGCGCAGGGCTATGCCGACGGCATGGCGCAGGCGCGCGGCGAGCAGCAGCGGCTGGCCGCGCTGTGCGCCACCCTGCAGCGCCCGGTGGCGGAACTCGACGAGGACGTGGCGCAGCAACTGCTGGAGCTGTCGGTGGCGATCGCGCGTGCGGTGTCGCGCGTGCAACTGGCCTGGGACAGCGGCGCCCTGATGGAAGTGGTGCGCGAGGCGCTGGCGTCCGCCGGCACCGATCGCGGCATCGAACTGCGCCTGCATCCCGGCGACGTGCCGCGGGTCTCGCTGGCGCTGGAAGCCGGCGGCATGGACACCCTGCCGCGGCTGGTCGCCGACCCCGCGCTGTCGCCCGGCGACGTGCGCGTGCACGGCGAATTGCTGCGCCTCGACGCCACGCTGGACACGCGGCTCGCCGGCGTGGCGGCCGCACTGGCCGGGCGCGTGCGCGATGGCTGAGTCGCACGCTGCGATCCGCACCGAAGCCCACGCCGCACGGCTGAAGCGGCTGCGCGACGGCGTGCCGGAACATGCACCGATCCAGCGCGAGGGCATCCTGCGCCGCGTGGTCGGGCTCACTCTGGAAGCCGCCGGCATGGAACTGCCGGTCGGCGCGTCCTGCCGCGTCGCCACCCGCAACGGCTGGGTCGATGCCGAAGTGGTCGGCTTCAGCGGCGATCGCACCTTCCTGATGCCCTCCTCCGAGGTGCATGGCCTGCTGCCCAACGCGCGCGTGGTGCCGACCGCGGGCGAGGGCACGGTGCCGGTGGGCGACGGCCTGCTCGGGCGCGTGATCGACGGCGAAGGCACGCCGCTCGACGGGCGCCCGCTGCCGCGCCTGAATGCCGAGGTGCCGCTGTCGGGTCGGTCGATCAACCCGCTGGAGCGCGAGCCGATCGAGCGCCCACTCGACGTTGGCGTGCGCGCGATCAACGCCATCCTGCCGATCGGTCGCGGCCAGCGCATCGGCCTGTTCGCCGGCTCCGGCGTCGGCAAGTCCACCCTGCTGGGCATGATGACCCGCTACACCGAGGCCGAGATCATCGTCGTCGGCCTGGTCGGCGAGCGCGGCCGTGAAGTGCGGGATTTCGTCGAGCGCACGCTGGGCGAGTCCGGGCTGCGCCGCGCGGTGGTGGTCGCCACGCCCGCCGACCGTCCGCCGCTGGCGCGCCTGCGCGGGGCCTGGCGCGCCACCGCGATCGCCGAATGGTTCCGCGACCAGGGCCGCCACGTGCTGCTGCTGCTGGACTCCCTCACCCGCGTCGCGCAGGCCCAGCGCGAGATCGGCCTCTCGGTCGGCGAGCCGCCCACCACGCGCGGCTACCCGCCCAGCGTGTTCGCGCGCCTGCCCGCGCTGGTCGAGCGCGCCGGCAATGGCAGCCGCGGCGGCGGCTCCATCACCGCGTTCTACACCGTGCTCACCGAAGGCGACGACCACAACGAACCGATCTCGGACGCCGCACGCGCCATCCTCGACGGCCACGTGCTGCTCTCGCGCGCGGTCGCCGACAGCGGCATCTATCCGGCGATCGACGTCGAGTCCTCGGTCAGCCGCGTGGTGCCCGACATCACCGACGCCGCCTGGCGCGAACGCATCCGCCGCCTGCGCGCCCTGGTGTCGTCCTACAACGCCAACCGCGACCTGATCGCGCTCGGCGCCTACCAGAAAGGCTCCGACCCACGCATCGACGACGCCATCAAGCGCTGGCCCCAGGTGCAGAAACTGCTGCTGCAGGACGTGGCGGAAGCGTCGAGCCTGGCGGAGAGCCGGGCGGCGCTGGAGGCGGTGCTGGCATAGGGGTGCGTTGCGCCGCGACGTCCTCGGTCTCGCGTATCGAACGAGTGCGCGGACAACCACTGAAGGCGTGAACGACGATCATCCACGCCCCGGCTTGGTCGATGCCCGTCGCCCCGCGCGGGAATCCACGGTCCGGAGCGCTGCTCCCCCGCCCCTGGTCGATCCTCGTCCCATTACACCCCACTTTGGGGCGCCACGGTCGCCGCAGGTTGAGGAACCTCTGAACAAGTCGCCTGACAATCTACGGCCTCATCGCCAGCGAGACGTCGTT
>JAJTHZ010000015.1 GCA_021299185.1 Lysobacteraceae bacterium | reverse complement strand
GCGTGGCGACGGGCGCCGCGGGCGCGGGCGCCGGGGCGGGCGCCGGTGTGACGGCCGCAGCCGGCTCCGGCTGGGCCGCAACCGGTGCGGGCGGGGTCTCGCCGCCGCAGGCGGCAAGGCCGGTGGCGGCCAGCAGGCACAGACCCAGGACACGGATCTTCATGGGGCGCTGCTCCGGATGGGGGGGTCGCCGGCGGGACCGGCATTGATCATGACAACGAAACGGGCCGGTGCGTTCTCGAAACCACCGTTCGACATGAAAACGACATGGTCCCCGGGCCGCACCTCGGCCGCCAGGGTGGCGAGCAGGGTGGCGACGTCGGGCGCGGTGTCGCCACGGCCGCCGAGGGCGGCGGTGACCCGCTGGGCATCCCACGGCAGGTTCGGTCGCTGCAGGAACAGCACGCGGTCGGCGTCGCGCAGCGACGGTGCGAGTTCATCGGCGTGCGCGCCGAGGCGCATCGAATTGCTGCGCGGCTCCATCCCGACCAGGATGCGCGCGCCACCGACCCGCGCGCGCAGCCCCGCGAGCGTGGTGGCGATCGCGGTCGGATGGTGGGCGAAATCGTCGTAGACGGTGATCCCGCCAGCCACGCCCACCACCTCGAGGCGCCGTTTCGCGCTGGCGAACGACGGCAATGCCGCCAGCGCATCGGCCGGCGCCACGCCCACCGCATGGGCCGCCGCGATCGCGGCGAGCGCATTCATCACGTTGTGCCGGCCGAGCAGGTTCCAGCGCGCGCGGCCCACGACCGCGCCGCGATGGTGCAGCACGAAGGCGCTGCCGTCGGCTGCCTCCAGTTCGGCGCGCCATTCCACGTCGGCACGGTCGATCGCGAAGCGCTCCACCGGGGTCCAGCAGCCCATCGCCAGCACCTCGGCCAGGCGCTCGTCCTCGCCGTTGACCACCAGCCGTCCGCCGGCGGGCACGATGCGCACGAGATGGTGGAACTGGCGCTGGATCGCCGCCACGTCGGGGAAGATGTCGGCGTGGTCGTACTCGAGGTTGTTCAGCACCGCGACCCGCGGCCGGTAGTGCACGAACTTCGACCGCTTGTCGAAGAACGCGGTGTCGTACTCGTCGGCCTCGACCACGAAGTCGGGTCCGCCGCCGAGCCGCGCGGAAACGCCGAAGTTGGTCGGCACCCCGCCGACCAGGAAGCCGGGCGCGCGACCGGCCTGCTCGAGCAGGTGCGCCAGCAGGCTGGTGGTGGTGGTCTTGCCGTGGGTGCCGGCCACCGCCAGCACGCGGCGGCCGGGCAGCACCGATTCGCCCAGCCATTGCGGCCCGGACAGGTATCGCTGGCCGGACTCCAGCAGGTGCTCGACCGCGGGATTGCCGCGCGACAGCGCGTTGCCGACCAGCACCAGGTCGGGCGGCGGCTGCAGGTGCTCGGCGCGGTAGCCTTCGGCAAGCGTGATGCCCAGCACCTGCAACTGCGTGCTCATCGGCGGGTAGATGCCCTGGTCGGAGCCTTCCACCACGTGGCCCTGCTGGCGCGCCAGCGCCGCCAGCCCGCCCATGAAGGTGCCGCAGATGCCGAGGATGTGGATGCGCATGCGGGTCAGCGTGGCAGCTTCAGGCCGAACGGCCGCCGAACAGGGCGATGCCGAGCACCAGTTCGATCGCGAAGAAGGCGATCGCCAGCAGCACGCCGGCACGCAGCGGCACGCCGAGCGCGTGGCGGAAGATGTTGCCCTTGACCGCCACCTGCCAGCCCAGCAGGGCCATCGACAGCAAGCCGAACACGAACTGCGTGTTGGTCACGTCGGCGGGATCCGCCGGCAGCCGCCCCACGCCGAGCACCACCGGCAGCGCCAGCACCGAGAACACGATGCCGGTGGCGGCCAGCGCGCAGGCGGTCTGCACCCAGCGCGCGGAAAGGTTGGCCATCGCCAGCGCCAGCGCCGGCAAGCCGACCAGGACCGCCAGCGAGAACAGCACGCGCGGGGTCGGCGCGCCGCCCTCGACCAGCGCGGCCGCCAGTGCGTGGTCGACCAGCACCACGCCGACGCACAGCAGGCCCAGCAGCACCGGCGAGTACGGGATGTCCTGCGGTCCACGCCGCAGCAGCAGCAGGTCGCGCAGCAGGTGGAGCAGCGCGCTCACGGCGCAGCCCCGCCGACCGGCGCGAATGCGTGCAGCCGCGGGGCGCCCGGTGGCATGCTGGCGCGCGCGATGGCGCGGACGGAAAGGCTCATGGTCGGGGCGGAAGGGTTCGAAGTGGTGGATGCGCGCGGGCAGCCCTGCCCGCACCCGGTGCTGGCCGCGCGCGCCGCACTGGCCGGTCGCGCGGCCGGCAGCCGCATCGTGTTGCTGGCCACCGACCCATTATCGCCGGTCGACGTGGCGGCGTGGTGTGCGCGCGGTGGCCGTCGTCTGCTCGCCGAGTCGCGCGAAGGCGACACGTTCCGGTTCGTGATCGAGCAGGGCTGACCCGGTTCAGCGGCGCGCGCCGACCGCGGCCACGATGCGCGCGTAGACCTCGTCCAGCGTGCCCACGCCGTCCAGGGCGGCGAGCTGCCCGCGCTCGCGGTAGTAGCCGACCACCGGCGCGGTCTGCGCCGCATAGACGCGCAGCCGCTCGCGCACGGTCTCCGGGTTGTCGTCCTTGCGACCTTCCGCCTGCGCGCGGCCGGCGAGGCGCTGGAACAGCAGTTCGTTGTCGACCTCCAGCAGCACCGCCATGTCCAGCGGCTGGCCGATGCGCACCAACAGCGCGTCCAGGGCATTGGCCTGCGCGAGGTTGCGCGGATAGCCGTCGAGGATGAACCCACCGGCCGCATCGGGCTGCGCGAGGCGGTTCTCGAGCATGCCGAGCATGATGTCGTCGGACACCAGTTGCCCGGCCTCCATCACCGCCTTGGCCTTGACGCCCAGCGCGGTGCCGGCGGCGACTTCGGCGCGCAGCAGGTCGCCGGTGGAGATGTGGGCCACGCCGAGCTGGGACTTCAGGCGCACGGCCTGCGTGCCCTTGCCCGAACCGGGCGCGCCGAGGAGGACGATGCGCATGGAGGAGGTTCCGTGGGCAGGGCCGGCGTCGCCGCCACCCCACCCTGCAGCGGTTGAAGGTCAGCGAGCAACCTAGCGGCGGGCCGGCGCCGGGTCAATTCCGACGGTGGTCGCGGCGCTGCGCGCCGTCGACGCCGGCGGCCGGCGGGATTACGCTGCCGGCGTGACCCGCCCGTCGCAGGAGCCCGCCATGCCTCGATCCATCCGCCCCGCGCCCGGCAACCTGCTGTATGCGCAGTCCGGCGGCCCCACCGCGGTGATCAACGCCACCGCGGCGGCGGTGATTCAGGCCGCGCGACGCGCGCGCGGGAAGATCGGCAAGGTCTATGCCGCCCGCAACGGCATCCTCGGCGCCCTGCGCGAGGACCTGGTCGACACCGGCGCGCTGAGCGACGCCGAGGTGCGCGCGATCGGCCACACGCCGGGCGCGGCGTTCGGCTCCTGCCGCTTCAAGCTCAAGGGCATCGAGGATTCGCGCGCACAGTACGAGCGCCTGGTCGCGGTGTTCCGCGCGCACGACATCCGCTGGTTCCTCTACAACGGCGGCAACGACTCGGCGGATACCTCGAACAAGATCTCGCGCATCAGCGCCGAACTGGGTTTTCCCATCCACTGCATCGGCGTGCCGAAGACGGTCGACAACGACCTCGTGGTCACCGACACCTGCCCCGGCTTCGGATCGGTGGCCAAGTTCACCGCGGTGTCGATGCGCGAGGCCGCGCTCGACGTGCGCTCGATGGCCGAGAGCAGCACCAAGGTGTTCGTGATGGAGGTGATGGGCCGCCACGCCGGCTGGATCGCCGCCGCGGCGGGCCTCGCGGGGCGCAAGCCGGACGAAGCGCCGCACCTGATCCTGTTCCCCGAGATTCCATTCGACGAGGCGCGTTTCCTCGCTGCGGTGAAAGCCACGGTGGAGCGCGTCGGCTGGTGCGCGGTGGCGGTCAGCGAAGGCCTCAAGACCGCCGACGGCCGCTTCCTCGCCGAAGCCGGCGGCAAGGACGCCTTCGGCCACGTGCAGTTGGGCGGCGTAGGGCCGCAGATCGCGCAACTGGTGACGGCGCGGCTCGGCTACAAGAACCACTGGTCGGTGGCCGACTACCTGCAGCGCAGCGCCCGCCACGTGGCCTCGAAGACCGACGCCGAGCAGGCCGCCGCGGTCGGCAAGGCCGCGGTCGAATACGCCGTGGCCGGCATGAACGCGGTGATGCCCGTGATCCGCCGCCGCGCCAACGCCCCCTATCGCTGGACGATCGAGCCCGCCGCGCTGGCCGACATCGCCAACCACGAGAAGAAGATGCCCGCGGATTTCATCCGCGAGGACGGCTACGGCATCACCCCCGCCGCGCGCCGCTACCTCGCGCCCCTGATCCAGGGCGAGGCCTTCCCGCCATGGGGCCCGGATGGCCTGCCGGCCTATGCGACGCCGCGGTTCAAGGCCGTGCGCAAGCGGCTGCCGGGGTACGCGATCGCGGATCGGTAAGGCGCTGCGACGAGGCGTCGCTCCGGGCGCCCGGCGCCATCCTGCAGGACCCCGCAGCCGCCGGCGCACGTGGGGGGGGCTCGAGCCGGGCCGGCGTGCATGGCCTTGCGCAACATCGGCGTCCTGCTGCGCGCGGCCGCCGAACGCGCGACGGTGGAGGCTCCCATCGCGCAGCGCGCGCCAGATCGCGAAAACCGACCTGCGGGCCTGGCCCATCGGCAGGCCGGGTGCGCTTGCGACGGGCCTGGCAGCGGCGCGGGCGACCGACCATCGGGTAGCCGACCGGCCCGCTTGCCGCGCGCGCGCGGCTTCGGCAGTATCGGCGTGGGGATTCGCAAGGATGCAGCGCCTGGCGCGGCCCCGGTAACCGACGCCGCTGCCCTAACGGATCGGGGGATCCCATGCACCCAGCAACGCCTCGTCTGCGCCTCGTCGTGGGCGTCATTCTCGTGTTGTCGCTCGCCGCCTGCGGCTCGACCTCCAAGATGCAGCGCTCCGGCGACACGGCGGAGCTCGACCTTTCCGCGTACACGACGATCGTGGTCGCCGATTTCGCCAACGCGCCGTCCAAGCCGCCGAAGGCGGACAAGCGGGTGGCCTACGATGCCGAGGTCGACGCCGCGCGCCAGCGTTTCGCACGCATGCTGGTCGACGAACTGCGCGCCTACGGCGTGCGCGGCGAGATCGTGCGCGGCGAAGGCTTGCCCGGTGCCCTGCTGATCACCGGCGACATCACGCGCTACAAGGAGGGCAACGCGGCGCTGCGCCTGATCGTCGGCTTCGGCGCGGGCAGCTCGTACTTCGACGCCACCGTGCGCTTCGTCGATTCCGACAGCGGCCGTGTGCTCGGCACCATCACCGTCGACAAGAACAGCTGGCCCTTGGGCGGCGCGCTCGCCGCCCTGCAGGACGGCGACTCCCACATGCAGGGCGCCGCTGCGCGCATCGCCGAAGAGGTCGCGATCTACCAGGGCGTGCTGAAGCGCGGCGAGAAGCCGGCCAAGGGGCGCAAGCCCAGCCCGACCGGCTGCGGTCGCGGTGGCCCGGGCTGCGACAACGACGACTGACGACAGGACCCACGCAGGGACGCGGATTGGGCTCCAACCCGCGCGTCGCCGGTCCGAACGGGGAGGTGCCGCTTGCGTGGCGTCACCACACGCTGTGCAAACAAGGGGAATAACCGATGTTCGCGAATGCAATCCGTCGCGCCATGCTGGTGGGCGCATCCGTGTTGGCCATCCAGGGGTGCGCCACCGTCACCCGCGGCACCACCGAGGCCTGGACCGTCGAGAGCGATCCGATCGGTGCCGCGGTCACGCTCAGCTCCGGCGAGACGTGCACCACGCCGTGCACCTTGACCAAGAAGCGCAAGGACCCCTTCATGGTGACGGTCGAGAAGGAAGGCTACGAGCCGGTGCAGACGCAGATCCAAAGCCAGGTCGCCGGCGCGGGTGCTGCGGGCATGGCGGGCAACGTGCTGATCGGCGGCATCATCGGGATCGGCGTTGATGCGGCCACTGGCGCGACCAAGGAGCTCAAGCCGAATCCGCTGGTGATCAAGATGGTGCCACTCAGCGGCGGCGCATCCGCGCTGCCGGCGGACGCCGAGCCCCCGGCGGAGCGGTGATCTTCCGCCGCCGCGGACGGGCCCCCATGGCCCGCCCGCGGCGCGCTGGACGGGTCGCCGCGGTCGCCCGCAAGCGGGCTCCTACAGGATCGCGAACCCCGCCGTAGGAGCGCGCTTGCGCGCGACCGCCACCGCCACCCCTGCCGCAAGATCGCGACGCCGCGGTCGCCCGCAAGCGGGCTCCTACAGAATCACGAACCCCTCGCGTAGGAGCGCGCTTGCGCGCGACCGGCAACACCGCCCCTGCCGCAAGACAGAGACGCCGCGGACGCCCGCAAGCGGGCTCCTACGGGATCGTGGGCCCCTCGCGCGGGAACGCGTTGCGTGCAATGAGCGCAGCGAATTGCACCGTCGCGCCTCGCGCGCCGTGCCGGCGCAATTCGCTGCGCTCCTTGCACCCAGTGAACGGGCGGCGGCAGGAATGTGTGGGAGCGAGCACCGCTCGCGACCGCGACACGCGATTCTCGCCACGAGACCCCGATGTCGCGGTCGCGAGCGGTGCTCGCTCCCACAGGGGGCCGTCGAACCGCGCGACTCAGCAAGCCCTGCCGCAACCCTGCAGTTCGAACTGGATCGTCGCGTGCCGCACGCCGAAGCGGTGCGCCAGCAATTCCTGCAGCGCCTGCAGCAACTGGTCGGTGTCGCGCGTGCCGTCGTGCTCGACGTGGGCGGTCAGTGCGGCGACCGTGGTCGACAGGGGCCAGACGTGCAGGTCGTGCACGCCGCGCACGGCCGGTACGCCGCGCAGCGCCGATTCGATCGCCTCGAGGTCGATGCCGCGCGGCACCGCGTCCAGCGCCAGGTCGACCGACTCGCGCAGCAGGTCCCAGCCGCTCCACAAGACCACGGCGGCGATCAGCAGCCCGGCCGCCGGATCGAGCCAGGTCCAGCCGGTGAGGTGGATCAGCAGACCGGCCACCACCACGCCGAGCGAGACGCCGGCGTCGGCGGCGAGGTGCAGGAAGGCGCCGCGCTGGTTGGCATCGCCGCGGCGGCCGCGCCAGAACAGCGCCGCCGAGGCCGCATTGACGCAGAACGCGAGCAGGGCCACGCCCATCACGGCGAGCCCCGGCACCGGGTGCGGCTCGTCGAGGCGCCCGATGCTCTCCCAGGCCAGCGCGCCGCAGGCAAACAGCAGCAGGGTCGCGTTGAGCAGCGCAGCCAGGATCGTCGAGCGCGCCAGCCCGTAGGTGTGCTGGCGGGTCGGCTGGCGGGTGGCGAGCTTCGCCGCGCCCCAGGCCAGCAGCAGGCCGAGCACGTCGGAGGCGTTGTGCACCGCGTCGGCCAGCAGGGCCATCGAGCCCAGCAGCAGGCCGGCGACCACCTGCACCACCACCAGCAGCACGTTGAGCGTGGTGCCCCAGCGGAACGCGCGCAGCGTCCCGCCGTCGGTATGCGCGTGGTGGTCGTGCGGATCGTCGTGCGCGTGCCCGTGCGAATGATGGTGGCGGCCGCCCATGGCCCATTGTGCCGTAGTCGCCCGCTGTGGGAGCCGCTTCAGCGGCGACTGCCACACCCCCGATCGCCACAGTCGCCGGCACAGCCGGCTCCCACAACACGGAACCGACGCCGCGTCCGCCCGCGCGCCCGATGTGGGAGCCGCTTCAGCGGCGACTGCCACACCCCCGATCGCCAGAGTCGCCGGCATAGCTGGCTCCCACAACACGGAACCGACGCCGCGTCCGCCCACGCGCCCGCTGTGGGAGCCGCTTCAGCGGCGACTGCCACACCCCCGATCGCCACAGTCGCCGGCATAGCCGGCTCCCACTACACGGACAGCGACACCGCGCCCGCCCGCGCGCCCGATGTGGGAGCCGCTTCAGCGGCGGCCGGCCGCCCACCCCGGCGCCGCACCCCGTCTTCACGCGGAATTGCCGGGTTTCCGGGCGCCCACTACACTCGACTGGCTATGTACCGCCCCGGCGCGTCCGGCCGGGATAACGACTGTCGTTCCATCTTTTTCGGGGAGTAGAAGATGCTCGAGTCCCAAGGTCTCTGGATCGCGCTGGCCTGCGCCGTCCTCGCCCTGGTCTACGGCGCGTGGTCGATCGGCTGGATCCTGAAGCAGCCGGCCGGCAACGCCCGCATGCAGGAAATCGCGACCGCCATCCAGGTCGGCGCCGGTGCCTACATGAACCGCCAGTACCGCACCATCGCCGTGGTCGGCGTGATCCTGTTCGTGGTCATCGGCCTGGTGCCGGGCCTGGGCTGGACCACCGCGATCGGCTTCGCGATCGGCGCCGCGCTCTCAGGTCTGGCCGGCTACATCGGCATGTTCATCTCCGTGCGCAGCAACGTGCGCACCGCGCAGGCCGCGCACAACGGCCTCAACGCCGCGCTCGCGGTCGCCTTCCGCGGCGGCGCGATCACCGGCCTGCTGGTGGTGGGCCTGGGCCTGCTCGGTGTGGCGGGCTATTTCATGTTCGTGATCGGTCAGGGCTCGCTCGGCGGCATGTCCGAGCAGGACATCACCAAGGCCCTGCAGCCGCTGGTCGGCCTCGCCTTCGGGTCCTCGCTGATCTCGATCTTCGCCCGCCTCGGCGGCGGCATCTTCACCAAGGGCGCCGACGTCGGCGCCGACCTGGTGGGCAAGGTGGAAGCCGGCATCCCCGAGGACGACCCGCGCAACCCGGCGGTGATCGCCGACAACGTGGGCGACAACGTCGGCGACTGCGCCGGCATGGCGGCCGACCTGTTCGAGACCTACGCGGTGACCATCGTCGCCGCGATGCTGATCGGCGGCCTGTCCTTCGCCACCTACGGCGCCGCCGGCGTGATCTACCCGCTGGTACTCGGCGGCGTCTCGATCGTCGCCTCGATCATCGGCACCTTCTTCGTGCAGGGCCGCGAAGGCGGCAAGATCATGAACGCGCTGTACCGCGGCCTGATCGTCGCCGCCCTGCTGTCCGCGGTGGCGTTCTGGTTCGTTACCCAGCAGATGTTCCCGGACAACGCGACCGCGATCTTCGGCTGCGCGGTGGTGGGCCTGGTGCTGACCGCCGCGATGGTGGTGATCACCGAGTACTACACCGCAACCGAGTACGGTCCGGTGCGCCATGTGGCGCAGGCCTCGACCACCGGGCATGCGACCAACATCATCGCCGGCATCGGCATCTCGATGAAGTCGACCGCGCTGCCGGTGCTCGCGGTGTGCGTGGCGATCCTCGCCTCCTACCAGCTGGCCGGTTTGTTCGGCATCGCGGTCGCTGCCACGTCCATGCTGTCGATGGCCGGCATCATCGTGGCACTCGATGCCTACGGCCCGATCACCGACAACGCGGGCGGCATCGCCGAGATGGCCGAACTGCCGAAGGAGATCCGCAACATCACCGACCCGCTGGACGCGGTGGGCAACACCACCAAGGCGGTGACCAAGGGCTATGCGATCGGCTCGGCGGGCCTCGCCGCGCTGGTGCTGTTCGCCGACTACACGCACAAGCTGAAGGAGTACTTCCCCGGCGAGGCGTTCGTGTTCGACATCGCCGACCCGCTGGTGCTGGTGGGCCTGCTGATCGGCGGCATGATCCCGTTCCTGTTCGCCGCGATGGCGATGGAAGCCGTGGGCCGCTCGGCCGGCGCGGTGGTGGAGGAAGTGCGCCGCCAGTTCCGCGAGATCAAGGGCATCATGGAAGGCAAGGCCAAGCCGGAGTACGACAAGGCCGTGGACATGCTGACCAAGGCCGCGATCAAGGAGATGATCGTGCCCTCGCTGCTGCCGCTGTTCGTGCCGGTGGTGGTGGCCTTCGGCTTCACCTTCCTGATCGACGCCCAGGCCGGCGCCAAGGCGCTCGGCGGCCTGCTGGTCGGCACCATCGTCACCGGCCTGTTCGTGGCCATCTCGATGACCACCGGCGGCGGCGCCTGGGACAACGCCAAGAAGTACATCGAGGACGGCCACCACGGCGGCAAGGGCTCCGACGCGCACAAGGCGGCGGTGACCGGCGACACCGTGGGCGACCCGTACAAGGACACCGCGGGCCCGGCCGTGAACCCGTTGATCAAGATCATCAACCTGGTGGCCCTGCTGCTGGTGCCGGCCCTGGCGGCCGTGGCGCAGTAAGGCATCGACCCACCGCCGCCGGCGCAGGCCGGCGGTGGCGGGATGATCGACGGAAGCCCCGCCTCGTGCGGGGCTTTCGTTTTCATGGGTCCTGCCGCTCAAGTCCCGCCAGCCGCGGCCGATATCCCGGACGAGACCCGGGAGAAGACCCATGAAAGCCATCGAAGACATCGCCCGTTCAGGCATCGGCGCCGCGCAGATGCGGCTGCGGGTGGCGGCCAACAACGTCGCCAACGCGGCCACAGAGGGCTTCCAGCGCCAGGCCGTGCAGACCACCACCATCGAGGGTGGCGGCGTGGTGGCCCGCGTGGTGCCGCAGGCCGTGCAGCCGGCGGTGCCGATCGTGCAGGACCTGCTGGCGGCCAAATCCGCGCGCTACGAGTTCCAGGCCAACCTGAAGATGGTCAAGACCTCGTTCGACCTGATCGGCTCGTTGTTCGACGACAGGGCCTGAATCCGTGCGCCCGCATCACCCGGGCGCATAGGGCGAATCTGTGGGAGCGAGCAGCGCTCGCGACCGCAGAGTCCCGACCTCGTCGCCGACCCCATCGTTGCGGTCGCGCGCAAGCGCGCTCCTACGGGTCAGCGACACCGCGCGGTCGTAGGAGCCCGCTTGCGGGCGACCGCGGCATCCCGATCCCGCCGCGAGCCCGGTTGCCGCGGTCGCGCGCAAGCGCGCTCCTACGGGTCAGCGATACCGCGCGGTCGTAGGAGCCCGCTTGCGGGCGACCGGCACAGCCGGTTCCCGCCGCGGACCCCATCGATGCGGTCGCGCGCAAGCGCGCTCCTACGGGCGGCGGCGGCGCTCGATCACCTTGGCGTACTTCAGGAACACGTGGAAGGCGTCGATGGCGCTGCCGATGAAGCCGGCGCTGCCGGAGAGGAAGCGGCGGCGCAGGATGTAGGACTTCACGAACATCAGCGGCGGCTGCACGATGAGGCGCAGCCAGACGAAGCGTACGCCGCGCGCGTGCTTGGCCGCCGAGACCGCGTCCGAGTAGCGGTTCACCTTGGCCACCTTGGTCGCGATGTCGGGCTCGCCGTGGTGCTCGAAAAACGCGGCGAGCCGCCCCACCCGCCCGTCCACCACCGGCTGCGCGTGGATGCCGTCGTCGGACATCCGCGCGCGGCGGCGGTCGAACAGACGCAGCATCGGATTGTGGTGGGAGGCTTCGTGCTGCATGCGCCAGAACACCTGCTCGCGGCGCGGGATCTCGTAGCCGTCGCAGTCGGGCGCGACCAGCGCAGCCTCGATCGCAGCGCGACAGGCGTCAGGCACGGCCTCGTCGGCGTCGAGCAGCAGCACCCAGCGGTGCGTCGCTTTCTCGATCGCCGACTGCTTCTGCGGACCGTAGCCTTTGAAGGGCTCGACGGACCAGCGCGCGCCGCGCGCAGCCGCGATCTCATGGGTGGCGTCGGTGCTGCCGGAATCGAGCACCACGATCTCGTCGGCGAAGCGCACCGAATCAAGGCAGCGCGCCAGCGCGGCGGCATTGTCCAGCGTGGTCACCACCACGCTCAGCGGTTCGCGGTTCATGCCCCCTCCCGCGGCGGCCGCGCCAGGGCGGCCGCATACAACGCCAGCAGCCAGCCGAACAGCAGGCCCCAGAAACTGGAATAGAACGCGAAATGCGTGTTCAGCGGGAACACCATCACCGCCAGCGCCAGCCCCGGCGCGAGCGCGGCCTCGCGTGCCGCGGGCCCGGCGCGGCGCCAGGCGCGGATCGCCAACGCGGCACCGGCCAGCCAGGCGAGCAGGCCGAGCGCGCCGGTTTCCGCCCACAGTTCCAGCAGCACCTGGTGCGGATGCAGGGCCGCGCCGCCGTTCTCCGGCCGCAGCCAGGGATCGTCCGCCGCCGCGTGCGCCGCATAGGCGTGGCGGTAGCCGCGCACACCGACGCCGTTGAACGGATGCGCCGTGCCCATCGCCCATGCCGTCTCGAAGATCGGCAGCCGGCCGGCCAGCGCATGGTCGAGCCCGGCGCGACCGCCCTCGAACACCGCCGCGGTGCGCGCCACGCGCTCGGCGAACGGCGGGCTGGCCTGGTAGGCGATCGCACCCACGGCGCCGGCAAGTATGCCCGCGCCCAGCAGCGCCAGCACGAAGTCGCGGCCACGCGGCAATTCGCGCCGCAGCAGCACCAGGGTCACCAGCGCGTACATCACCCAGCCCGCGCGCGCCCCCGCCAGCAGGATCGCGGCGGCCAGCAGCAGCCAGGCGACGCCGAGCCCGGCCCGCCCGAGCCGCTCGCGCGCCGACAGCAGCACGAAGGGCGACAGCACCGCGAGCACCGGGCCGAGCTTGAGGTCATCGGCGCCGAACACGCCACTGACCCGGTCGGCGGTCATCGCCCCGCCGAGGCTCCAGCCGGTCGCGGCCTGCACCAGCGCATCCAGGGTCCACAGCGCGACCAGCGCGGCGACCAGGTCCCACAGCACCGCGCGCGTGCGCGGCTGGCCGGCCAGCAGCAGCACCATCGCCGCGCCGAACAGCGCGAAGCGCAGGCTGCCGAGCGCGGTCGTCCAGGATCTATCGGCATCCACCGCGTCGATCGCGGACAGCAAAGCCGGCAGGCTGTAGGCCGCGCAAAGCCCCGCGAGCAGCGCGAGATCGGCGCCGCGCGCGTGGCGCCACAGCAGCGCCACCGCCCACGCGGCCGCGACCAGCAGCGGCGCTTCGGCGGTACGGCCGACCGGCAGCAGCAGCAACACGAAGAACGCCAGCGCGATGCCCAGCGCGGCGCGGCGCGCGCCCGGCGTGTCGACCGCGTTCACGGCGCGCCGCCGGCGAGTTCGGCGTACAGCGCCAGCGTGTCGGCCTGCATGTCGGCCAGCGCGAAGCCGCGCAGCGGCGGCAGCAGGGGACGCGCGCGCAGGAAGCGCGCGATGCGGTCGGCCAGCGCGTCGACGTCGCCCGGCGCGACGGCGCCGTCCGGAAACGCCGCGCGCAGGATCTCGCCGACGCCGCCGTGCGCGTAGCCGGCGACCGGCACGCCGATCGACAGCGCCTCGACCGTGGTGCGGCCGAACGATTCCGGCTGGCGCGAGACCTGCAGCACGCAGTCCGCCACGCCGTAGACCTCGCGCAGGTCGGCGCGCGGTGCATCGAACACCACGCGCTCGCCGACGCCGAGCGAGCGCGCCAGGGCGTCGATCTCTGCCCGGTAGGCTTCGCGCCCGGCGTCCTGTGCGCCGGGCAGGTAGAGCCCGGCCTCGATGCCGTGGCGCGTGGCCAGCAGGGCCAGCGCGCGCACCGCATCCGCATGGCCCTTGAGCCGCGTGCCGCGGCCGGGCAGCAGCAGCAGCGGGCGCCCGGCCAGCGCCGGGTGCGTGCGCGCGAAGTCCGCGCGCCAGGCGTCGTCGGGGCGATGGCCGTGCGGCCACGCCGCCGGATCGACGCCGCGCGGGATCACCCGCAGACGCGCAGGGTCGGTATCCGGCCAGTGCCGCAGCACGTGAGCGCGCGCGGTCTCCGACACGCAGATCACGCGCTCGCCGGACGCCATCACGCCGCTGTAGCGACCCAGCGAATTGAGCCCGTGCACGGTGGTCACCCAGCGTGGTCGCGCATCGCGCAGGCCGCGCAGCGCCAGCCGGCCGATCCACGCCGGCAGCCGCGAGCGCGCGTGCACGATGGCGGGACGCTCGCGCGCGAACAGCGCGCGCAGGCGCGGCACCAGGGCCAGCACGCGCAGGCGCTTGGCGCCGATCGGCAGGTCGACGTGCGTGCTGCCGGCAGCCACCAGCGGGGCGACCAGGCGCCCGCCGGCCGAGACCACGATCGAGCGATGCCCGGCGGCCACCAGCGCGGCGGCGATCTCCAGCGTCGAGCGCTCCACCCCGCCGCCTTCCAGGGCCGGCAGGAGCTGGATCACGGTCAGCGGCCGCGGGGAGGCCACGGCGCCTCGCGGCTCAGCCCTTGAGGACGTACAGCGCGCCGCAGTAGGGGCACTTGGCCTGGCCGGTCGCCTCGATCGGCAGGTAGACGCGCGGATGCGAATTCCACAGGTGCATGCCCGGCATCGGGCAGGACAGCGGCAGGTCCGCGGCGCTGACCTCGTAGCGGTTCTCGGCGTTCGCGGGGATCAGGCGGGCGGCGGCGGGATCGGGGCGGGCCATGGCGGCGGGCGTCGGAAGCAAAGCAAGGAGTCTAGCAGCCGCCGCGCCGCGTCGACGTCCGTGAATGCGGCGTAGAATCGGGCGTTCCGCAATCCCGGAGGCAGGCGATGGACGTCAACTGGCTGGTCAATCGCGTCAAGAACATCCTGGTCACCCCGCAGACCGAATGGCCGGTGGCGGGCGCGGAACCGCACACGGTCAAGGACCTGTACCTCAAGTACATCCTCATCGTCGCCGGCGTGGCGGCGCTTGGCTACTTCATCGACAACACGATCATGGGCACCTCGGTGCTCGGCATGACCGTGCGCACGCCGTTCGGCCTCGGCGTGGTGATGGCGGTGCTGATGTTCGCCGCGGCGCTGGCGACCGTGTTCGTGGTCGGCGTGCTGGCCGACGTGCTGGCCCCGAGCTTCGGCGGCGAGCGCAACCAGGCGCAGGGCGTGAAGCTGATCGCCTACGCCGCCACCGCGGGCTGGATCGGCGCGGTGCTCGGGATCGTGCCGTGGATCGGGTGGCTGCTGTCGATCGCCGCGATGATCTACGGCATCTATCTGGTCTACCTGGGCGCGCCGCACACCACCAAGGTGCCGGCCGACCGCGCGGCGGGCTACACCGCGATCCTGGTCGTGATCTGGCTGGTGATCAGCTTCACCGTGGGCGCCGCGATCGGGCTGATGGCCGCCGGCGGCAGCGCGATCTCGGCAATCAGCAGCAATGTCGGCACCCCGGCCGTCGAGATCGACCCCGACAGCGCGCTCGGCCGGCTGGAGCAGTTCGGCAAGAACATGGAAGATGCTTCGAAGCAGATGGAGGCGGCCGAAAAGTCGGGCGACAGCCAGGCCCAGGCCGAGGCGGCGTCGAAGATGCTCGGCACCCTGATGGGCGGCGGCCAGGTGGTCGAGTCGGTCGCCACCGAGCAGTTGAAGCCGCTCGCGCCTGAGACGCTGGCCGGCCTGCCGCGCACGTCGTTCGCCGCCGAGAAGACCGCCGCGATGGGCCTGCAGGTCAGCACCGTGCGCGCCGAATACGGCGACGGCGAGCGCCGCATCCGCCTGGAGATCGTCGACGCCGGCGGGGCCAGCGGCATGATGGGCATGGCCTCGTGGGCGATGGTGCAGGCCGAGCGCGAGGACGATTCGGGCTGGGAGAAGACCTACAAGGACGGCGGGAACCTGGTCCACGAGCAGTGGGATGCCCAAAGCCGCCATGGCACCTACAACCGCATCGTGGCCGACCGTTTCGTGGTCAACCTCGAGGCCGAGCAGATCGAGATGGACGATTTGAAGGCCGCGATGGCCGAGATCGACACCGACGCGCTGGCCGCGCTGAAGGACGTGGGCGTGCAGAAGGGCTGACCGCCCCCGCCCGCCGCGCCGACGAAGGCCGCCTCCGGGCGGCCTTCGTGTTTACGGGGCGCGTCCGGCCGGGTCGATGAGGGACCGGGCGCGGTTTCCGCGCTTGCCTGCTTCGCACCCCGCACCGTGGGGGAACGGAGCACTGCCATGACACGCCTATTCAGCGCCCTCGCGCTGACGCTGGCCACCGCCGCCGCACCGGCACACGCCGCCGACGGCAAGCCGGAGCTGGCCATCCCGAAGGGTGGTACGCCCATCGCCTGCGACGGAACGCCCTTCGGCCGCTACCTGCCACTGGGCATCGACCAGGAGGTCGTGGTCGCGCGGCGTCCGGCATCGAACATTCCCTCGCTTTTCCAGCTCAGTGGCGGGCCGCTCGCGGCGGAGCGCGAGCTCCTCGGCGGCACCGCGCCGCTGGCCAACGCCACGCGCATCGCGAGCACCACGGCGGACCTCGACGGCGACGGCGACGAGGAGTTCATCCTCGCCACCGCGCGGTTTGACGGCACGTTCAGCGTGTCCACCTATACACGCAGCCCCAGCGCCGGCAACGCGCTGGTCCAGATCGACACCTGGAACTACACCGTCACCGGCGAGACCTGGAGCGACCTGCAGGTGGCGACGGCCGACCTGCTGGGCCAGCAGAACGGCGTGCGGCAGATCGTCGTCGGCCTGCACCTCAACGGCACCGTCACCGCGGTGGGGTTGCTGACCGGCGCGGGCGGCACCATCGCCCACCCGGACATGAACTGGCAGTACATCTACGCCACGAGCGGCGGCAACTTCGCCGGGGCGACGGCGATGCGGATGGTCGCCGGCAAGGTGATTGCCGAGCCGCGCGAACAGGTCGTGCTGGTGACCCGGCGCTCGACCGGCACCGGCCCGCGCATCGGCTACACGATCCTCCGGCCGGGCGTGGTTAACGGCCTGCCCTCGCTGATCCAGCCGCCGGGCGGCTTCGTCGAGGAATCGACCGTCGCGGGCGACCTGTCGCGGCTCACGGTGCACCTCGCCGACGTGGGCGGCAGCGCGGCGGCGGAACTGGTGGTCGGCGAGCAGATCACCGAGGGCGGCCTGCCGCGCGACATCCGCACCCGCATGCGCTACTTCGTCAGCACGCGCGATGCCAACCGCAACCTGGTGTCGGTCGCGCTGGGCCCGACCACCGGCCTCGACTACAACATCTCGTCGACCGGCTTCAACTTCGC
This sequence comes from Lysobacteraceae bacterium, assembly GCA_021299185.1. GTDB lineage: Bacteria > Pseudomonadota > Gammaproteobacteria > Xanthomonadales > Ahniellaceae > UBA4656. The sequence goes on along the minus strand of JAJTHZ010000015.1, from coordinate 12,199 downwards.
GCTGGCCACCGGCGAGATGGACCGCCGCCCGGACGCCGAGATCGCCCTGGTGCGCGAGATCGCGGGCAACCAGCTGCGCGTCGAACTGCTGGATGCCACCTTCAACGTGGCGGGCTTCCCGGTGCAACTCGGCCCGGCGAGTCCGGCAGCGGTCGCGACCGCGCCGTTGGTTGCAACCGGCACCTCGCGCATCGAGGCCGCCATCGGCGACGCCAACGGCGACGCGGTCGGCGACGTCTACGTGGCCTTCCGCGAGATCGCGGGCGGCGGCAATTTCGCGCAGTCGACCAAACTGCGCCGCTTCGCCTTCGATCCGCCGGCCAGCCCCGACGCCTTTCCCGCGCCCGGGACCCTTGCGCTGCGGGCGTCCTACGACTTCCCGTCGGGACTGCCGGATGCTCAGGATTTCACGATCGGCACGCCGGACATCGACCAGGACTCGGTGATCGCGAAGATCGGCGCCACCTGCCGAAGAGTGGTGGAGTCCCATGTCCGCTCGGTGGTCAAGCTGCCGCCGTACTGGACGGCACTGCAGGGCACATCGCCGGGGGCGAACGCCGCGATCGGCCGGTCGGCCACGAACGGCTCGGCGCTGGAACTCAGGTACGGCACCTTCAGCTCGCATGACATCTCGGGCTATGTCGGCCTGCAGGTCGGCGGACAGGTGTTCGGCATCGGATCCCAGGTCACCGCCAAGGTCACCGCGGGCGGCAACTGGGAAAGCAATCGGACCGAGCTGCGGACCAGCGAGTCCAGCCAGACCGTGACCGAGACCCATCAACAGAGCGCCGGCGAAGGACTCGTCGTCGAAGAGCAACGCGTCTATGACTGCTATGAGTATGACGTGCTGCGCGGCGGCCAGCCCGCAGCGTCGAGCAACCTGCGCACCTGCGAGATCGTACGCAGCGTTCCGTCGAACACCCCGAACGGCATCACCCCTTCCGACCTCGTGACCTGGGACACCAGCACGGCGGCAGGCACGGCGGGCCAGCAGCCCGCGAACTGGGTGCCGCTGCATCCGGACTGGGCGAACCTCGCGCTGTTCCGCCCGACCTCCACGATCCCGCCCGGCTTCGTGCATCCACCCAACGTGCCGACGGCCATCACCGACGGCAACTTCGATACCGAATGGCGGTCGAGGGGCACCGAGAACCAGAGCTACGCGCAGATCGACCTCGGGTCGGTGCAGGAGATCACGAACATCCGCATCTGGCCGGGGCGTACCGTCCCCTCGGTTCCCGAGGGCGTGACGATTTTCCGCGACGTTCGCGTCTACGCCTCGGAAACCCCGATCACCGGGAACGGCCTTCCCACCGGAGTCCGCGCGTTCCTGCCGGATCCGGGCTCCGCCAACGGCCTGGACCGCTGGAACATCTGGACCCGTGACCCGCAAACCATGGCGCCACTGCGCGCGCGCTACATCCGCATCCAGACCGGCGGAACGGGCAGCGTGACTTTCCCCCTCGGCGTCACGGGGCAGCTGGGCATCTCCGAGGTACAGGTGTTCGGCAATCCCCACCAGGAGCCGCCGCAGTTCCCGGAGTTCGTCTGCGATCCGAGCGCCGGAGACGACGTGTTCACCGCGGTGGTCGCCGACAACGTCGCTTCGCCGCCGGCGCTGCGCGCGATCCAGGTTCGCGGCGACCTGCAGTGGGTGGGCGTGTCGGCGCAGGCCAGCCATCCGCAGTGTCCGGGCTTCCATCCTGGCGTGCGCCGTGCGCCGATCTGGGACTCGGTGCTGGTCGGTGGCACCGGCCAGATTTCCTGGTCGGTCTCGGACCAGCAACAGAGCCTGATCGGCAGCAGCAGCGGCTTCAGCCACACCGCACGGGTCGGCGCCGAACTGGAACTCGAGGCCGGCGTGGTGGCGACGGTCGTCGGCGGCGCGGCGTACGAATTCGCCGCCGGCGTCACCGAGGAAAGCGGCACCTCGATGTTCTGGGGCCAGTCCCTGCAATACACGGGCACGGTACCCGGATTCAGCAGGCCGGCCACGGCCTGCCGCTACAGGCCCCAGCCTTACTCCTACATCGTCTCCGACCGCAGCAACGTCGGCTACACCCACCGCTACACGGTGGTGGACTACATCGTCACCGGACAAGGCTGGAGCCGGGTTGGTGGATCGCCGCCGCCACCCGACTGCTACCAGCGGCCGGATGGCGTGTTCAGCAACAGCTTCGAGCCCGCCACGCCCTGAGGCGCGTTGGATCGAAAACGGGACCCACGACGGGCGCGCCTCAGGGCGCGCCCGTCGTGTTTCCGGCCGACCGCGCGGCGAGCGCATCCAGCGCGCGCAACGTCGCGCTGTCCGGCACGAGGGCCGCGCGCAGCACCGGTGCCGCGGCGGCGAGCATCGCGCGCGCGGTGCCGGTGTCGCCGGTGGCGTCCGCGGCCTGCGCGAGCGCGAGCTGGGCGCGCGCACGGCGCGGGTGGCCGTCGGCGAACAGGGATTCCGCGAGCGTCATGGCGTCGCGTCGCAGCGCGAGGCGCGCGGTGGCGTCGCCGCGCGCCTCGGCGAGTCGCGCGCGGGCCTGCAGCACGGACAGGCGCAGCGGCTGCGGCGCCTCGGCCATCGCGCCGATCGCCGTCGCCACCGCGCCGATCCTGGCCTCGGCGGCGTCGATGCGGCCGTCCGCGGCGTCGATGCTGGCGCAGGTCAGGCGCGTGGCCAGCGTCTGCGGATGATCGGCGCCGAGCGCCGTGGCGCGGATCGACTGCGCCTCGGCGCACAGCGCCACGGCCTCGTCGAGCCGGCCGAGGTCCATCGCCAGCCGCGCGAGGTTGTTCAAGGGACCGCTGATTGACGCATGCCCCGGTGGATTGAGCGCGCGGCGCATCGCCAGCGACTCGCGATACATCGCTTCCGCGGCTTCCGGCTCGCCGCGGTCCTCCAGCAGCGAGGCGAGGTTGTTGGTCGCGACCGCGACCGGCATCGACGGCTGGCCACCCGCGATCTCGCGCGCAACGGCCAGCGCGCGCCGGTAGTACGACTCCGCCTTCGGGTAATCGCCCAGGTCCTGGTACAGCGACGCCAGGGTGTTGAGCTGCTGCGACACCGGCGTGGAGCGCGGCCCGCTGACGCGCTCGGCGACCGCGAGCGTCTGCTCGGTGATCGCCGCCGCCTCGCGGTAGCGGCCGAGCATGGACAGCACTTTGGCCCGCCCGTTCTGGCTGGGTTCGACCTGCGGATGCTCGGGCCCGAAGGCGGCGATCTTGCGCGCGACCGCGTCCTCGTAGCCGGCCAGCGCGGTCGCGTAGTCGCCGGAGCGCTCGGCCAGCCAGGCGCGGTTGTGCGCGATCACCGCCAGTTCGCCGTCGGCGCCGACGGCGCGGAACTGCGCCTCGGCGCGGTCGAACGCGGCCACGGCCTCGTCGCGGCGGCCGAGTTGCTCGGCGGCGATGCCGATCTCGGTGCCCGCGTGCGCGGCCATGCGCAGGTCGGGCGGATCGCGGGCCAGGGCGTCCTCGGCCAGCGCGAGCGCCAGCGGGTGGGCCTCTGCATGCCGGCCTGCCACATTGAGCGCATTCGCGAGCGCCTTGCGTGCCGCCATCCGCGTCGCAGGGTCGCCGTCGGCCTGCAGCACGGGATCCGCCTCGGCGAGCAGGGCGATCGCGGTGTCGGTCTCGCCCGCGCTGGCGTAGATGCGGCCGATGCTGGCCTGCAGGCGCGCGCGCAGTTCCGCGCCCGCAGTGTCGGCCGACGGAATGCGCTCGCGGCCCAGCGCCAGCAGTTCGCGGCCGGAGAGTTCGCGGCCGCCGTGCCGGTCGGGGTCGAGTTCGCTGAACACGCCTTCGAGGAAACTGGTCACGCCCTGCGCGGCGCTGGCCTCGCGCCGCGCCGCGGCTTCCGCCTCCAGCGCGCGGTCGCGCTGCGCCTTCCACTGCAGCGACACCGCGCCGACGGCGAGCACCGCCAGCGCCGCGGCACCGACCGCGACCTTGTGGCGGCCGACGAAGCGCCGCAGCAGGTACAGGCGATGCGTGCCGGCCGCCTGCACGGGCCGGCCGTCGAGCCAGGCCTCGACGTCCTCGGCCAGCGCCAGCGCGCTCGGGTAGCGCGCCGACGGATCGGTGCGCACCGCGCGGTGCACGATGCGGTCGAGGTCGCCACGCACGCGCGGTGCGTCGCCGCGCCACGGGCCGGCCTCGGCCGCCAGCGCGGCCGTCGAGGCCGCCGGCAGTTCGGTGCTCGCCGCACGCGCGCCGTCGCCGCGCTCCGGCACGCCGCCGGCCAGCATCTCGTACAGCAGCAGGCCGAGGCCGAACACGTCGGTGGCGGTGGTCACCGGCAGGCCGAGCAGCTGCTCGGGGCTCGCGTAGCGCGGCGTCAACGCGCGGGTCTGGGTCTCGCCGCCCTCGGTGTCGTCGATCAGCTTGGCGATGCCGAAGTCGAGCAGCACCGGGCTGCCGTCGGTGCGCACCATCACGTTCGACGGCTTGAGGTCGCGGTGCACGACCAGGCGCTGGTGCGCGTGGTGCACGGCGCGGCACAGGGTGGCGAACAGCAGCAGCCGCTCGCGCAGCGCCGGCGGCGGCTGGCGGCGCAGCCAGTCGCGCAGCAGCAAGCCGTCGATGTAGGGCATCGCCAGCCACGGCTCGCCGGCGTCGGTGGTGCCGCCGTCGATCAGGCCGGCGATGTGCGGATGGTCGAGCCCGGCCAGCACCTGTCGCTCGCGCCGGAAGCGCTCGCGCACGCGTTCCGACACGAAGCCGCGCACGACCTTGATCGCCACCCGCCGGTCGTATTCGCCGTCGTCGCGCTCGCCGAGCAGGACCACGCCCATGCCGCCCTCGCCGACCAGGCCGACGATGCGCCACGGGCCGATGTGGTCCGGCAGCGCGGCGCGCAGAGCGGACGCCGCGGCGCCGCGCACGCGGGCGGCGATCGCGTCCTCGCGCGGATCGGTGGTGACGGTGGACGCGGCCAGCAGGGCCTCGACGCGGGCCGCGGTGGCGGCGTCGACGCCCTCGTCGCGGTACAGCGCCTCGCGTGCCCCGCGCGAGAGCCCCTGCGCGCGCTCGAACAGCGCGCGCACGCCGCCCGCCGCGCTCACGACATCGCCTCGCGCAGCCAGGCGCGGCCGAACTTGAGGTCGCGCTCGACGGTGGCCACGGAGGTGCCCAGCACCTCGCCGACCTGCCGCGCGTCGAGGCCGCCGAAATAGGTCAGTTCCAGGGCACGCGCGGCGCGCTCGTCCTCGGCGGCCAGCCGGTCCAGCGCCTCGTGCACCTCCAGCACGCCGACGCCGTCGTCGACCGATGCGTGCGCGGGATCCAGCGTGACCGCCACCGGGTCCGCGCCGCGCTTGGCGGTGGCCGCGCGCCGCGCGTGGTCGACCAGCACGGTGCGCATCTGCAGCGCGGCCAGGGCGAAGAAGTGGGCCCGCGAATTCCAGTCCACGCCGGCGTCCAGCATCTGCGCGACGGCCTCGTGGACCAGCACCGTCGGGCTCAGTACCACGTCGGGCCCGTGGAAGCGCTGGCGCGCCATCTGCTTGAGGCGATCGTAGATGTGCGCATTCAGCCGCGGCGCGACGTCGGCGGCGCCGGCGCGCCACGACTGCAGCAGGGCGGTGATGTTGGCGGCGTCGTTCAAGGCATTCCCCGTGCGGCGGTAAGTTACCTGAAGGCTCGCCATCGCGGCCAGCGGGCTGCCCTTGCGGCACGTGCAGGGAACGTGCAGGCTGGGATCGACCCGGAGGATGACCATGCTCGACGACCTGTTCGCCGCCATCGACGCGATGGACGCCGACCGCTTCGCCGGCTTCCTGGCGCCGGACTGCCGCTTCCGCTTCGGCAACCTGCCGGCGGTCGAGGGGCGCGACGCCGTGCGCGACTTCGTGGCTGGCTTCTTCGGCGCGCTGGGCGGCATCCGCCACGACCTCGTCGAGCGCATCGAGGCCCCCGGCCGGATCGCGATGCACGGCTTCGTGACCTATACCCGCAAGGACGGCTCGATCCTGCGCGTACCGTTCGCCAACGTGTTCCGGCTGGAGGACGGCCGGGTCCGCGAGTACCTGATCTTCGTCGACAACGCCGCGCTGTTCGCCTGATCCCGCGCATGCGCACGCTGGGCCTGCTGGGCGGCATGAGCTGGGAATCCACACTTCCCTACTACCGCGCGATCAACGAGGGCGTGCGCGATCGGCTGGGCGGGCTGCACTCGGCGCAGCTGGTGCTGCACAGCGTGGACTTCGCCGGCATCGAGCGCCTGCAGCGCGAGGACCGCTGGGACGAGGCCGGCGAACTGCTGGCCGATGCCGCGCGCGGGCTCGCGCGCGCGGGTGCCGAAGCCATCGTGCTGTGCACCAACACCATGCACCGGGTCGCCCCTGCCATCGAAGCCGGCTGCGGCCTGCCGCTGCTGCACATCGGCGATGCCATCGGCACGGCTGTGCGCACGACCGGCCTGGCGACCGTCGGCCTGCTCGGCACCCGCTTCACCATGGAGCAGGACTTCCTGCGCGGGCGCCTTTCGGCGCGGCACGGGATCGACGTGCGGGTGCCGGACGCGGCCGGCCGCGCGCTGGTGCACCGGGTGATCTACGAAGAGCTCTGCCGCGGACGGTTCCTCGATGAATCCCGTGCCGCCTTCCGCGACGTCATGGCCGGCCTGGTGGCCGCCGGCGCGCAGGGCATCGTGCTCGGCTGCACCGAGATCGGCCTGCTCGTCCGGCCCGAAGACGCCAGCGTGCCGCTGTTCGACACCACCGCGCTGCACGCCGCGGCGGCGGTGGATTTCGCGCTGGGTGCTTGAGCTGAAGCGCAGGGCATCGCGGCGCACGCGCCGCTCCCACACGACCACGGCCGGGCCGCAAGATCGCAGGCGGCCGGTCATTTGTGGGAGCGCTGCGTGCAGCGCGATCATGATGCCGAGCGACCGAAACGCTCGCGGCGCGCGCGCCGCTCCCACCAGGCCCTGCCTGCGCCGCGGCGCCCGCCAGGCTCAGGGCAGGTCGAACAGCAGCACCTCGGCGTCCTCGACCGCCGCCAGCACCAGCCGCGATTCGCCTTCGACCGCCGCGCCGTCGCCGGCCGACAGCCGGGTGCCGTTGACCGTCAGCACACCGCGCGCGACCTGCACCCAGGCGCGCCGTTTCGGCGCGAGGTCGTGCGCGACCGGTTCGCCCGCGGCGAGCAGGGTGGCGTACATGCGCGCGTCCTGCACGAGGCGGATCGAGCCCTCGGCGCCGTCGGGGGAGACCACCAGGCGCAGGCGGCCACGACGCTCGCCGTCCGGGAAGGCCTTCTGGTCGTAGGACGGTGCGATGTTGCTGCGGTCGGGCTGGATCCAGATCTGCAGGAAGTGCACCGGGTCGGTCTTCGACGCGTTGAACTCGCTGTGCGTGATGCCGCTGCCGGCGCTCATCTTCTGCACCTCGCCGGGCCGGATGATGCTGCCGGTGCCCAGCGAGTCCTTGTGCTCGAGCGCACCGTCGAGCACGTAGGAGATGATCTCCATGTTCTGGTGGCCGTGCGTGCCGAAGCCGGCGGCCGGGACCACGCGGTCCTCGTTGATCACGCGCAGCGGCCCGAAGCCCATGTGCGCGGGGTCGTAGTAGTGCCCGAACGAGAAGGTGTGGCGGCTGTCGAGCCAGCCGAAGTTCGCAGTACCGCGGGCGGACGCGGGACGGACCGTGATCATGGGGCCTCCAGTGCAGACGTGCCACGCAAGATGGCGACGCAGCGGCGAAGTTCAACGACGCCCCGCACGGGGGCGGCTTCAGCAGCGCCTGCGGCACCACCGATCGATGCAGTCGCCGGCGAAGCCGGCTCCCCATCCGAATCTGGCGCAATGCCCGGGTGTGGGAGCTGCTTCAGCAGCGACTGCGGCATCACCCGTCGTCGCAGTCGCCGGCGAAGCCGGCTCCCACAGGCCGCTTCAGCAGCGACTCAATCGGCTTTCAGGAACTCGCTGGCGATCGAGATCTTCACCTCGTCGCCGACCGCCGGCACGTAGCCGCCGAGGTCGAAGTCGCTGCGCATGACCGTGGTGGTGGCGTTGAAGCCGGCGGCCGGCTTCTTGGCCATCGGGTGCTCGCCGATCTTGTTCACGGTGACGTCGAGCACGACCGGCTTGGTGACGCCGTGCAGGGTCAGGTCGCCGGCGACCTTCAGCTTGCCCTCGCCCGCCTTCTCCACCGAGGTGCTCTTGAAGGTCGCGGTCGGGAACTTCGCGATGTCGAAGAAATCGGCGCTCTTGAGGTGCTCGTCGAACTTCGGCATGCCGGTGTCGATGCTGTTCATGTCGATCGTGGCTTCGACGCTCGACTTCGTCATGTCTTCCGCGTCCAGCATCAGCGTGCCGCTGACACCGCGCAACTGCAGGGTCTGCTGCGACAGGCCGAGGTGCATGTAGGAGAAGTTGACCTGGCTGTGGGTCGGCTCGAAGGTGTACTTGTCGGCCGCCAGGGCGGCGCCGCTGGCGAGGGCCAGCACGAGGGCGAGGGCGAACTTGCGCATGGAGTCTCTCCGGGGTTGGGGTGCGGTGGTGCGGCGGATCAGGCGAGCGAACAGGCCTCGTCGAACGACAGGCGCGGCGAGCGCGGGAACAGGCTCGCCGGGTCGCCGTAGCCGAGGTTGACCAGGAAGTTGCTGCGCACGCGGGTGCCGGCGAAGAACTCGCGATCGACCGCGGCGTTGTCGAAGCCCGACATCGGGCCGCAGTCGAGTCCGAGCGCGCGCGCGGCGAGGATCAGGTAGGCGCCCTGCAGGGTGCCGTTGCGGAACGCGGCCTCGTCGGCGTGCGGCTTGCCCTCGAACCAGGCGCGCGCATCGGTGTGCGGGAACAGATACGGCAGTTTCTCGTAGAACGCGTGGTCGGTGGCCACGATCGCGGTCACCGGCGCGCTCATCGTCTTGTCGAGGTTGCCGGGGCTCAGCGCGGGCTTCAGGCGCGCCTTGCCCTCCGGGGTGGCCACGAACACCAGGCGCATCGGCGAGCAGTTGGCGCTGGTCGGGCCCATCTTGGCGAGGTCCCACAGGCGGCGCAGGAGGTCCTCCGGCACCGGCTTGGGCAACCACGAGTTCGCCGTGGTGCCGAAGGTGCGGGCCTTGAGGAACAACTGATCGAGCGCGGCGGGATCGAGGGGCGTGTGCATGGCGGGTTCCATCCGGTGGGCGCGCAGTGTAACGACGGGACCGTGTGCAGGGGCGTTCACGGGCATTGCATGGCCGCAAGCCGGCCCTGCGCGTGTCGTGCGCGCTGTCGGCGCGTCGCGCGGCGCCGCATAATCGGCCGGTGGATGCCCGCCCTGCCCCGCCGCCCGAACCGGCCTGGATCGTCACCGACGGCGCCGCCGGCAACCTGCGGCCGGCGCAGGCGCTGGCCGGCGCGCTGGGGGTCGCGGCGCGCGAGTTCGTGGTGCGCCCGCCGCCGCCCTGGGGGTGGTTCGCGCCGCACCTTCGCATCGGCGCCGCGCGGGCGATGCCGACGGACCTGCGCGCGGCGCTGCGCGCATCGCCCCCCGCGCTGGTGATCGGCTGCGGCCGCCGCGCGGCGCTGGCGACGGCCTGGTTGCGCGACACGTGCGGCGCCTTCGCGGTGCAGATCCTCGACCCCCGCGCCGCCACGCGCCATTGGGACGTGGTGGTCGCGCCCGCGCACGACCGGCTGCGCGGCGACAACGTGCTCGCCTTCACCGGCGCGCTGCACGCCATCACGCCGGCGGTGCTCGCCGAGGCGGCGGTGCGCCACGCCGACCTCGCGCGCATCGCCACGCCGCGCACGGCGGTGCTGGTGGGCGGGCCGACGCGCGCCCTGCCGCTCGACCGCCGCGCGATCGATGCCCTGTGCGACCACCTGGCGGCGTGGCACGCGCGCGACGGCGGCGGTTTCCTCGCCACCACCTCGCGGCGCACGCCGCCCGCGCTGGCGGCGCGGTTGCGCGAGCGCCTCGCGCCGCTCGGCGCGCGCGTCTGGTGCGGCGAGGCCGACGGCCCGAATCCCTATCTCGGCCTGCTCGCCCATGCGCAGCGCCTGGTGGTGACCGCCGACTCGGCCAACCTGCTCACCGAAGCCTGCGCCACCGGCAAGCCGGTGTTCGCCTTCGCACCGCGGCCGCCCGGCGGCCGGGTCGGCCGGCTGCACCACGAACTGGTGCTCGAAGGCCGCGTGCGTCCACTGCGCGACGCACCGGCCACCTGGGACATCCCGCCGGTGCGGCGCGAACTGCCGGCGATCGCCGCCGAGTTGCGGCGGCGCTTCGAGGCCGCGCGACGCCCCTGACGGCCGTGCGCACCGGCTCGCGGCGCGATGCGTGCGCGCTGTCGATCGCCGCAGTCGCCGGCAAAGCCGCCTCCCCCCGCAAAGCCGATGCATGGCCCACCTGTGTGGGAGCCGCTTCAGCGGCGACTGCGACACCATCGATCGCCGCAGTCGCCGGCAAAGCCGCCTCCCACCGCAAAGCCGATGCGCGGCCCACCTGTGTGGGAGCCGCTTCAGCGGCGACTGCGACACCATCGATCGCCCCAGTCGCCGGCACAGCCGCCTCCCACCGCAAAGCCGATGCATGGCCCACCTGTGTGGGAGCCGCTTCAGCGGCGACTGCGACACCATCGATCGCCACAGTCGCCGGCAAAGCCGGCTCCCACCGCAAGGCCGATGCGCGGCCCACCTGTGTGGGAGCCGCTTCAGCGGCGACTGTGACGAATCCCGTACGCCACGGTCGTCCCGGCGCGGACTCAGGTCGGCACGGGCGCCTCGCCCAAGCACGCGGCCCAGGCCGCCGCGATCGCGGCGCCCGCATCCGCCACCGCCTCGCGCGGTGCGAGGCGCGGCTGGCCGTCGAGCGTGCAGTCGAGGCCGCGCTCGAGCAGGGTGGCGTGCGCGCCGCGCAGCGCCTCGGCGACGGCGTCCGACCACGCGCCGCCACCGGCGAGCGCGTCGATCAGGTCCGGCGTGCGGGTCGCGCCGGCCAGGTGGGGCGCCGTGGCAGCGCGCGCGAGCACCTCGAACTGCAGCAGGAACTCGAGGTCGACCGTGCCGCCCGGGCCCTGCTTGAGGTCGAGCCGCGCGGCGTCCGAACGATCGAGTTCGGCGCGCCAGCGCGCGCGCATCCGCGCCACGTCGGCCGCCAGCGCGGTGCGCTCGCGCGGACGCGCCAGCAGCGCCGCGCGGCCCGCCTCGAAGGCCGCGCACAGCGCGGCATCGCCGGCCACGCCGCGCGCGCGCACCAGCGCCTGGTGCTCCCAGGTCCAGGCGCGTTCGCGCTGGTACTCGAGGAAGCCCTCGATGCTCACCACCAGCAGGCCCTTGGCGCCGTCGGGGCGCAGGCGGGTGTCGACCGCGTACAGCGCGCCGGCGCGCATCGGTGTGGTGAGCCAGTGCACCACGCGCTGCGCCACCCGTGCGAACCAGCGCTGGCCCTCCAGCGGGCGCGCGCCGCGACTGCTGCGTGCGGCCAGCGCGCCGTCGTAGACGAACACCAGATCGAGGTCGGACCCGAAGCCGAGTTCGCGCCCGCCGAGGCTGCCGTAGCCCAGCACCGCGAAGCCGCCACCGGCGCCCTCGTCGGCCAGCGGCCCGTGGCTGCGGAGGGTGTCGGCCAGCGCCATCGCGGTGATCGCCGCCACCGTCGCCTCGGCCACGCCGGCCAGCGCGTCGGCGAGCCGCGGCGCGTCCATGCGTCGCGCCAGCCAGCCGAGGGCGAGGCGGAACAGCGCGCTGTGCCGCAATTCGTGGATGCGGTCGAGCGCGACCTCGACGTCGGCGCCGGCCTCGTCGGCGGCGGCCTGCATCGCTGCGCGCAGCGCGACGGGGTCGGGCAAGGGCCCGGCGACGCGCGCATCGAGCAGGTCGTCGAGCAGCAAGGGATGCGCGACCACGCGCTCGGCCAGCCACGCGCTGCGCGCCACCGTGGCCACCAGCCGCTCGCGCGCGGCGGGGCGCTCGTCGAGCAGGGCGAGGTAGGTCGCGCGCCCGGCCACCGCGGACAGCAGCCGCAGCACGCGCGACAGGGTGGCATCGGGGTGTTCGCTCGCCGCGCAAGCCTCGAGGAAGGCCGGCAGCAGGCGCTGGATGCGCGGCCGCGAACGCGCTTCCAGGGCGCGCAGCGCGCTGGAGGCGGCGTAGGCGCGCAGCGCTTCGGCGCCCTCGGCGCCGAACGGCGGCGGCAGGGCCGGCGCCTGCACGTCGAACGCGGCCCACGCGGCCGCCCAGTCGGACGCGGCGGGCGACGCCGCGCCCGCGCCCGGCGCG
>JAJTHZ010000010.1 GCA_021299185.1 Lysobacteraceae bacterium | reverse complement strand
GGCCGCCGCGACGAGGCGCGCGCGATGGCGCGCGAGGCGGTGCGCCTCGCCCCCGGCCATGCCGACGCCCGCTTCACGCTGGCACGCCTGCTGGAGGAAGACGGCGCGCTCGACGAAGCCGCCGCCGTGCTGGCCGACCCGGCGGCGCCGACCGACCTGCGGCTGGCGCGGCTGTCCGGCACCGTGCGGCTGCGGCGCGACGATCCGCGCGGCGCGGCCGCGGCGTTCGCGCAGGCCCTGTCGCTGGCGCCGCACGACCAGTCGGCGATCGCGCAGCGCGGGCTGGCGCTGGCGGTGGCGGGCGAGGGCGATGCCGCGCGCGCCTGGCTCGGCCAGCAGCGCTTCGTGGCGCGGACCCGGCTCGACCTGCCGCCGCCGTTCGCCGACGCCGCGGCCTTCAACGCCGCGCTCGCGCACGACATCCGCCACCACAGCCGGCTGCGTTTCGAGCCGGTCGGGCTCGCCGCGAAGGGCGGCTACCTCACCGAGGACCTGCTCGCCGACCGCACGCCGGCCATCCTCGGTTTCGAACGCTGCCTGCGCGCGGCGATCGATGCCTACATCGCCGCCTTGCCCGACGACCCCGGCCATCCGTTCCTGCGCGCCGTGCCGCGCGCCGGCTACGCGCTCAACCTGTGGGCCACCCGGGTCGCCGCGCAGGGCGTGATCGACACCCACATCCACGAGGAATCCTGGCTGTCGGGCGCGTACTACGTCGAACTGCCGCCGGCGGTGCGCGACGACGACAGCGCCGGCTGGATCGAGTTCGGCCGCCCGCACCGCGGCCTGCCGCTGCCGCCGGCCGACGACATCGTGTGCCTGCGTCCGGAGGTCGGCATGCTGCTGCTGTTCCCGTCCTACCTCTACCACCGCACCTTGCCGTTCGCCGGCACGGGCGAGCGGATCAGCATCTCCTTCGACCTCGCGCCGGCGGACCCGCCGGGCTGATCGCGCCGGCCCAGTGGGAGCGGCGCGTGCGCCGCGAGCTTTTCGAGCTTGCGGCAGCCCCCATCGCGCTGCACGCAGCGCTCCCACAAGAGGGCAGCCGGCCGGCGGATGCGCCTCGAGCTTTTCGATCCTGAGGCAGACTCCATGCGCCCGCTGCCGCGCGCCCCAACCGCGCCTGAACCGCGGACCGACCCCTGCCCTGCGACACATCACGGCGCCTCGACCCGCGCCGGTATCGTATGCGACGCCTCGGCGCGCCTCGCGCGCCGGCCCGACGGACCGCCCATGCCCCGCACCGCTTGCGTCGCCCTGCTGCTCTCGCTCGCCCTGTCGGCGCCCGCCGCCGCACAGCAGCCCGAAGTCGGCCGCCCCGCGCTGGATGCCGATGCGCTGGCGCCGATCGCGGCGAGCCTCGGCGAGCGCATCGACGAAGCGGTCGACGACCGCGAGGCCGGCGGCATGGGGCTCGCCCTGCTGGTCGACGGCGAGGTGCGCTGGCTGCGCGTCGCCGGCTGGGCCGATCGCGCGGGCAAGGTGCCGCTGGCGGCAGACACGCCGCTGCACGTGGGCGAACTGTCGCGGCTGGTGCTGGCCGCGCTCGCGCTCGATCTCGTCGCGCAGGGCCGGCTGTCGCTGGACGATCCGATCGATCGCCACGCGCCGACGCCGGCCATCCGCTCGCGCTTCGCCGGCGCGCGCGCGATCACGGTGCGCGACCTGCTGACCCACCACGCGGGCCTGCCCTACACGCGGCTGCGCGGCGCCTATCGCAAGCCCGGCGATGCCGCCGAGCCGCTGCCGGACGACGCCTGGTACCTCGCGCAGCCCACCGGCTCGGTGCAACTGGTGTCCAACCTCGGCTATGAACGGCTCGCACGGGTGATCGAGGCCGCCGGCGGCGCGCCGCTGGAGGCGCAGCTCGCCGCGCGCATCCGCGGCCCGCTGGCGCTGTCGAAGTTCTCCTGGACCGCGCCGCCGGGCACCGCGCGCGCGCACCGCGAAGGCCGCACCCAGGCGCCGATGGTGGCGCGCGAGCAGGCCGCGCTGGGCCTGGTGGCAAGCCTCGCCGACTACGCGCGCTTCGCCGCCGCGCTGATGCCGGGCACCCTGCGCGCGCCGAGCCCGCTGGATGCCGCCGCGCGCACCGAGATGACGCGCGTGCAGAACGCCGAGGTGACGTTCGACGTCGGCAATGGCGCCGGGCTGGGCTGGAACCTCGCCACCAGCGTGCGCGCCGGCGTCGGCCGGGTCGCGAACCTGGTCGGCGCCTTCCCCGACCACCGCGCCACCCTGCGCCTGTCACTCGACCACGGCGTCGGCGTGCTGGCGGTGGCCAACTGGGACGAAGTGGACGAGTCGATCTTCGATCTCTCCGCCGATGCCTTCGACGCCCTGCTCGAACAGCGCGCCGGCGCCGCACCGCGCGACCGCGAACGCCCGCTGCCGCCGCGCATCGCGCTGCCGCGCGGCACCACGCCGACCGCGCCCGCGGCGCTGTACGCCACGCCCGCCGGGCTGGTGCAGGCCAACCCGCGCGACGACGGCTTCGGGATGGATTTCGCCGACCTCGCGTTCCGCGCCGACCCGCGCGGCGACGGCTGGTTCCGCGTGCGCTACGACCTGCTCGGCGTGCTGCCGATCGGCGTCTCGCGCCTCAACCGCGTGGCGATCGCGCCGGCGACCCTGGCCGGCGAGCCGGTGATGCTCGGCTTCGGTGGCGACCGCTACGTGCTGGCCGGCACCGCGCTGGCGCGCGACCCGTCGCTCGCGCGCTATGCGCGCTTCGCCGGCACCTACCGCCTCACCAATCCCGACTTGCTGTCGGAACTGGCCGAACTCGACGGCGCCTTCCTCGAATACGCCGACGGCGTGCTCGCGCTCGGCTACGAGGCCGACTTCGTGGTCAGCGTGCGGCCACGCCTGCCGCTGGTCGAGGTCGGCGAGAACACCTTCGTGGTCGCCGGACGCGGCGCCAACACCGGCGAGGAAGTGCGCATCGACGCGATGAGCGAGCCGCCGCGCATCACGTACAGCGGCTACGTGCTGGAGCGCAGCGGCGACTGACCCCGGCCGCGCCGCACCCAGCAATCCCGTGCCGCGCGGACCGGCGGATCTTCGTAGGGTGCAATGAGCGCAGCGAATTGCACCGAGCGCACCGCGGCGGCGCAATTCGCTGCGCTCATTGCACCCTACGCGCTTCACGCAGCGCGACGGCCCCGATCGCGCGCTGTCACGCCGCCATCCGCCGTTCCGCGGCAGCGGCGAACCGCCGTACGGCCGGTGTATCCTCGTGCGAGGCTGTCGAGGATGTCCGCCATGCGCTTCAGCGCAATGCTGCTTCGCACCACCCTGGCGCTCGCCGCAGCCTGCGGCACGGCGTCGGCCGCCGAGGGTCCCGACCTGCTGCCGCTCGCCGGTGGCGAGCCGGTGGCGCTGGCGTCCATCCCCGCCAGCAAGCTGGCCGCGCTCGACATGGCCAAGGTCGCCGCCGAGGATGCCGAGGACGATCGCAAGAACGTCTCCGGTGGCCTGCGCTACGCGGTGCCGGCGAAGCTCGCGGTCGAGGCCTCGCGCGACGGTCGCTGGCAGAAGGCGCAGGACGGCCGCGCGGTCTGGCACTGGCGCGTGCGCTCGCCCGACGCGCTGCACCTCAATTTCGGCTTCGACCGCTTTTTCCTGCCCGAGGGCGCCACCCTGCGCATCCTCGCCACCGAGGGCAAGGCAGCGCTCGGGCCCTTCACCAGCGCGCACAACAGCCGCCATCGCCAGCTGTGGACCGCGCCGCTGTTCGCCAACGAGGCGATCATCGAGGTCGCCGTGCCCGAGGGCCTGAAGTCCGGCCTCGAACTGAACCTCGCCCAGGTGGGCATCGGCTACCGCGGCTTCGGCCTGAAGTCGGAGCACTGCAAGTCCGGCGCCTGCAACACCGACGTCGCCTGCCTCGGTCCCAACGATCCGTTCAACCTGCCGCGGCGCGCGGTGGCGTCCTACAGCTTCGGGGGCGGCCGGCTCTGCACCGGCTCGCTGGTCAACAACACGCGCGGCGACCGCCGCATGCTGTTCCTCACCGCCACCCACTGCGAACTGACTGCGGCCAACGCGGCCTCGCTGGTGGTGTTCTGGAACTTCGAGTCGCCGACCTGCCGGCTGCCGGGATCGGCGGCCAGCGATTCCGAGGCCGTGATCGGGGCCACCAACCAGACGCAAACCGGCGCCACGCTGCTGGCCGCCACCAACAATCCCTTCGCCGGCCCCGGCAGCGCGGATTCGCGCAGCGACTTCACCCTGGTCGAACTGACCCAGCCGGCGAATCCGGCGTTCAATCTGTATTGGGCCGGCTGGGACCGTCGCGCGAACGCACCGTTCTGCGGTCCCGGCGCGCTGTGCGCGTCAATCCACCATCCGGATGGCGACGAAAAGCGCGTCACCTTTTCCGATACGCCGATGGTGCAGGGCGGCATCGCGCAGGCCGGCGGCGTGCACTGGACGGTGTTCTGGAACCGGTCGCTGCCGCTGGCGCGACTGTCCAACCTGCCGGCGCCGCTGCCGCCGACGCTCCCGGCCAGCGTCACCGAACGCGGTTCCTCCGGTTCGCCGATGTACAACGCGCAGCAGCGACTGGTCGGCGTGCTCAGCGGCGGTGCGTCGTTCTGCGGTGCGGCGGAAGCGCAGTTGAACGACGAGTACGGCCAGCTTGCAAAAGCCTGGGACGGTCTCGGCACCGCGGCGACCCGGGTGCGCGACGCGCTGGATCCCGTCGGTGGCGGCAGCGCGGAAGCGCTCGACGGTATTGATACCTGCAGCGCACCGGCGATCAATGTCACCGCGCCGGCCAACATCGCCGCCGGCGCGGTGGCCAGCGTTGCCGTGAATGCCACCGGCGCCGGCCCGTTCCGCGTCGAGTTCGACTTCGACGACGACGGGGTGTACGACGCCACCGCCACCGACGTGGCGGCGTCCGCGCAACGCCAAGCCACTTTCCCGAAGCGCGGCGGGGTCAGCGTCGGCGTGCGCGTGACCGACCGCAACAACTGCAGCGCCTTCGTGCGTCGCGCGGTGGTGGTGCAGGCGCCGGACGTGACGATCACCGCGCAGGCCCCGCAGCAGGTGTGCGGCAATGGCGACGGCGACATCGATCCCGGCGAGCGCTGGCGCATCCCGGTCAGCCTCGCCAACGGCGGCGAGGTCGCGATGCAGGAGGGCGCGGCGATCTTCGCCCGTGCGCAGGGCAGCGCTTCCGGCGGGGCGACCGACACCTTCGGCAACCGGCTGCTCGACAGCACCGGCCCGAGTTGCCCCTTCAACTACGTGGACATCGCGGGCGAGGCGCCGCTGGCGCTGACCGGCGGCAACGACGACGGCCGGGCCACCAACGCCCTCGACCTCGGGCCCAACGGCGTGTCGTTCTACGGCAGCACCGTGCGCCAGTTGGTGATGTCCACCAACGGCTACCTCGCGATCGGCGCGAGTGACGATGGGCAGGACTTCGAGAACGCGTGTGGCGCGGTCGGCGCTGACGGCGGCCGTCTCAACGTGCTGCACGACGACCTCGTGGTGAAGACCGGCGGCGGGCTGCGGCGCCGCTACTTCGCCGCCTGCCCGCGGGCCGCCGATGCCGGCGGCGCGCAGGGTTGCACCGTGTTCCAGTGGACGAACCTGGGGCGTTTCGTGCAGGGCGCCGACCCCGACGGCAGCATCGACATGCAGGCGGTGGTCTACGACAGCGGCCAGATCGTCTACCAGTACCGCACGCCCGATCCGCAGGGCGGCGGCAGCGCCAGCATCGGCATCCAGAATGGCAGCAGCGCGCTCGAGTACGCGTGCAACACCGGCAACCGGATCGCCGCCAATCGCGCGGTGTGCTTCTTCCCGCCGAGCGCGCAGCCGACGGGCCTGCAAACGCCGCGGCTGGCGCTCAGCGCATCGCGCGATCTGGGCAATCTCGCCGCCGGCGCGAGCGTGACGCGGGACGTCGAGTTCGCCGTTGATCCGGCCGCCGCCTGCGGCGCACCGCTCGCGCTGCGCTACGTCGGCACCGTCGACCGCGTCTCGCATTCATTGCGGCCGGCGACCCTGCTCGATCGCCGCGTCGGCGGCACCGACGGCGTGTGCAACGCGCAGCCGCAGTGCTTCCCCGACGCCAACGCCTTGCCGCTGCCGGCGCGCCGCGACGGCTCGTTCACCAACTTCACCCGGCTCGGCAACGGCGTGGCGGCGTTCACCGTGCCCAACGGCAACCAGTGGAGCTTCGCCGGCGCGTGGTTCACCAACACCCGCGACCGGACGCCCATCTGGTACATCGTGCAGGGTGAATTCGGCGACCGGCGCCTCAACAGCCAGGCGCCGGTGCAGATCACCCGTTTCCGCCAGACCTCGACCGCGCCGTTCCGGGTCGAAAGCACGGTGGTCGGCACGGGTGAGGTCACCTACATCACGCCGACCGACTTCGTGTTCACCTGGACCCTCGACGGCGTGTCGGCCGGCGAGCGACTGGTGCAGGCCTACACCGGCGGCTACGCCAGGCCCGAGCGCACCGGGCTGTGGTTCAACCCGGCCGAGGACGGCTGGGGCGTATTGCTGGAGGACGTCGCCCCGATCGCGGGCCGGCCGATCGACCAGCTGGTGCTGAACTACCTCTACGACGGCGCCGGCCGTCCGACCTGGACCCTGGGCGTCGCACCCGGTGTGGCCGGCGGCACCGCGCCGCAACAGGTGTTCTTCGCGCACTGTCCCGAATGCACGGCCATCGTCGATCCGCCGACCGCGCCCGCGGGCAGCAGCACGACCGGCTTCGGCAGCCTGACCACCGGCACGTATTCGAGCAACATCACCCTGCCCGCGCCGCTGTCGGGCACCTGGGTGCGCAGCAGCCTGCCCCTGCAGATGCTCACGCCGCCGCAGCCGGCCCAGCAGCCCTGAGGAACCGCACTCCATGAGTCGTGAAATCGTCATCCTCCGCCACGCCCAGGCCCAGGTCGCCGCACCCGGCCAGGCCGATGCGACCCGCGAACTGACCGCGCACGGCCGTGCCGAGGCGGCGTCCGTGCGGCGCTGGTTCGCCGAACATGCGCTGACCTTCGACGCCGTGCTGTGCTCGCCGGCGGCCCGCGCGCGGCAGACGCTGGAGCTCGCGCTCGACGGTGCGGCCGGCCAGGCCCGCATCGAGCCGCGCATCTACGAGGCCACGCCCGGCACCCTGATCGACGTGCTCGACGCCGCGCGCGGCGCCGGACGCGTGCTGCTGGTCGGCCACAACCCCGGACTGGAGCAGCTGGTCGCCCTGCTCACCGAGGGCCGCAGCGAGGTCGCGCACGGTCTGCCGACGGCCGGTGTGGCGCGCCTGTCGGTGCCCAGCGGCGCGCCGCTGGAGCCGGGCGTGGCCACGCTGCACGCCTACTGGTCGCCCTGAGACCGGGGGACCGACCCATGGCCGCCGGGCGCTGAGCGCGTGCCGCGCGGCGGATGTCCTGGCTGCGTGGGGATCGGGGCACTGGCCCTGGCCTGGGCCGCCTGCGCGCTCGGCGCGCGCGATGACCTGCCAGCCCCGCCGCAAGCCGCCGCCGCGGCGCCGGCGGCGCACGGCGAGCCCGTCGCGCCGCCCGTCACCCGCCGCTGGACCATCGACGGCGAGCGCTCCAACGCGCAGTTCCGCATCCGCCTGCTCGGCATCGTGCCGATGTCCGGCGAGTTCACGCAGTTGCGCGGCGAGATCGCCTTCGACGCCGCGCGCGGCGAGGTGCACGTCGATGCCAGGCTGCCGAGCGGCGAGCTGCGGATGGACAACGAGTCGCACGCCGCGTGGGCGCGCTCGCCGGAATTCTTCGACGCCGCGAACCACCCCACGATCCTTTTCCAGTCGCGTCCGCTGCCGGTGTCCGTGCTGCGCGACGGCGGCGCGATCGACGGCGACCTCACGCTGCGTGGCGTGACGCGCGCGGTCGGGCTCAAGGTCGAGCGCGGGACCTGCGACTTCGCGCGCGAGCGCGAGTGCACGATCGAGGTCTACGGCCAGGTGCGCCGCACCGACTTCGGCATGGCCGCGCGCCGCGCCACCGTCGGCGACTGGGTGAGTCTGCGGTTGCGGATCGTGGCGGGGGTGGAGGGGGATTAAGGTTTAGGGCCCAGGGCCCAGGGCGCAGGGTGCCCTTGTGTTTTGGGGCGCGGGGTGTTTCGGCGGGCCTTGCTGCAGCGTGTACCGTGACGCCGGAACCGGTGGCCTCCGATTCCACCACCACCGCGCTTTTCACTGGGCCCTGAGCCCTGGGCCCCCACCGGCCCCACGTCCGCCCGCGCCAGCACCGCGGCGATCGGCGCGCCGGGCTGCTCCACCTGTGCCCCGAGCGCGGCGACCTGCGCCGCCGTCAGCGGGAACGCCCGCGCTTCGGCGTGCCGGCGGAACCTCGCGGGCAGGGCGGCCGCCGGCGCCAGCGCGTGCAGCGCGTCGATCCACGACTCCGGTGTCCAGCAGCAGTCGTGGTCGCCGTGCGCCGCATGGAAGCGCGCGAGCACCTCGTCCAGCGAACTGGCGTGGGCGCGCAGCGCGAGGTCGGCCTCCAGCCAGAACGCCGCGCCGGCCCAGTAGACCCGCATCGTCGAGCCGCGCAGTCGCGTCGCTGCCACGCGCTCCAGGCTCGCCGCATCGGGCGGCGTGGCGGCGCGGCCGCGCGCGAAGCCGGCGGCCAGCCGCGACCAGGCCTCGTGCGGCGCCAGCGAGCCGCCGCGTGCACGCAACACGTTCTGGTAGTAGCTCGCCAGGCCCTCGGACAGCCAGCGCCCGCGCTCGCCGAGGTAGGGATGCAGCAGGTGCGCGAACTCGTGGTGCGCGGTCCAGTCGTCGCGGCGCGCGTCCGCGCTGGCCGCGGCGCCGATGAACAGATGCACCGCGGTGCCGCCGCCGCGCGTGGTCTGGCCCCAGGGCACGGGCTCGGCGTGGCCGGCCAGGGGGATCACCAGCACCTGCGTGTGCGCGCTGGGAAAGCCACCGAGCAGGCGCTCGACGTCGCGCTGCACGCCGGCCAGCCAGGCCGCGATCTCGCGCTCCTGCGCGGCGTCGATCGTCGGCAGCACGGCGACCTGCACGCGCGCGTGCGGCGCGTGCGCGCCGACCAGCGTGATCGGGTGCAGGCGCCCGAAAACCACGCTCGCCGGCCAATCGCGCGGGGTGTCGCCGAGCCGCAGCCGATCACCGACGGGGCGCCACGGCGCCGACACCGTCCACCCGGGCGGCAATTCGGCGAAGCGGATCGTGCTGTCCGGGTCGATCATGCGCGGCCGCCACAGCCAGCGCTGCGGCGCTGCGCGCAGGAAGTGGCCCGCGCGGCGACCGAGTCCGTAGCGGTCGCGTTGCGCCGCGGCGACCAGGTCGACCTCGACGTGCAGGCACTCGCCGGCGCGCCAGTCTCGCGCGACCAGTGCATCGCCGTCGCGCTCCAGCGCACCTGCGCCGCTGCGCGTCGCCGCCTCGAGGTCGCGCGCGGCACCTTCGCCGGCGGCGAATCGCACCGTTGCGTGCGCATGGACGCTGCAGGCCGTCAGCGCGAGCGGGGCGTCCTCGGCCGGCAGGCGCACCTCGAAGGTCCAGCGCGTCGCATCGTCCGCGCCCGCCAGCGCGGGCAGTGCGCCGATGAGCAGCGCGAGCGCGGACCGCAGTCGGAGCCTGGCCATGGCCGATGATGGCGGTGCAGCGGGTGGCGGCGGAAGGGCCGAAGGTCGCGAAAGGAAGTGCACGCGGCGCGGGTCCCTTCGAGCACGACCCGTTGCCGCGGCGCCGTGCTCCCTCCCCCTGTGGGCGCGAGCGCCCGGCCCGGGTCGTATCCCGGGCCATGCCCGCCGACGGAGTGACGCCGTGCGATCGATCGTGGCTTGCCTGCTGTGGCTCGCCGGCGTGGCGCAGGCCGCGGCGCCGCCCGCGCCCGACGGCACCGCGCGCGCCGCCGGCGCGGGCTTCGAGGTGTTCGATGCCGCGGCGGGACGCTGGGTGGCGCCAGAGGCGTTCTGGACTGCCTACGCGCAGCGAACCGGCGCGCACCACTGGGGCCGCGGCGCCGAGTATCCGCCCTATGCCGAGGTGGCGGAGTTCGACACCTTCCTGGTCGAGACCGACGGCCAGGCCTGCCTGATGCAGTTCTTCCACCAGCGCTGGCGCCTGGCCAACGACGTGCGGCGCTGGAACGACCGCTTCAACGACCATGGAGCGTGTCCGCGCGTGTTCGACTGAGCGCGGCGAGCGGCAGCGCTCAAGCTGCCGCCTCGATCCGCGCGATCGCCGCCGCCACGCCATCCTCGGCTCGGATCGCCTGCGACAGTCGCCGCGCCGCGTTGCGGATCGCCGGGTCGTGCACCGCGGCGTGGATCGCATCGCCCAGGCGCCGCGGATCGAGCTGCCGCTGCGGGATCGGCGCCGGCCCCGCGCCGAGCGCCTGCACGCGCGCGCCCCAGAACGGTTGGTCGACGGCGAAGGGACACACCACGGTCGGACAGCCCGCGCGCAGCCCGGCGGCCGTGGTGCCCGCGCCGCCGTGGTGGATGACCGCCGACATGCGCGGGAACAGCGCCGCGTGCGGTGCCGCATCGAGCAGGAACACGCCGGCCGGCACGTCGGACACCGCAATCCCGCCCCAGCCAGTGGCGAGCACGGCCCGCACGCCGGCGCGCGCGACCGCATCGAGCACGACGCGCGTGGTCGACGCCGGATCGACGCCCGCCATGCTGCCGAAGCCGACGTAGACCGGCGCCGGGCCGGCGTCGATGAAGGCCGCGAGTGCGGGTGGTGGCGTCCAGTCGGCTTCGGGCAGGAACCAGTAGCCGGTCAGCGTCGCTTCCGCCGGCCAGTCGCCGGGCGGGGGGCAGACAGCCGCACTGAACGCGTGCAGCATCGGTAGAGGCCGGTCGCGCGCGGTGCGCAGCGGATGCGCCGCGCGCGCACGATGTTCGGGATCGTGGCGCCGCCGCCAGGGACGCAGCCAGGGTGCGCTGCCCGCGCGCATCGCCAGCCGCAGCGCGTGCCAGGTCAGGCGGTTGTAGCCGTGCCCCAGCGGCAGCCGCGGCAGGCCCGGCACCGGCGCCGTGCCGGTCGGCGCCAGCATCGGCACGAACAGCGCCAGCAGCGCCGGGATGCCCCGACGGGCGGCGAACACCGGCATGCAGAACAGCTTCGGATGGTGCACGACGACGTCGGGCGCGAACGCTTCCGTCGCCGCCCAGGCGGCGGCCACCAGCCGATGGTGGATCGGACCGACCTGCCGCAGCACCTTGGGGATCGTGCGCAGCATGCCGAGCGCGCCGTCGAGGCCGGCGAAGATCGCGCGACCCGCAGTACTGTCGAGCAGTTCCAGCAGCCCCTCGTCCAGCGGCAGCAGTGGGATGCCGTGTGCGTCGAGCATCGACGCGAAGCGCGGGCAGGTCGCGATCGCGACCTCGTGACCCCGCGCGCGCAGCCCCAGCGCCAGCGCGAGGAAAGGTTGCACGTCGCCGCGCGTGCCGATGGTGGCGAGCAGGACTCTCAAGGGACGCGCCGCGGCATGACGGCGCGAAGCTTAGCGCCGCAGCGGCGCTTGGTCAGGCGCCGGGCGGCACTTGCGGCACCATCCGCATCGCTGCCGCATCCACGCCCTGCGCGGCGAGCTTCGCCACCAGCGCCTCGTAGCGTGCCGGCGCCATCGTCGGCTCGCGGCCGAACACCCAGGCCAGCTTGCGGTCCGGCGTGGCGAGTGCCGCGCCCTGGTAGTCGTCGTCGACGTGCACCACCACCAGTTCGGTCGAGAACGGCCAGATGAACTGCACCTTCCAGCGCGCACCGCCGCTGCCGGGCATCACCGTGGACACGCCGCGCCAGCGCCGGTCTTCCTCGCCGAAGCGCTTCTTGAACACGAAGTCATTGTCGATCCGGCCGTCGGGGCGCAGGCGGTACTCGTCGCGGGTGGCGACCTTGCCCTCCTCGAGGAAGTACGGCACGTGCGCGATCACGTGCCAGGTGCCCATGAAGCGCGGCAGGTCGACGGCGGTCGCGGGTTCGATCGGCATGCGGTCGCGCGCGGCGGGGCCCGCGCAGGCGGCGATCGCCAGCACGAAGCCGGCGACGAGGAGGCGGGGCAGGACGGGCAGAGTGCTCATGGACGCATTTTGCGCCGCCGCGGATGGACGGCGGATGAAGCGGATGCAGTCGTCGCGTGGACGTCGCGATGCCGCGGATGTCCGCCGGGCAGATCGCGCTGCGGGTCTCGACGGCGGGACCGAGGTCGCCCGGACAGCACCCCAGCGATCCACGCGCGGTAGTGACGCAGGCGGATCCTGCAACTCACATGGCCGTGACGCCCGGGGCGTACGGTTCGCACGACGCCCGCCAAGACGCTCCAAGCGGCCAGGCCCGCAAGTGTCCACGTGGTGAGGACCGCGCGCGACCGGCTCGACGGACGCGCTGCTGCGGCATGGTCGCGCCGCTGCCCGCCGGATCGACGACCTCGATGCCCGGACCGGCGTGCCGACCCTGCCGGCGGCGCCGTACCGCCCGCTCGCGCGCGGCGACGGTGATGCATGGGAAGCACCGTTCATGCGCCACGGTGGCGGCACCACCACGAACGGCTTGCCGAACGTCCCACCGTTGCCCGGCCGGACCCGTCGTCCGGCCAATCGTGTCCCCGCTCGGGCACGGGAGAAGCGAACATGAACGTATCGAGTTTGGCCTCATGCGCCCTGGCGGTGGTTGTCGGCTTCGGCAGCTCGCTCGCCCTGGCCTCCGAGGGGCCGGCCGGGTTCCACCGCGCCGCGGCGGGCCACTGGGTGGCGGAAGTGCGTGTCCCCGGTGCCGACGGCACGGCGCTGCAGACCCTGGTCTACCTGCCGGCCGAGGGGCGCGGGCCCTGGCCGACGCTGATCACGCGCAGTCCCTACGATCTGCCGATGACTCCAGTCAGCGGCTTTCCCGAGGAGCACGCCAACGCCGGGATCGAAGCCGACGAGAAGGACATCGGCTGGACCGAGGCCACCGACCGGGGCTATGCGCTGGTGATCCAGTTCATGCGCGGCCGCAACGAGTCCGACGGCACGTTCAGCCTGTTCGTCGACGAGCGCACCGACGGCGAGGCGCTGGTGCGCTGGGTCGAACGCCGGCCCTGGTCCAACGGCCGCATCGGTGTGTTCGGCGACTCGGCCAGCGGCGTCGCGGCGCTGCAGGCCGCGGCCGTGGACCGACCCTCGATCCGCGCGATCTATGCGCAGGCGACCAGTCCGGATTTCCTCGGCGGCGTGATCTTCCCGGAGCGCGCGATCAAGTGGGAAGCCCTGCTGCCCTTCGTGCTGAACCAGTCGCTCGAGAACAGTGCCGACCACGAAGCGCGCCTCGGACTCGACGAGCCGGCGATCGAGCTGCTCAAGAACGATGCGACCGACGCGCTGGGCGAAATGTTCGGCGCACTGGAGTCCGGCGATGCGTCGACCTCCGGATGGTGGACCTCCGCCCCCACCGCGGACCTGCCCGTCGTCAGCGACTTGCAGCCGCGCCGGTCCGAACTGCTCGCCGCACGCACGCAGCCGCGGGTTCTGGCCGCCAACGACCTGCGATTCCGGCTGCGCGCGCCGCTGCTTCAAGTCGGGCTGTGGCACGACTTCTTCCACGACAGCGCGATCGACACCTGGACCCAGCGCCGCTTCGGCGCCGACGACGACCGGCTGATCATGCTCGACGGCACCCATTACGACGTCGACGACGGCGCGATCTGGCCGATCCGCCCGATGTTCGCGTGGTTCGACCATTGGCTGAAGGGCGCCGCGACGGAAGTGCCGCGATGGCCGCGCGTCCAGTTCGCCTGGGCCGGCGAGGGCGTGGCATCGACCATCGGCAGCGACCGTTGGCCGCTCGAAACGCGCACGACGGTGCTCGACCTCGTCCCGCCGGCCGCGCCGATCGCGATCGATGCGACGCGTCCGGTCCCGACGCTCGGCGGCAACCACCTGATCGCACCGTCCGGCATGCTCGACCAGCGACCGCTGCTGCAGCGGGCCGATGTCGGCATGCTGCGCGGCCCCGTGCTGCGCACGGGCCTGCCGATCGCCGGGGAAGTGGGTGCCGTGCTGCGCCTGAAGCGGCCTGCCGAGGGCCCGCTGGTGGTCAAGCTCGTCGACATCCGGGCCGACGGTGAGGTGCGGCTCGTGCGCGAGCAGTTGATTCCGGCTGTCGCCGGCCGCTGGGCCAGGGTCCAGTTCGCCTCGATCGGGTATCGCTTCGCGGCGGGCAGCCGGCCCGGACTCATCGTGCAGGGCAGCAGCTTCCCTGCCTGGGTGGTCGAAGGTGCCGCTCCATCCCGCTGGATCGACATCGCGAGCGCGCGACTGACGTTGCCCGACGCATCCTCGTGCCGTTGCGGCAATCAGCCCCCGCGCGGCGGATCGCCCTGTCGCCTGAGTCCGAGCGCGGCACCGGACGCGGTCTGCCGGGCGCCCTGAAGTGCGCATGCGACGCGGCTTCGCCGAGCGGCCGGTGATCGGCCCACCCGACGGGTGCCGCGCCGCGGCGACGCGATCCCCCCGTCTGGATCTCGCCGTGGGGGTCGCGTCGCATCCCGCCGATCGTTCGGTGCGCGAATCGATCGCGCCAACGTGGGCCCGGTAGGCCGCCTATCCGCCCTGGGACAGGTCGTCGTTGACGACGAAGTCGACGCCGATCCGTTCCTTCACCGTCGCGATCCGTCGCCGACTGATCGGGACCTTGCTCTGGTCGGACATGATGCAGAACCAACCGCGCGCGGTACGCCGTACCTTGCGAACCTGGTCGACAGCCACCCAGAACGACCGGTGGACCCGCAGGCCCCGATCACCGAGCTCCGACTCGAGTTCCGCGATCGAGCCGAGAACGGTCGCGGTGCCGCGGGTCGAACGCACGAGAAGGTAGTGCAGATCGGACTGCACCACGACGAGCTGGCGCCCGATCGCCGGCGGTATGCGATCGAGCAGCGGCGTCGACGACGCATCGGTCGCTGCTTCCGCGGCCGCCGGCTGCGGGGTCGGCGGGTGTGGCCGTGGGTCGCCCTGCGCCCTTGGCGAGGCCGGCGTATGGCTCGGATCCGGCGCTGTCTCGATCGCTCGCGACACGAGATCCGGCGCCGGAACGACCGGGGATGTCGCGGCTTGCGCGTCCGGCGCCACCGGGATCGAACGCGGCTCGTCGCTGCGGGGGGGGATCCTGCGGGTGGTTCAGTTCCGGGCGCTGGGAGGCGAGCAGCGGCGGCAGGTTGAGCAGCGCCCAACTGCTGAGGTACTGCAGCGCGAGACGCAGCCACTCCGCAACCACCGCGAGCGCGCCCCCGGCGCGCTCCCACTCGTCGAGGAAGCCGTCGACGATCTCCTCGCCCTCGGGCGGCCACAGGGACTCGATACCGAATGCCAGCGGCGCGAACAGCACGCTGCCGATCAGCCCGCCCAACAGCCGCTGCACCAGTGCAGGCAGACGCGCGAGCGCGCGAACTTTGGCCAGGCCGCGCACGCACAACACGGCGAGCAAAAGCCCGACGCTCACGTGCGCGAACCAGAGCGCGAAGGCCGGCAGCAGCCCCAGGCCCTGGGTCACTTCGGAATCGGTGAAGGACAGCAGCAGGGCCAGCGCGAACGACACGGTCAGCCACCACACCCAGACCCTTCGCCACGACATGCGCCACGCCATTGCGACCCGCAAACCCGTTTGCTCCGAACTGGCTGGAATGCTACGACAGCCGCAGTCCCACCAACGTGAATCCCTGGCGCAAGCGGTGGCACGCGATCGGCCCCGGCGATGAGGACCGAATTGCCGGTCCGTATCGCTACACCGAGCAACCCACTGCGATGGCGGGCTGCGACGAGTGCGCTGGCGGCGCGCCAGCGCCCTGAAGCCGCGGTCCGGCGCAGGCCGCCCCGCCAGCTTCCGGGCGCGCGCGTCGTCGCCCAAGGTCCAGAGCGCCATCCCCGGGCGCGGCGATTTCGAAGGCGACGACAGCGGCGCCCCGAAATCGGCTTCGCGATCTCGCGCGTCGGGCAACACAGTCGCCGCGCGCTTTCAGGTTCCCGGCGCCACCTGCGGAACCATCCTCAGCGTTGAGGGGTCCACGCCTTGCGCCACGAGCCTCGCCACCAGCGCGTCGTAGCGCGCGGAATCCATCGTCGCTTCGCGACCGAACACCCAGGCCAACTTGCGATCCGGCGTCGCCAGCGCGGCGCCCTGGTAGTCGTCGTCGACGTGCACGACCACCAGCTCGGTCGACAGCGGCCACACGAACTGCACCTTCCAGCGCGCGCCCTCGCTGCCGGGCACGACGGTGGACACGCCGCGCCAGCGGCGATCCTCCCCGTCGAAGCGCTTCTTGAACACGAAGTCATTGTCGATCCGTCCGTCGGGACGCAGGCGATACTCATCGCGCAGGGCCACCTTGCCTTCCTCGAAGAAATAAGGAATGTGGCCGATCACGTACCAGGTGCCCGCGAAGCGCGGCAGGTCGACGGACGGCGCGGCCACCATCGGCGCGCGCTCGCTCGCGGCGGGACCCGCACACGCAGAGAGCACGATGGC
This sequence comes from Lysobacteraceae bacterium, assembly GCA_021299185.1. GTDB lineage: Bacteria > Pseudomonadota > Gammaproteobacteria > Xanthomonadales > Ahniellaceae > UBA4656. The sequence goes on along the minus strand of JAJTHZ010000010.1, from coordinate 46,086 downwards.
GGTGAGAAGGGTCAGGATGCGGAACATGGTCATGGAACTCCTCTGTCTGGGTCGAATGTGGACGCGCCCACATCGCAGCGCGATGGACGCCTTCCGTCACGCGCGCCGCACGGTACAGGCCACCAGTGGCTCGTCCAGCGCGCGATCGAACAGGACTGGATCGACCGGCACCGGTGGCACGGGGAACTCGATGCGCACCTTCAACGGGCGTTCACCCGCGTCGTCGCGCAGGTTCGAAAGGCCCTCGAAACGGACCAGCCGTCGGGTTTCGGCGTCGTAGGCGACCTCGATCGAGGGCAACAGCCAGCCGAACCAGCCACCCAGCCGCAGGCGGAAGGCGCGCAACGAGGGATCGTCCGCGCCGACCGGCGCGACGTCGAAGCGATAGGTGCGCAGGCGCGAGGGCACCAGGAACTGCATCGAACGCGTGCGGCCTTCGGTGAGCGGGACCCACGACGCGCGCACCCATTCGTCGAAACCCGCGTCGGCGACCAGTGGGCCGGGCGGCAGCAGCGCGGCTGCCTCCGCCTCGCCCGGCGCAGTCCACGCCACGCGCGTGCCCGCGGTGGTGCGCTCGGCGCCTTCACGGTAGCCGCTGCGCGCATCCTCGAGCAGGAACGAAGGCGCCGTCGGTGCGTCCGCGTAGCGCACGCGCTTGCGCGCGAAGGCCACGCCATCGAGGCAGCGGTACAGCACCAGCCGCTCGGCGGGGTCGCCATCGACCCGTCGCACGAGGTGTTCCTCGCGATAAAGGGCCGCGCCGTCGTCGAGGTCGCTGGCCAGCGCCACTTCGCGCTGCACGAGCGCGTGCGCCGGTGCGGCATGCAGCGCTGCGATCAGCGCCAGTGTGAGCATCGTCTTCATGTAGGGTTCCTCGGGTTCAACCGGTGGTGGCGCGTGCCGCACCGCGCGCGGGTGGCCAGGGAAAGAACGCACTGACCTCGGCCTGGTAGCGGCGGTAGTCGTCGCCGCGGCTGCGCAGCGCCTGTGCCTCGGTCCACGGGATACCGCTGACCCGCCACAGGAAGGCGAACATCAGCAACGGACCGAGCCATGCCAGCCACCACAGCGGGCCGGCGGCGGCGAGCGCCACATAGGCGAACCAGTGCAGCCATTCGAAGAAGTAGTTCGGATGCCGCGACCACGCCCACAGTCCGCGGCGACAGGTGCGGCCGCGCTGCGCGACGTCGCGACGGTGCGCGTGAAGTTGGCGATCCGCGAGCGTTTCGCCCGCCATGGCCACCAGCCACACCGTGATTGCCAGCCACAGCCAAGGACTGTCGAAGCCGCCGGGCGCGGAGGCTGCGGCGATGAACGGCAGCGCGAACAGCGCGATCACCAGCGCCTGCAACTGGAAGAAGGCGAACCAGCGCGGCCCGCCGTCGCCGATCGCCTCGCGCATCGCCCGATAGCGCCCGTCCTCGGCCTCGCCGCGAACGCGCTGCCACAGGAACCGGAACAGGCGCAGCCCCCAGAGGCCGCCGAGGGCGGCCACCAGGAGTCGCACCAGCGGATCGCCTCCGGCGAGCAATCCGACCGTGATCGCCGCCAGCGCCATGCCGAGCGCCCAGAACACGTCGACGTAGCCCATGTTGCGGCGCGCGCGCGCGTAGACATAGGCCGCTCCCATGCCCAGCGCTGCGGCGACCCAGACCACGAGCAGGATCTCGACGGCGCTCATGCCGCGGCCTGCTGGCGAACGGCGCCAAAGCGGCGGTCGATCGCGTAGAGCAAGGGCATGGCTAGCGCCCAGGCCAGGGCCACCGCGCCCAGCCCGATCGTGACGCCCTGCGGAAACGAAGCTGCGCCCGCGACCGCTCCGGCACTGGCATAGGCCAGCGGTCCGCCGACCAGGCCGAACAGCGCGGCCGCCACCGGTCGCGTCGCGAAGAACGCCATCGAATGGGTCAAGGTCAATCCGAACCCCGCCCACAGCGCGAGGATCCAGGCCGGCGCCAGTGCGCGCACCTCGTTCGCCGTGGCATAGGCCACTGCACCGCTGGCGCCCAGCAGGCCGTCGAACAGCAGGCCCAGCAGCACGGCCGCGGTCAGCAGGCGCAGGTCGCGCCCCGGCGTCGGCGTGAAGCGAAGGTGCAAGGCCACGAAGACGGCCGCTGCCAGCGGTCCGGGCCACGTCGAACCCTCGCCCGCGCCGAGCACGCAGGCCCACCACACTGCCTGGAATCCCAGGACATTGAACACCATCCAGCGCATCGTCATCGCCTCCGTCGGTCCACGGCCGGCTGGCCGCTGGACACAGCGTGGGCGCGTTCCGCGCCGCCGGGGCTCAGGCGAAGTGAAGGCCGGCACCAGCGGCGGCGCTGCTGCACCAGCGGTCCGCATCCTGCGCGCCGCGTGGACGATCGGAGGCCGAGGGTGGCGCCCGATGCCGGCCGTCCAGGCACGCAGGTGGCGGCCCGCGGCCTGCCGTCGACGGCAGGATGCGATCGGCTCCGGGCTGGAGCTGGCACTCGCCCGGGGCAGACTTGCCCCGAAATGCGCGCTGTCACGCCTCGCCTGCGATCAAGGTCACGGAATCAGGTCGATGACACCGCTGCAATCCTGTGGGGAGTCCGCGGACCGAACGATCCGGTCGTCAGGCGCTTCATTCGCCGGCGGGAGTACCGATGTCCAATACAGTCCTGCTCCTGCGTCAATGGCGGTGTCTGGCCGCCGCGGTGGTCGTCTCCGCCAGCGCCGCCGCGCGGCCCGTGCCAATCCCGGCGCTGCCGGCACCGGGGAGCGCTGCAATCACCGTGGTCTCGGCGCAGCCGTCGCGTCATGCGCTCGCGGTCCCGGTCGACGACTTCGAGTCCTACGCCCCCGGCCCGCTGCCCAACGCGGGCGGCTGGTACGTGCCCTCGCCGGGCGGCGATGCCGCCATCGTCGCCGCCGGCATCGACGGCCGTTCGCTGCGCGTGTACGGCACGCCGCAGGCGGCGTTCACCTGGTCGGCCGGGCGCGTGTTCGATGCCGCGCCCGGCGTGCTGGCGGTCGATGTGGTGCTGCCACCCGTGCAGACCTTTTTCCTGTTCTCGCCGTTTTCCGACACCGGACCGGTGAGCGGGCTGCTCACGCCGCACCTCACGCTGGCCGTCGGGCCCCAGCGCATCGGCTACGTGTTCCAGCGCTTCGACGCGCAGCGCGGCGAGTACGTGCGGTTGAACACCGCCTTCGCGCCCGGGCAGCGCGCGCGGCTGGCGTGGGATGTGCGCGCCGACGGCTGCGTGCTGCTGTATCGCGACGGACGCCTGCTGTTCGAAGGACGCAGCGAGGCGCAGGTGTACGAGGGATCGCCGCGCCCGCTCGGCGCCTTCCTCGCCGGCAGCGGCAACGGCGTGCCGCGCGACGACGCCGGCGCGAGCAACGTGCTCACGCTCGACAACCTCGGTGCCTCGCTGCCCGTGCTGCCGCCGGACACCGCGGCGGACCTCGTCGCGCTGGCCTCGCTGTCCGATGCCGGGCCTGCCGCGCCGGTGGTCGGGCGCCGCGAGGTGGTGCCGGGTGGCTCGGTGCCGCTGCTGCTGACGCTGCGCAATCCGTCCACCTTCGCCACCGCCGACGCCAGCCTAGGCGGCACCCTGCCGGCGGGCTACACGATCGGTGGCAGCGCGTGCGGCGTGACCCAGACCGGGACCGAGTGGCGCACCGCCCCGCAGGTGCTGCCGGCCGGCGGCGAGGTGCGCTGCCCGCTGCGCCTGACGCTGGCGCGCGGCATCCCGCCGGGCGAGGGCCGGGACATCCCGCTCAATGCCCTGCCGATCGACGGCGATGCCTACCCGGACAGCAACACCGCCTGGGTGACGGTGTTCGCCGGCGTGTTCGGCGACGGCTTCGAGCCGCCGTGAGCCGACGCGCGCCCACCAGCGGACATGTTGTCCGCTGGCGGGCGGCGCGGCGTCCGGACGCGGACCCATTCAGCCCATCAGGGCCCCGATCCCCTCGGCATCCGACGTGCATTGCGTTCCGGGACAGCCATCACCGGAACCCCGATGAACGACCTGCGCCTCGCCCTGCGCCAACTGGCGCGCCAGCCCGGCTTCGCGCTGGTCGCGATCCTCACGCTCGCGCTCGGGATCGGCGCCAACACCGCGATCTACAGCGTGATCCACGCCGTGCTGGTGCAGCCCTTCCCGTACGAACAGGGTGACCGCATCGCCTTCGTGGGGCAGATGCGCGAGGGCCAGGAGGGCACGATGCCGGTGACCTGGCTCGACTACCAGGAGTGGCAGCGCCAGGCGACGCGGCTGCAGCACCTGTCCTGGGTCAGCGACGAGCGCTACGTGCTCACCGGCGCGGCCGAGCCCGCCTTCGTGCGCGGCGCGGCGATGACGGCCTCGACCTGGACCTTGCTCGGCATGCCGGCCGCGCTCGGCACCGTGTTCGGCGCCGCCGACGACACGCCGGGTGCCGCACCCGTGGTGGTGATCAGCCACGGCGCCTGGCAGCGGCAGTTCGGCGGCGCGCCGGATGTCGTCGGGCGCACGATCGAACTCGACGACCGCGCCTACACGGTGCGCGGCGTGATGCCGCCCGAGTTCAGGTTCTGGGCCGCCGATGTGTGGGTGCCGGCCGCCTCCAAGGCCGACGACGACTTCATGCAGAACCGGCTGTTCCGCAACAGCGGCTGGGCGCTCGGCCGCCTCGCGCCCGGCGCCACGCTGGCCGACGCCGACCGCGAACTCGACGTGATCTCGGCCCGCATCGCGCAGCAGTTCCCCGACTCCAACAAGGACGTGGCGGCGGAAACCACCCTGCTCGCCGACAGCGTGGCGGGGCAGATCCGGCCCGCGCTGCTGGCGCTGTCGGCGGCGGTCGGCTGCCTGCTGCTGATCGCCTGCGTCAACGTGGCCAACCTGGTGCTGGCGCGCGCCGCCACCCGCGAGCGCGAGTTCAGCGTGCGCGCGGCGATCGGCGCCAGCCGCGGCCGCCTGCTGCGGCAGGTCACCGCCGAGGGCCTGCCGGTCGCGCTGCTCGGCGGCGCGGCGGGCGTGGCGCTGGCCTGGCTCGGCCTGCGCGCGCTGCTGCTGCTGCTGCCCGAAGGCATGGTGCCCGCCGAGGCGCGGATCGAACTCAATGCCAGCGTGCTGCTGTTCGCGCTGCTGCTGTGCGTGGCCTGCACGCTGGCCTTCGGCCTCGCCGCCGCGCTGGCGCGCGCCACCGAGGTCTCGTCGGAAGCCCTTCGCGAAGGTGGCGGCGGTACTGCCTCGCGCCGCGCGCAGCGCGTGCGCGGCGCGCTGGTCGTGACCCAGGTCGCGCTCGCGGTGACCTTGCTGGTGGGCGCCGGCCTGCTGCTGCGCAGCCTCGATGCCCTGCGTCGCGTCGACCTCGGCTTCGAGACCGCGCACCTGCTGATCGCGCCGCTGCGCCTGCCCGAACGCACCTACCCGGTCGGCACCCAGGCCACCGAGGTGTTCCGCGGCGTGCTCGAGCGCCTGCGCCCGTTGCCCGGCGTGGTCGCGGTGGGCGCCGGCACCAACGCCGCGATGAGCGGCGGCAGCGGACTGCCGCTGCTGGTCGAAGGCGAGACCTACACCGACCTCAACGCCTTGCGCGGCACCCAGTTCGGCATGGTGATGGGCGATTTCTTCGCCGCCCAGGGGCTGCAACTGCGCCGCGGGCGGCTGGTCGGCGACCACGACCGCGCCGGCGGAGAGCCGGTGGTGGTGCTCAACGAGGCCGCGGTGCGCCAGTTCCTGCCGGAGGGCGATCCGATCGGCCGCCGCGTGATGGTCGGCATTCCGCCGAACCTGGTCACGCCCGGCATGCTGCCGCCGGGCCTCGACACCTTCCAGTGGACCACGGTGGTCGGCGTGGTCTCCGACCTGCGCCACTTCGGGCCCGCCTCGGAGCCGCCACCGATGGCCTTCCTGCCGATCGACCAGGTGTGGAACCACCCGGTCGCGCGCAATGCAATGACGGTGCTGCTGCGCACCGAGGGCGATCCGCTCGCGCTCGCGCCGGCGGTGCGCGAGGCCGTGTGGGCGATCGACCGCGACCAGCCGGTGGCCGACACCTTCGCCATGAAGCAGGTGCTGGTCGACGTGCTGCGCCCGGCGCGCTTCAACAGCGTGCTGGTCGGCGTGTTCGCGGGCCTGGCCCTGCTGCTGTCGGCGATCGGCATCTACGGCGTGGTGGCCTGGCACGTCGCGCAGCGGGTGCGCGAGATCGGCGTGCGGCTCGCGCTCGGCGCGCGGCGCGAGGTGGTGCTGCGCCAGGTGGTCGGGCAGGGCATGCGCACGGTGGCGATCGGCATCGCCTTCGGCGTGTTCGGCGCCGCCGCCGCCGGCTTCGGCCTGCGCCGGATGCTGTTCGGCGTCGGCGTGTTCGACCCGTGGTCGTTCGCCGCGGTGCTGGTGGTGCTGCTGTGCGCGGCCCTGCTCGCTTGCTGGCTGCCCGCGCGCCGCGCGGCGGCGGTGGATCCGGTGGAGGCCTTGCGCGGGGCGTAGCGGTATAGCGTGGGGTCGGGTCGAGGTTTGCGGGAGCTTTGGCCCAGGGCCCAGGGCTCAGGGCCCAGTAAGGGCCGGCCATCGCGGTGCTTGCCGCGAGATTCGTTCCGTCGCTTCGGACGACTGCTCGTGCGCCACGACCGCGGACTGCGGCCGAACGATGTTCGAAGCGATGCGCCCGCTGGGGCCTGGGCCGTCGCTGTCACCACCCCGCGGCGCCGCGCCCCCAATCGCCAAAACGCAGATCGGTCATCCGCGACACCTTCGCCAGCGTGGTCTCGGTGACGCGGGTCTGCACGTCGAAGTCCCTTGGATAGGGACGTTCGCAGCACGCAGGCCGAGGGATCAGGGCTGTGCCTGTCTGCCCGCTCAAGCCACGGACGGTCGCGGGCGATGGGCCCAGTTGAAGCCGCGCGACCACAGGCGTGCTGCGAGGGCCGCGCTGCCTTGCTCGACCGCAAGCAGCCGCTCGGCTTCGGTGATCGGAACGAGCCAAAGCACGGACACGTCATCATCCCGGAAGCGCGGCAGCGTGATGTTCGGCACGCCCGCTGGCGACGAGAGCAGCACGACCGACGTGAAGCCACCCGATTCGCCACCGGGCAGCACATCGCACGCGATCGTGTGGCCGTTGCCCAACCAGGTGAATTGGGTCCAGGGCAGGTCGGACTGGGCGCTGATGTAGCGCGCCATCCGCATGACGTGCTCGTCGGTCGCAAACGGTGGCCCCAGGCACATCCCGAGTTCGATGCGGCGGTGCGGCGATGGGTCTTCGAACGCGCCCTCGACCTTGGGTTGGGGTCGAAGCGAAATGCCCAGCGTCACGAGGACGACCGAGTCGCCGACCGGGATGCGGAGCATGGCCTTCGGAGGCCACTTGCCGCCATCGATGGCGTAGTAGTTCGAGTACGCGCCCAGCGCGCCGTAGGCGGCGATCAGCGCATCCTGCATCCCGGTCCACGGATTCGTCTCGCTGCTCCACGAGTCCCAGAACGCCTGTGCACGCCTGACGCGGCTTGCCAGGGTCTCGAGCGCCGGTGCGAGCGGCCAGCAGAGGGATGTCGGCTCCGTGCAGTCCCTCGCATACCCGCGCATGCCACCGTCGCCGCTCCAGCCGGGGATGACGGCCAGCAGTTCGCCGTCTTCCAGCAGTGCGGCCGCATCGCCTTCCTCGAACCAGACGATTCGCAGGCGCTCGCCCACCAGCGGCACGGCGCCGGACGGGTGCCGACAGGCGCCCTTGTGCAGCATGGGTGGCGTGCCGGCCTGCATGGCCTCGCCGATCTGCGCCGGATCGTCGTAGCCGGGCTTCAGGTTGCGGACCCAGCACACGCGCGTACCGAAAGGGCTCTCCGGTCCACCCCAAAGGTAGAAGTGCGCCACCCGGTCATCCTGCTCGACGAACGCCTGCAGGTTCCCGTTCGGTGACATGTCTTCGATGAGCGTCCTGGGCTCCATGCCGAAACTCCATCAGCGGTCTGTTCCAACTCGTTGATCCGCCAGCTGGGCCAAGCGTGGCACGATTCGACGATCACTGGGCAATAGTTGTCCCCAATCGATGTCGCTGGCGGAGTCATGAAGGGTCTTGTTTCGCTCCGGCGCCGGTCGCCGCCGCGACGCCGCGGAGGATGTCGAGCCGGTTGGCGGGCGCGTCCGGCGCCAGGAACGCGGGAATCGTCGCCGCGTTGCGGCGCGGGCGCGAAAGGAACGCCACCGGCCACTCCGTGATCCGGGGCTCCTTGACGTGGACGTAGACGCCGGGCTCGGGCTCGTTGATGTGCTCTTCCTGCAGCACGAGCGCCAGCGGCTCCTCCGCGCCTTCGGTCGCGTCGGCAAACGCGGCCGCCTCTTCGTGGCTGGCGAAGGCGTAGTAGTAGTCGCTGCCATCGCAGACATCGGATGCGCCGTGCTCGGGGTGGCACCAGACCCGATACTCAAGGACGGCATCCCACACGAAGCCGCCGCCGGACTTCGCCAGCGCCGGATAGGTGCCGACCCGCTCAGGGTCCAGCACGGCGGGATATTGCTGCTCGCTCATCCGTTGACCGATGGCCATTACCTTTCAGCGCCGGGCATCCACGGCGTGGTGGGGTGACAGGTCCTGCGGGGCCTGTGGCTCAGGCCACGTCGCGCGAGGCCTGCTCGATCAGTTCGGCGGGCACCCCGCGCTTGCGCAGCGCTTCGGCGAGGCGTGCGGCGGGGCCGAACAGATGGGCGGCCTCGTCGCGGCGCAGGCCTTCGCTGACATAAGCCTTCAGCAGCGCCTGGTAGCCACCCAGGCCCTTCAGCGGGGCCAGGGTCTTCAGGGAATCGACCACGTCCTGCGGCATGCGCAGCGTCACCGACACCATCTTCCGGTCCTTTGCCAGCCGGCGCTTCAGCTTGTCAGGAATCATGGGTCTATCGCTCAGCTGCGGTGGCCTTCAAGGCGGAAACGATGCGGATCGTTTCGCCCTCGATGATCAAGTGGACGACGAACAGCAGGCGTCCCTGAGTGCCGTAACCGATCAGCGCGTCGCGTGGCTGCTGGTTTCGATCGGCTTGGACGACGCGGAGGGACGGATCGAAGAACGCCTCCGCTGCCTGCTCGAACGCGACCCCGTGCTTTCGCCGGTTGCACGATGCCTTTGCCACGTCCCACACGAACAGGACGCCGTTCCGTTCGAAGCCGGCACCCATGCCAAGCACTCTCCGTTAGTGTATTGCATATGTCAATACGCGACCGCCGACCCACCGACGCCGTCTTGCCGCCAGCTTCCGCCAAACCATCGATGCCCAGCCTCGCGGTAGAAGCCGGAGACCGAGGAATCGACGATCTGGCGGCGGCGCGAGGTCATGGGCCAAGTGTGCGCCCGACCCGGCGCGGTACATGTACGAAAACGCTGATCGGGGGTGTCAGCGGACGGAATCATGCGCGTCCGGCTCCCGTGGTTTGGGTATCCGGGTCTCGCAGTTTCAGCCAATCATCGAATGATGGATGTCCCAGTTCCGGTTCGGACCCCGGTTTCGCCTATTTAGGAGTATCGGCCCGACCCGGCGCGGTGCCTGCACGAAAACGCCGATCGGGGGCGTCAGCAGATTGCGGAATCATGGGTGTCCCGGCTTTGGTTTTGACAACAGGGGGCGCTCTTGCGTTTCAGGTGTACACAAGGTATCGACAAAACACGCAGGCAAAGAGGAGCGACTCATGGACCAAAGGATTCCGTTCACGTCGTACGACTTTTGGGCATACCTAAGTGCGGCTTCATGCTGCTGTTCGCGGTCGACCAAGCGGCAGGCACCAAGCTCCTTATGCGCGAGAGTTGGACCGTAGTGCAAGGCATCGTCGTCGTGTTGATAGCCTACACGGTGGGCCAACTGGTGGCCTCAGCGTCGTCTTGGCTCTACGAGAAACTGCTGGTGGGCAGACTGCTCGGCTATCCCCGCAACATACTCTTTGGTCAGCCCAAAGCATGGTTTTGGGTGCGGAGGCTCATGCCGAGCTACTTTGCATCGCTACCGGGCGAGACTCAAAGGGCTGTGTTAGCGAAAGGCAGGAAAGTCGGAGTCGACCAGCCTGGCGAAACACTTTTCTGGCCGGCGCATGTTTACGGTCGCGGTACTCCGGCGGTTGCTGCAAGGCTCGACAGTTTCATGAACCTGTATGGCTTCTGTCGCAACGTTGCGCTGGTAGGCCTTGTGAATGCAGCTATCCTCTACTGGTCATACTTGCAGTCGGATGGGCCGGCCGAACATCTACTATGGGCGCGGGTCTCGCTCCTCGTGAGCCTCGGTATGACGCTCCGTTACTTGAAGTTCTATCGGCACTTCGCGATAGAAGTGTTCACAGCGTGGGCTTTCGCCAGCGACAACGAGGAACCGAAGGCATGACGGTTGCGCTCAAGGATGGCGTGCTCCAGATTTTCGATGTCGACCACGGCCAGTGCGCGCTGCTGACCATCCCCACTCCTGCGGGAGTCAAGCGAGTGCTCATCGACTGCGGCCATGCGGTGAGCCTGAATGGAAGACCGTGGTACCCGGGTCAACACCTGCAGGGGCTGGGCGTCAAGTGGATTGATCTGCTGATAGCCACCAACTACGACGAAGACCACATGTCCGGCTTCCCGGACCTGCGCGCGCGGGGTATCGGCATCGGCTGCATCCTGGGAAACCCAACCGTTTCTCCCGAAGCGATCGCCCACCTGAAGTCCGAAGATGACATGGGGCCGGGCATTGAAGAGTTGGCGGCTGTGCTCGCCGTTCGCCGCGGAATGCAGTGGGAGCAGGTACCGCCAATCATCCCGGGGCTCGACCTAAGCTGGTTCTGGAATCCCTACCCATTCTTTGACGACGAGAACAACCTGAGCCTTGTCGCCCTGCTCAACATCCGTGGCATCACCTTCATGTTCCCCGGCGACATGGAGCGCAAGGGCTTTGAGAACATGCTGAGGACGTGTTCTCCGTTTCGGAATGCCGTTGCTGGGGTGAACGTCTTGGTTGCTCCGCACCATGGCAGAGAAAACGGCATATGCCCCGAGATGTTTGATGAGCACCGCTGCAACCCGAACATCGTGGTCACCTCTGACGACTACAAGCAATACAACACGCAGGAGACGACGGGCTACTACTCGAAGAAGGTGAAAGGCATCGCGTGGTTCCGCGATGGCGGTGCGCGGTATGTGCTGACCACCCGTCGCGATGGCGAGGTGCGGTTCTCGTTCAGTAGCGGCGTCTGCCTCGTGTGGTGACTGGTCCGATGCAAGTCACGCGATCGCGGCCTAGGATGTCCACCAAATTGCGCCTCGCCATCGCGTGCGCCCAAGCTTAGAATTCAGGGGTCAGAGTACGGCTCTTGCCAACTAGCGGAAGCCGTCGAGGGCGCTCAGCCGCGATATCGCTGCGTATGTCGACCTCACACCCCAAACCCCAAATCCACCATCCGCCCCACCTTGCCCACCGTGCTCTCCGTCACCCCCGTCGGCACATCGAAGTCCATCTCGAGACCACCATCTTCCACCACCGCGCGCAACTCCGCGCGCTGGTCGAGCACGAAGGCGCGCCGCCGCAGTTCGCCGTTGTCGACCCAGGCGATGATCATCCAGAAGCGGGTGGGAATCCGGATGCCGGTGCCTTCGTTGGCATCGGAATCGCCGCTGCGCAGGTCGTCGTAGTCCTGGTCGTCGGCGCGGAACACGGGGCCGGCGAACAGGCTGGCCTTGCCGGCGGCGGCGAGCGATTCCTCGATCGCGCGTTCGACCTTCCACCATTCGCCGCCGCTGCTGTTGAACCTCGCCAGCTGCGGGCAGGCGTTGGTCAGGGTGAAGCTGTGGCGGTCGGCTTCGCTGCGCTCGCTGGCGGTCTTGCCCCAGAGCACGATGTCGCGCGCGGCGAGGTGGCCGCGCTGGAGCATCGACGAGAAGATCGAATCGTCGGGCTGGTGGTCTTCGGCGATGCGCGGGTCGATGCTCCATTGCGGGCGGTTCTTCGGCAGCGTGTCGGGTTTGCCGACCGTGCCGAGGTTGGCGGCGGCGAACACCGGCAGGCGGCGGCGCGCGTGCATGCAGGTGGTGAAGTGGCGGAACTCGAGCAGGTACCGGGTCGGGTCATCGCGCCGCATCGCCAGTTCGCGCCGCAGTTCAGGGCGCGGCACGGGCAGTGGGGCGGGGATGCCGAGGAAGTCCGGGTCGTAGCCGAGTTCGCCGATGGCGGGGAACTTGTCGAGGTCGCGACGCACGAGTTCCAGCGCTTCGCCATTCGCGTCGCGCGGCAGGCGGCGCGGGCCCGCAGCGCGGGTGGCGGTGGGGCGCTCGAAGGGGCCCAGCGACAGGTCCTTGGCCACGCTGCGCACGCGGGTGGCAATGGCGCGGGCGTGCTGGGCGTCGGCGTCGCGCAGTCGGCCCAGCGTGTCGAGCCGGCGCAGGATGCGGCTCACGCGCACGCCTTCGTTGGCCACGTAGGCGATGATCGAATCCGGGTCGCCCTCGCGCGCGGGCGTGCCGTCGCGCCGCAGGACGACGTCCTCGTAGTCGGATGGGCGCGGCTTGCGGCCGGGCTTCCGCTTGTAGCCTTCGCGCAGCTGCCGGCGCGTTTGCGGCACGCCGCGGCGGTGCAGGGCGATCACGTACCACTGGTCGTTGAGCACCGGCGCGCCGGATGACCCCTGCGCGGTGTCGGTGCGGTAGTAGAGATAGTCGTTGTCCGCCGCGTCCTTGCCGGCCTCGGCGTCGTAGACGTAGACCTCGATGCGGTTCTCGCGAAGCGCAATGTGCTTCTGCCGGCCGTGCGGGTGCTGGATGATGGTGGCGTACTCGCCGCGCATCACCTTGCCGGTGACCTCGTAAAGGCGCAGGTAGCCGAAGCGCGACAGCGCCACGCCGCCGCTGCTGCGATCGCGCACGGCGACGAAGCAGAAGTCCAGCCGCGGGTCGGCGACGAAGGCGGCATCGGGGTCCAGCGCGAATTCCTGCGCCGGGCGCGGCCGGCCGTCGACGTCGTCCTCGGCGTCGAAGACCACCTGCGCGGCGGCGGCGTGGTCGCGCGACTTCAGCACGTGCCAGTTGGTCAGCAGCAGGCCGGGTGCCACCAGGAAGCCGGTGGCGAAGGCATCGCCCTCGCCGGTGGAGCGCAGGTGGATGCGCCCCACCGGTCGCGCGGCCCACTGGCCCAGCGCGAGGTAGCGCACCGGCATCAGGTCGCTGGCCTCGAACACGCGCTCGGCGAAGGCCGGGTCGTCGGGGCGCAGGAAGCGGGTGCGCGCGTTGGCCTGTTCGGCCTCGATGCGCGGATCGTCGCGCCGCCGTTGCGCGGCGTGCTGGATCTCGCGCCAGCCGTCGAAGCGCTCGCGTGCGCGCAGCAGGTCGTCGAGCACGCCCATCGCCGCCTCCTTGATCGCCGTTCCCGGGCGGCCTGGCGGGGATCATACGCTCAGGACGGGTCCGGGGAATGACAGTGCGTCGGTTCGTCCGGCGCGATGGGCCATCAGGGTTGGAGCGCGCCGGGACGGCGATCGCGGCGCACGCGCCGCTCCCACAGGGTTTCGGTGACCGGCGGAGGTGAGGGCTGTTGTGGGAGCGCTGCGTGCAGCGCGATGGGCGATCGGGGTTGCGGCAGGATGGCAGGGTCATCGCGGCGCGCGCGCCGCTCCCACAGGCATCGGTCACCTGGCGGGGCAAGGTTGGATGTGGGCGCGTCGTCGGATGTATCAGGCCTTGTGGGAGCGAGCAACGCTCGCGACCGCAACATCAACGCGACGGGGGATCAGATGTGCCGGTCGCGAGCGTTGCTCGCTCCCACAGAGAGCGGCCCCGCCGGATCAGCGCGCGTCGTAATGCGCCTTCAGCAGCGCGTCGGGCGCGAACGGCGGCGGGCCGCTGTCGGGCGCCGCGCGCAGCGCCTGCGCGTAGCGCTCGCCACCGCTGGACAGCGAGCCGTCGCGCAGGCGCAGGAAGTAGTCGTCGCCATGGCCGCTGGCGAGCCCGGCGCACTGCGGCAGCACCAGGGTGGTGACGCCGAGCGGCGATGCCGCCGGGCCGCCTTCGCGCGTGCGCAGCAGCAGGACATTCAGGCTGTAGAAGCGCCACTCGTCGGCCAGTGCGGACGCGGTGGCGTCGAGGTCGCACGTCGGGCCGCAGCCGCCGCCGGCGACCAGCACCAGCAGGGGGTCGGCATCGCGCAGGGCGCCGCCGGTGGCGCGGTCGGCCAGCGCGAGGCATTCGCGCGCCAGCGTGGCCTGCGCGTCGAGCCGGCGCTGCACGGATTCGGCCTCGGCGCGCGCGGTGGCTTCGCGTGCCTCGCGCGCGCGTTCGACGTCGGCGCGCTGCGCGAGGTCTTGCGCGCGGCCGCCGCCGAGCGAGGCGTTCAGGCGATAGCCGACGACCAGCAGCACGGTGGGCAGCAGGACCAGCCAGAACAGGATGCGGACGGTCTTCATCGGCTCGCGGGATCGAAGAGCGGCAAGAGCGACGGCGCGCGGCTGCACGGTTCGCCCATCATCCCACGCAGGACCCGTCGAGGGCCGTCCCTTGCGCGGCCGGATGGAGGATCGCCATGACCCGACTGCCGCGTCGCGCGCTCGCGCTGGCCCTGCTGTGGAGCGCCGGTACCCTGGGTGCGCCGCCGGACGCAGCGGTACAGCGCGTCGAGTCGCCACTGGGCGTGTCCTTCGACCTGCCCGCGGGTTGGGTCGAGGCCGCCAGCGACGTCGACTGGGTGCAGCGCTTCCAGCCCGCGCACTGCGCGCCGGACGCCACGCCCTTCGAATGCCCGACCTTCCTCGTGCTGCAGCGCATGCAGCCCATCGCGGATGCCGATGCGGTCGCGCTGTCGCGGCGGCGCGCGCAGGCGATGGAGCCTGCATGGCGCACGCTGGCCGAAGGCACGCATGCCGATGGCAGCGCATGGCGCTCCGGCCGCTACACCCTGGGCCCGATCGATGCCGTGCACGTGGTGACCCACCGGGTCGACGGCGAGGTTGGCTGGGAACTCACCGGCTGGTCACTCCCGCAAGACGCCGATGCGATGGCGCCGGTGTACCTGGCGGTGGGCGCCTCGCTGCGCGTGCAGCGCCTGCCCTGACGGACGGGCGGGCACACCGACTTCCTCGCTACGGCGCGGCGGGGCGTCGCCTCGTCGCATCACGGGCTCCGGCCCGCGCGGGCCATCCCACACTCCATGCTGCCGAGGATCGATCGATGAACCGCCTGGAACGCGCCCTGTTCGCCACACTGTGGACCCTTCCTGCCCTGTTGATGCCTGTCGCCGCGGCCATCGCCCAGGCGCCGCCGCCACCGGCGCCACGCATGCCCGAGGCCCGCCTGCTCGAACCGCGCGAGGTCCAGCCCGGCGAGGTGGTCGGCTTCCACCCGCGCGTGCACGGCGACTGGATCGGCGTCGGCGGATCGCGAGAGGCGGACGGCGTCCAGCGCGGCTCCCTGCATCTCTTCGCGCGCCGCGACGGTGCGTGGCGCCATGCGCAGCGCCTGGTGTCGCCGGCGCCCGGCCGCGGGGGCGATGCTTTCGGCGCGCAGATCGCGCTTGGCCCCGACACGCTCGCGGTCGGCGACTTCGTCGCCGAACACGACGGCCAGGTGGTCGGCGCGGTGCACCTGTATGCCCTGGTGGACGGGACCTGGCAGCCGACCCAGACCCTGCACATGAGCGCGCCGCGCGAGCGCGCGGGCTTCGGCGCCGCGCTCGACCTCGATGGCGACACCCTGGTGGTCGGCGAGGCGGAGGCTCTCGCGATCGGTGGCTGGGGCGACAACCGCGCGCTGCACGTGTTCGAGCGCAAGGACGGTCGCTGGCGGCCAAGCGCCACCATCGAGCGACCGGAGTCGCTGCAGGTGGCGGCGGAGAAGCGCGAGAAGGCGCAGGCCGAACAAGGCACGGCACGCCACGCGGGCTTCGGCGCCCACTTCGACCTCGATGGCGATCGGCTCGCGGTGTCGGCGATGGGCGCCGATGCGCTGCTGCTCTACCGGCGCACGGAGGGCGCGTGGCGGCTGGTGCAGCGCATCGACGATCCCGGCGAGGACGCCGGATTCGCGCGCACCGTGGCCTTCGCCGGCGATACGCTGGTGGTCGCTGCGCTGCGCGGCAAGGGGCGCGTCGCGGACACCGGCGTGGCCCACGTCTACCGCGAGGCCGAGGGTCGCTGGTCGCTGGCGCAGACCCTGTCGCTGCCGAACGGCCAGACGCTCGACATGTTCGGCCACTGGGTCGCGGCCGATCCGGACACGATCCTGGTCGGCGCCCAAATGCGCCTGATGAACGCCGGCCTCGCCTACGCCTATCGCCGCACCGATGCCGGCTGGGCGCTCGATGCGGTGCTCAATCCGCCCGAGGCCTGGCGCCGGCGCATGACCGCCTACGCGCTCGACCTCGATGCCCACACCGCGGTGCTCAGCCCCGGCAACGAACTGCTGGCCGGCGGCCCGCTGCAGCCGCCCGGACCGGGCGGTGTGTACGTGGTCGACCTCGCGCCACCGCCCGCGGCGGCCGGCGGCACCTGACGCCGCGCCCGCGGCGGTCGCCGGCGGATGCGTTCAGTCCGCCGGCTTCGCCGGCTGCAGTTTCGCGTGGAATTCGTTGACCAGCATCAGCGCCGCGCTGCCGTAGAGCTTGTGCAGTTCGGGCACCATCTCGCCCTGCGCCACCACCGGGTCGGTGGCGACCCACGCGCGCGCCTGCTCCAGGTCGTCGGTCGCCAGCACGAACAGCCCGCGCCAGCCGTCGACGCCGTCCAGCGGGCCGGCGAGCACCAGTTTGCCGTCCTTCGCCAAGCGCTCCATGTTGGCGAAGTGGCCGCGGAACATCGCATCGCGCGCCTCGCCCTTCGGCACCGAGGTCGTGCTCGACTTCAGGATCACCAGCACGTAGGGACGCATGCCGCGTTCGTCGGCGCCGGTGCGCTGGGCGAGCGCGGCGTCGTAGGCCGCTGCCTGCGGTGTGGCGGCGGGCGCATCCCCGCCAGCGGACACCGCACCGGAACACACCAGCGCAACGATCAGGGCGGCGCGGCGGGCGAGGCTTGCCATGGTCCGGCTCCTGCGGATCGGGCTCTCGATGGTAGCGCCGCCGCGCCGCCGCGAACGCCGGCGACAGGTCGTGGCACCGGATGGCGTGAGGGAGGACAGAACACGACCCAAGGTCCGCCGCCATGCCCCTGCGCCCCGCCCTCGCCCGCCTGCTGCTGGCCCTGCCGATGCTGCTCGCGCCCGCCGCCGTCGGCGCCCAGGTCCGCGGCGCGGACCTGATCTTCGCCGCCGGCTTCGAACCCGGCGGGACCGCGGTCGGCCCGGCCGGCGGCGTCGTGGAGGGCCCGGATGGGGTGAGGCTCTCGCTGCCGCCGGGCGCGCTCGCCACGCCCGCGACCTTCGAGATCGTCGCCGATCCGCCCGATGCACCGCCCCTGCCTGGCGCGCTGCGCGTGATCGGCCGCGTGTACGCGATCACGCCGCATGGCCAGGTTTTCGACGCCACGCCGTCGGTGCGCCTGCCGGTGCCGCCCACGGCGCAGGGCCCGGTGCTCCTGCTCAAGGCCGCGCCGGGTGGCGCGTGGACCGTGGTCGCGCAGGCGGAGGCCGAGGCCACCGAACTGCGCGCCGGCGTGGAGTCGCTGTCCTACTTCGCGATCGGCGAGTGCGCGCCGGGCGCCATCCTCGCCTGCCCGGCCGGCCACGACCTGTGGCTGGAACTGCTCGACGGCGACGGCATCACGCGCCCGGTGTCGTTCGACGCCAACGGCGTGCCGATCCCGGTGCGCATCGTCGCCGCGCCCGAGATCCTGGTCTTCCGCCTGCGCTGGACGCGCCCGGTGCTGCTGTTCGAGCGCATCGACCGCCTCACGGCCGGCAGCAACAACGCCGGCGGCACCGTGCAGCGCACGTCGGGATTCGCGTTTTCCGGCGCAGCGCCGAACGGCGAGGAAACCAGCGCGCGCTTCTTCGAGCGCGTGTTCACGGTGGTGGTCACGCCGCAGCTGGTCGCCGGCGCGAGCGGGCCCGCCGGCACGGTGAAGCGGATCTGGGCCAGCGCCGACATCTTCGAGCCCGGCCCGTTCGGCGGCAAGTTCGCGGTGCAGGCCTACATCCCGATCCGCGTGCAGCACTTCGGTCCGCTGCCGGTGATCGGGATGCCGCCGGCCGACCTGACGGTGGACGAGGGTGCGTCGGCGACCTTCGCCGCCAATGCCAGCGTCGCCAGCAACGAGCCGCTGGCGTGGCGCTGGCTGCGCCAGGCGCCGCGCGTGCCGGGATTCACCC
This sequence comes from Lysobacteraceae bacterium, assembly GCA_021299185.1. Classification (GTDB taxonomy): domain Bacteria; phylum Pseudomonadota; class Gammaproteobacteria; order Xanthomonadales; family Ahniellaceae; genus UBA4656. The sequence goes on along the minus strand of JAJTHZ010000010.1, from coordinate 27,896 downwards.
TGCTGGCCGGCGCGACCGCGCCGACCTACACGCTGGCCGCGGCCAGCGCCGCGGCCGACGATGGCGCGCAGTACCGCGTCGAGGCCTGCGTCCGGGGTACGCCGCGCTGCACGCTGTCGTCGGTGGCGACCCTGTCGGTGCGTCCGCCGCCGTCGCCGCCGGTGTTCGTGCGCGCGCCGGCGAATGCAGCCGGTGCGCAGGGCCAACCCGTTTCCTTCACCGCCGAAGCGCGCGGCAACCCGCTGCCGGCGATCGCGTGGGAACGCGCCGAAGCCGGCGACCCGAACCAGTTCGCGCCGATCGTCGGCGAGGCCGGCTGCGCGGAGACGCCGCCCGCCGCCAGCGGCTCGGTGACCCGCGCGACATGCACGCTGGGCCCGCTGGGCGTGGCCGACGACGGCGCGCGGATCCGCGCGGTGGCGCGCAACGACGAAGGCGAGGCGACCAGCGCGAGCGCCGCGCTTGCCGTGGCGGGACCACCGCAGGCGCCGCAGATCGTGCGTGCGCCGCGCGACGCGGCGGCGCTGGTCGGCGGCAACGCGGAGTTCAGCGCGTTCGCCAGCGGCCTGCCCGCGCCGGTCTTCGACTGGCGGCTCGCCGGCCAGCCGCTGCCGCCGACGGGCGGCGGCTTCACCACTGGCGCCTGCACGCTGGACGTCGCCTACGGCGATCCCCGGCGCAGCGAACTGCGCCTGCGCGTCGTCGCCGCCGGCTGCAACGGCCTGCCGGTGGAGGCGACCGCGCGCAACGGCGTGCCACCGGACGCGCTGGCGACGCCGGCGCGCCTGACGGTCGTCGCGCCGGCCACCGGCGTGGCCTTGCTCGCCGGCTCGCCCGCCGGCGCCGGCAGTTACGACGGCAGCGGTCCGCAGGCGCGCTTCTGGTCGCCGCAGGCCGTGGCCACCGACGCCGCCGGCAATGCCTACGTGGTCGATCGCGCCAACCACACGATCCGGCGCGTCACGCCGGCCGGCGTGGTGACCACCTTCGCCGGCGCGCCGCGGCTGCGCAGCGGTGCCACGCCCGGCGACGGCATCGGCGCGGCGGCGCGCTTCTCCGACCCGTCCGCGATCGCGGTCGATCGCGCGCGCAACGTGGCCTACGTTGGCGATGCCAACAGCCTGATCCGGCGGATCGACCTCGTCAGCGCGACGGTGACCACGATCGCCGGCGTGAAGGATGAAGCCGCAACGGTGGATGGAGTCGGCGCCGCGGTGCGCGTGGCCTATCCGAGCGGTCTCGCGGTGGCCGCCGACGGCACGATCTGGTTCACCGAGCAGAACAGCCACGTGGTGCGACGGATCACCGTGGAGGGCGCGCCGGGCGCCCCGACCTATCGCGTCGAGACCTGGGCCGGCGCGCCAGGCAGCCGCGGCAGCACCGACGGCCCGCGCACGGCGGCGCGCTTCTTCGCCCCGACCGGGATCGCGGTCGACGCCGGTGGGCGGCTGGTGGTCGCCGACACGCAGAACCACACGCTGCGCGCGATCGCGCCCGACGGCAGCGTGTCGACGCTGGCCGGCACCGCCGGCGACTTCGGCGCGACCGACGGCACCGGTCCCGCGGCGCGGCTCTACCTGCCGCACGGGCCGGCGATCGACGCATCGGGCAATGCGTACTTCGTCGACGCGATCACCGGCCTGCTGCGTCGGGCCACAACGGCAGGCGTGGTCAGCAGCGTGGCGGGCACCGCCGCGACCGGCGAGCCCGCGGCCGACGGCGTGGGGGCCGCGGCGCGCTTCGAGATTCCCGTCGCGGTGGCGATCGACGCCGCCGGCCGCCTGCTGGTGGTCGACCGGTCCAGCCACCTGCTGCGGCGGGTCGTGCTGTCCGGCACGCCGCCGGTGGGCAGCGTGGACACGCTCGCCGGGCAGGTCGGCAACGCCGGTGCGCGCGATGGCCGCGGCGCGGCGGCGCGCCTGCGCGTGCCGATGCAGGCCGGCTGGGATGGCGCGGGCACGCTGTACGTGCCGGACACCGGCAACCACACGATCCGCCGCGTGACGCTCGACGGCGAGGTCACCACCCTCGCCGGCCGCGCCGGCGCGTTCGGCACCGACGATGGCGTCGGCGATGCCGCGCGCTTCTACTCGCCGTTGGCCGTCGCGGTTGGTCCCGATGGGCTGGTCTATGTCGTCGATGGTCCGAACACCATCCGCCGCATCGATCCCGCCACCCGCGCGGTGACGACCTTCGTCGGCACCGCGTTCGAGGACGGCAGCGTGGACGGGATCGGCGCCGCGGCGCGATTGAGCGCGCCGCAGGGCCTCGCGTTCGACGCTGCCGGCGACCTGTTCGTGGTCGAAAGCGATGGTTGCCTGCTGCGTCGGATCACGCCGCAGGCCGAGGTCACGCGCTTCGCCGGGCAGCCCGGCGTCTGTGTGCGGATCGACGGCGACGGGGCCGATGCTGCGTTCAGCCAGCCGCGTGGGATCGCGATCGACGCCGCGGGCATCCTGTGGGTGACCGAATTCGGCGGCTCGGCGATCCGCCGCGTCACCCCGCAGGGTGTGGTGAGCACGTACGCCGGCATGGCCGGGCCGGGCAGCCTCGACGGCCCGCTGGCCAGCGCGCGCTTCGACCGTCCGAGCGGGATCGCGGTCGGCAGCGACGGCAGCCTGCTGGTCGCCGACACCCTCAACCACACGCTGCGGCGGATCGCGAACGGCGAGGTCAGCACGGTGGTCGGCGCGCCCAGCGGCGCGATGGGGATCCGTCTCGGCGTGCCGGGTGGGTTGTTCGCGCCGTGGGGTGCGCTCGCTATCGGACCGCGCCGCTACGTGGTCACCAGCGCCGATGCCGTGCTGTTCGTGACCTTGCCCTGAGTGGCTTGGCTGCAGTCGGACCCGGCCCGGCCGCCGGTGCGCGCGATCGATGCGCCCGCGCGCCCCGGGCGGTGGTCGTTGCAGCGGGTGGCGTCGCGCGAGGGCTGTCGCGACGCGCGTTGGCGGCCGTTCAGTCGCGCCCGAACGGTCCGGCATGCCTGCGCGCACGCGCCAAGTCCTTGATGCCACGGCCTCGTGCCGCGCATGTCCGGCGGCGCGGCATGGTGCGTCCGTGCGCACGCGCTGAACGCGCGGCAACGCCCGCTGCGGCCCGGCATCCGGCCGCCGCGCCCGCCCCTACTCTCTGTCGACGGCGCCGCTCGCGCCGCGACTCCCGGAGCCCGCCATGCGCCTCGCCTTGTCCCTGCTGCTCGCCGCGACCGCCGTTCCCGCCGCCGCCCTCGACTGCGGTGCCGTCGTCGACCATGACGTGGTGCTGACCCGCGACCTCGATTGCGACGGCGACGCGCTGCGCGTGGTGCGCTCCGGCGTACGCATCGACCTCGCCGGCCACACCATCCGCACCGGGCCCGACGCCACCGCGATCGCGCTGGAAGACGTGCACGGGGTGGGGGTCGCAGGCCCCGGCCGCATCGAAGGCGCGATGACCGGCGTGGAGGCGACGCGCGCGCACGGCCTCGTGGTGCAGGGCGTCGATTTCGTCGCGGTCGGCGAGGGCGTGCGACTGACCAACGCCAGCCACGCCGGGATCGCCGGCAACCGTTTCGACGGCGTGGCGGGCCACGCGGTCGTGGCCCTGACCTTGCCCGGCGCGCTGTCGCGCGGCGGCGGCCATCGCATCGTGGCCAACCAGGTGCACGACGCCGAGTACGGCGTGCTGGTCGATGCACCGGTCGGCCGCGCCTCGTCGATCGCGGACAACACCTTCGATGCGATCGGCACCTTCGGCGTGATCGCGCCGGCCAACAGCGACGCCGTGCACGGCAATCGCTTCGGCACGGTCGGCGTGGCCGGGGTGGTCGACTGACGCCGCGCGCAGTGCGGCGCGCGGCGTCGAGCGCTCAGGGGGTCGTGCCGAAGCACAGGCGGCCCACACCGGCGGTGAGGCCGACCGGCACCTGGCGCAGCAGGTCGATGCCGAGGATCGCCGCCGGCTGCTGGTGCAGGTCGAGCACCTGGAACACCGGCAGCTCGCTCACCCGCACGGTGGCGCTGCCAGCCCGCCAGTCGGCGACCTGCGCGGAAGCGAGGTCCATCAGTTCGGTGGCGATCGCATCGGCGGCGAAGCCCTTGGTGCCCGCCTCGTAGGGGCGCAGGCGTGGGTCGCCTTCGGCAACCCCGAGCGCGGCGGCAGCCGCGTGGTTGAGCACGGTCGCGGCGGCGCCAGTGTCCAGCACCGCGCGCACCTTCGCCTCGCGGGGCTGCTCGCCGGCGATGCCGAGCGTGAGGTCGAACAGACCGAAGCCGGCCAGGCGCGGGCCTGCGTCGCCCGGCCGCTGGTTGTCGATGCACTTCAGGTCCGCGACCGGCGACGGGCCGACGCCCGGCAGGGCCAGCACCAGGTCGCCGGCCGGCACGTCGAAGCGCACCTCGAACTGGCGCAGCACGTCGTTGCCGAGGATGCCGTCGTAGGCGATGTCCGCGCTGCCGAAGCGCGACATGTCGGTGAGGATCGGCTGCACGGCGATCGTCAGGCCCTCGACCAGGGTCAGCCGCAGCGGCTGCGAGGCACGCTGCGTAGTGCTCGCGCCGCTCGCGCCGCGCACCTCGATCGATTCGCCCGCCGTCAGTCCGAGCTGCTGCGCCAGCGCGGTGTCCAGCACGGTACCGCCGGCCGCGGTATCGACGACCAGGCGCAGCGGCGCCTCGCGCCCCGGCGTTCGTGCCGACACCACCGGGTAGTTGCCGGCCATCGACAGTTCGAGCGACCAGGGTCCGTCGCTGTCGGCGCTGGCGCGGCCGGTCGGGGCGAGGGCGAGGATGAGGAAGACGGCGGCGAATCGATGCACGGCGCGACACTCCGGTGGGTGGGGAAGCGCCATCTCCACACACGGGGGTATCGTCGGTTTTTCCGTTCGCCGGCGGCCCGACACAATCCCGATACACTCGCCGCCAATCCTGCGCCCATGCACGCCGCGCCCGACATCCTGCTGGTGGAAGACGACGCCAGCGTGCGCGAGGCGGTGGTGGATTATCTCGGCGCGCACGGCCTGCAGGTGCGCGCGGTGGCGGACGGCGCGGCGATGGACCTGCGCCTGCGCGAGCGCCGTCCCGACCTCGTCGTGCTGGACCTGATGCTGCCCGGCGAGGACGGGCTGTCGATCTGCCGCCGGCTCGCCGCGGCCGGACCGCCGGTGCTGGTGGTCAGCGCGCTGGGCGCGGCCACCGATCGCATCGTCGGCCTCGAACTGGGTGCGGCCGACTACCTCGGCAAGCCCTTCGAGCCGCGCGAACTGCTGGCCCGCATCCGCGCGGTGCTGCGTCGCAACCGGCCGCCCGGCGAGACGGTGCCGGCCTTCGAATTCGCCGACTGGCGCTTCGACGCCGATGCGCGCCGCCTGCAGCGCGCCGACGGCAGCGAGGTCGCGCTCACCCCCGGCGAGGCCGCGCTGCTGCAGGTCTTCGTCGAGCGACCCGCGCGCACGCTGACCCGGCAGATGCTGCTCGATCTCGTGCATGGCGACGTCGAGGCTCCCTACGACCGCGCGATCGACCTCGCCGTCAGCCGCCTGCGGCGCAAGCTCGAGGGCGCCGGCGACGGTCAGGCGATCGAGACCGTGCGCGGCGCGGGCTATCGCTTCCGCCTGCCGGTGCGCCGCGGATGAGCGCGCGCCCGCTTCTGCCGCAGGTCGTGGCCCTGCTGCTGGCGGTGATGCTCGCCGTGCTCGCGCTGGGCTTCGTGGTGGTGCTGCTCACGCCCACGCCGGTGCCGCCGCCGATGACCATCGACGCCGCGCTTGCCGCGCTCGCCGACGACGCGCCCGCCGAGGGCGACGCCACGCTGCGGCGGCGCATCGCCGCGCAGCCGCCGGCGGGCCCGTCGGCGGACCTCGTGGTGCAGGCCGCATCCACGCGCCTCGGCCTGCCCGCCGATGCCGTGCGCGCGGTCTGGCTGCGCCCGGTGGCGGGCGCGCCGGTGGTGGAAGTGCTCGCAACCGATGCGGCGGTGGCCGATCCCCGCGCGCAGGTCGACGTGCCGGCGCTGATCGCCGATCGCCGCGTCGCGCTGCCGCCGTTCGAGCTGGCGCGCCGCACGGCCGACGGCCGCTGGCTGACCGTCGGTCCGCGCCAGCCTTTGTTCAGTGGCTGGCGCCTGCGCCTGCTCGCCGGCTCGCTGCTCGGCGCACTGGCCGTGCTGCCGGTGGCGTGGTTCGCCGCGCGGCGCCTGACCCGCCCGGTGCGCGCGCTGGCCGAGGCCGCCGCCGCGCTCGACCTGCACGGCCGCGGCCCGCCGGCGGCGGTCGAAGGCCCGGCCGAGGTGCAGGCCGCGGCGCAGGCCTTCAATGCGATGCGCGAGCGCATCCGTGCGCAGGCCAACGAACGCACGCGGATGGTCGCCGCGGTGGCGCACGACCTGCGCACGCCGCTGACCGGCCTGCGCGTGCGCGCGGAATCGGTGCCGTCGCCGCTGCGCGAACGCATGGTGGCCGACATCCGCCGCATGGAGGCGATGATCGCGCAGGTGGTCGACTTCGCGCGCGGCGAGGAAGCCGCGCCCGCGCGCGAGCGCATCGACCTGGTGCCGCTGCTGCGCGAGGCCGCCGATGCGGCGCGCGAGGCCGGCGGCGAGGTCGCGCTCGACCTGCCGCCGCAGGCGCCGCTGGCGGCCGATCCGGTGATGCTGCGGCGCGCGGTCGACAACCTGCTCGACAACGCCGTGCGCTACGGACGCTGCGCGCAGGTGCACCTCGCAAACGACGCCGCCCAGTGGTCGATCGTGATCGACGACCAGGGCCCAGGCGTGCCGGAGGCCGAACTGCCGCTGCTGGGCGATCCGTTCCGCCGGCTGGAGGCCTCGCGCAGCCGCGCCACCGGCGGCATCGGGCTGGGCCTTTCGATCGCGCGCACCGTGGCCACGCTGCACGGCGGCCAGCTCGCCTTCGCCAATCGCGCGAGCGGTGGCCTGCGCGCCATCTTGCGCCTGCCCGCCGACTGAACCGCCGCCGCGGCGCGGCTCAGGGCTCGAAGCCGTTGCGGAACAGCACGTTCGGATCGGCGCCGCCGACTTCGATACGCACCGGCGTGGCGAAGCCGCGGTTGCCGGCGTTGTCGATCGCGATCGCGGTGATCAGGTGCGCGCCGGGCCACGGCTGCGGCCAGGTGAAGGTCCACGGCGCCGCGGTCGCCTCGCCGATCTTCAGCCCGGCGCTGTAGTACTCGATCCGCGCAATCGACCCGTCGCCGTCGGCGGCGTCGGCCTGCATCGGAAGCGGCACGCCCAGCGGCACCACCGCGCCCGCCGACGGCGACTGCAGCGTGACGGTCGGCCGCGCGCCGACTTCTTCGGCGATCGAGCGCACCAGCGCCAGCGTCTCGGAGGCGAACCAGCCGTCGACCAGCAGCACGTCGCCGCGCCGCATGGCGGCCAGGTACTGCGGCCGCAGCGTCTGCATCGGCGTGCCGGTGGGCGTGTCGCCGGGCACGATGGCGCCGAAGGCCGCGGCGTAGGGCAGCACGGTGCCGGTGCCGGTGATGGTGTCGAACACGGTCGCGTCGTAGGGCCCGCCGACCGCGTAGTACGAATGGTCCTGCTACTCGCCGAGGAACACCGCCGACGGCTGCGCGGCCAGCGCCGGGCCGAACAATCGCCGCGCCGGGATCGGCCAGCCGTAGTCGGCGTGCACGTTGGAATCGACGTAGTACAGCGTCACGCCCCAGCGCTGCGCGGCGAACTGCACCCGGGTGGTGATCTGCGCCCACGGGTCGGCGATTTCGATCTGCTCGCAGTTGCCGGCCGCGCAGCGGAAGTCCTGCGGGCGTAGGCACACGCCGACCTTGAAGCCCGCGTTGCGCAGGCGCGCGAAGAACTCGTCCGCCACCGTCGGTCCGCCGGGCGTGGCGCGCCAGGCCATCTCCGGCGCGCGCTCGGCGTACAGGTGCGGCGCGCACACGTAGCTGGTCATGTGCGGGAATTCCTGGCCCTCGATGTCCCACACGATCACGCCCTGCGCGCGCGCCTGGGTCATGTTGGCGATCAGGGCGTCGGCGGTGGACAGGATCTGGTTGCGGAACGCGGCGCGCCCGGCCTCGGTGCGCACGTCGGTGCCCGCCGGCAGGTTGATCCAGCCGCGCGGGTTGGTCGGCGGGTGGCCGCCGGGCGGCGGCGCATTGGACAGGAACATGCGCGCCACCGGCCGGCGGTCGGGCACGTGGCGCGGCGGCAGTGCGGCGGCATAGGCCTGGATCGCATCGCGCGCGGTCACCGCCAGCCCGGGCTGGCCCGCGTCGGCGCGCACGCTGAGCGCGATGCGCCGCGTCTGCCCCGCGCCGACCTCCTCGTTCATGCCGAAGCGCACCGAATAGCGCGCCGGCGCATTGAAGCCCTGCAGGTTGCCGAACCACACGCGCTGCGTGGGATCGGTTTCGTTGACCAGGGTCAGGGTGCCGAAACTGCCGAAGCCGATCGCCAGCGCCGGCACGCCGCGCTCCGGATCGAGGAAGCGCGGGAACTGCGACAGCGGCACGCTGCCGCTCCAGTCCTCGCCGACCGGCACCACTGGCATGTCGAGCACGAACAGGATGCCGCCGAGCGAGACCAGGGTGTCGGGCGTGGTGTTGACCACGTCGATCTCGATCCGCAGGCGGTTGGCGCCGTCGAGCAGGTAGCGCAGCACGGCGCGGCCCCAGGCGTACTGGCGCGTGACGCGCCGGTTCGGCGCGTCCAGCGTGCTGCCGGTGGCCTCGCCGTTGGCGTCGTACGTGCTGCCGTCGCCGCGGCGCAGCCGCGCGCTGACGCCGTACAGGCCGAATTCGCCCTGGAATCCGGGGTTGCCGATCGTCTCGAAGCCGTTGATGCGCAGCGAGGCGAGGCCGCGCTCGTTGAGCGTGGACGTGACCTGCGCCGGCGCCGGCGTGGCGCCGGCTGCGAGCAGCAGCAGCACGGCCGCGATGCTGCGGTGGATCCCCATGCGTTCGCTCCGCTTCCCCAGACGCGCCGATTCTAGATCGACGGCCGCGGGCGGCGCGTGGCCGAGGTCACGTTTGTGCGGTCACACACACACGCGTTCAGTGTGACGCGCCGGGCGCCGCGGCCAGCCGGCCGTCACGCAGCAGGCCCAGCACCCAGGTCGTCACCGCCTCGCGCGTCCATGCACCGCCGTACGCGATGTCCGGCGCGTACGGCTGCATGTCGGCGCGCGGGCCGTCGCGCAGCACCTTCTGCGCCAGCAGCAGGCGCGCGCGTCCCGACGGCAGGGCGATGAAGCGCGACTCGATGTACACCGCGTCGGCCGCGGTCTCCGCGCCGACGTGGGTCGCGCCCGGCAGGCGCACCATCCAGTCGGCGAAGTTGAGGCAGGCGCTGGCGCACTGGCCGTCGGTGAGGAAGGCGACCGGCGCGCGCAGCGGCCACGGCGTGACCGGCGCGGCCTCGGCCGGCGCGGCCGCGGTCTCGCGGTAGTACGGCGCGCCGGATGCCAGCGCCGCGCGCAGGCCGGCGATGGTGCCGTCGACGTAGCGCGCCAGCGCGGGATCGGCGTCGAAGCGCGGCGCGAGCTGCGTCCGCACGGCCAGCCAGTAGTCGAGGTTGCCCTGCGTCGCGCGCCAGTCGGTGGCCGGCGCCTCGGCGGGGCGGTAGGCCGCCGCCGCCTCGCCCCACAGCGCCTCGACCAGGCGATCGCCCCAGCTCGAGGTGCCGCCGCCGTTGCCGCGCAGGTCGAACACCACCAGCCGCGCCGCGTGCAGCCGTTCGCGCTCGGCCGCCAGCCGCGCGATCAGGCCTTCCAGCGCCGCGACGTCGGCCTCGGATTCGGGATAGAAGGTCGGGATCTGCAGCCAGGCCACGCCCTCGGCCGGCTCGCGCCAGGTGATGGCCGGGTCGCGGCGGCCCCACAGCGCGTCGTCGATCATCGCCTGCAGGGCTTCGGTCGCGATCGGCTGCCAGGCCAGCACGTGGCCGCGCGTGCGGCCGTCGTGCTCGAAGCGGCAGCGGCGCGGCAGCGGGGCCAGCGGATTGCCGCGGTCGACCAGCGCGCGGCTGGCCGCCTCGCGCCGGTGCGCGGCGAGTCGCGCATCGAGGGTGAAGGGGAACACCAGCGCCTGCGCGAGCTGGGCCGGCGTGCGGCCGTCGCAGTCCAGCACGCGGGCGCCATCCGGCGGCAACGCGTCGCCCGTGCCGCGCGCCACCACCCAGTCGCCGTCGCGCTCGACCAGCAGGAAGCCGGGCCAGCGCGCCGCCGGATCGGCGTCGTCGCGCAGGAAGCCGGTGTGCGGATCGCCCAGCGCGTGGGCGAAGCGGCGCAGGCCGAACCAGTACGCCTGCCCGTCGCCCACCTTCGGCGCCAGCGCCCGCGCCTGCGCGAAGCCGTCGTCCAGGCGCTCGCGGAAGCCCGGGTTGCGCGGGTCGATCGCGCCCGGATGGTGGTCGCGGATCGCCGCGTGGGCGGCCTCGAGGTCGGAGAGATAGGCCGCGCGCCAGTCGATCGGCGCCGGCGCTTCGGCGGCCGGGGCTGCCGAAGCGAGGGGCGCGCACAGCGCGGTGAAGGCGAGGGCGATGCAGGTCGTGCGCAACATGGTCGGTCGTGGCCGGGTCGGAACGCTTGAGACTCTAGCCAGCGCGTCGATAGGATGGAAATGCCCGAAACGCGGGGATTCCATGCCGATTCCGCATCGCCCCGTGCTCGACCTCGACTGCCTGCACGCCTTCCTCGTGCTGGCCGAGGAACTCGGCTTCGGCCGCGCCGCGGAGCGGCTCGCCATCACCCAGCCTGCGCTCAGCCGCAAGATCAAGGCGCTGGAGACCGACCTCGGCACGCCGCTGTTCGTGCGCGACCACCATCGCTGCGCGCTGACCGCCGCGGGCGCAGCGCTGCGCCCCGGCGCCGAGCGCCTGCTGCACGAGGCCGACCTGCTCGCCCGCCACGCAGCGCAAGCGGCCCGCGGCACCGCGGGCACGGTGCGCCTGGGCTGCCTGTCACTGCTCACCGCGGGGCTGCTGCCGCGCCTGCTGGAGACGCTGCACGCGCGCCATCCGCAACTCGACGTGGTGCTGGTCGACGCCGGTCCCGGCGAACAGTGGCAGGCGATCCGCGACGGCCGGCTCGATGCCGGCGTGGTCGGCATGCTGCCCGAATCGGCGGCCCACGACCTCGACCTGCACGAACTGCTGCAGGTGCCGCTGGTGGTCGCGCTGCCGCCGCGCCATCCCCTGCTCGCGCGCCGTCGCCTGCAGTGGACCGACCTCGCGGCGCCGCCGCTGGTGGTGGTCGGTGCGCGCCACTCGCCGCGCTACGCTGCATGGCTGCGCGAGCGCTTCGCCGCCGCCGGCGTGGCGCACGGCCCGATGCGCGAGGTCGATCGCGCGCAGACGCTGTTGCAGTGCATCGCCGGCGGCCTCGGCGTCGCCGTGCTGCCGGCCCCGGTGGCGCAGGTGGCGCACCCCGGCATCGCCTGGCGCCCGCTGGCCGCGGTCGACACACCGTACCGGGTGATGTTCGCCTGGCGCCGTGGCGAACCCGCGCCGGCGGTGCGCACCGTGTTCGACCTGCTGCGCGACATCGCGGCCCAGGCGGCCACGCCGCGGACGCGCGCGCGACGCGCGCGCTGAGCGGCGGCAAGCCGGCGCGTCGTTCACGCCGCGGCGACGCCGCGGGCTGCGCCGCGCCCTCAACTTCCGCCGCGACGCGCCGATATCGCATGTGCAACGGACTTGCCTGCCCCGGCCGCCCATGAAGCTCGCGCCCATCCCCCACGACGACGCCCAGCGCCTGCAGGCGCTGCGCGAACTGCTGATCCTCGACACCCCGCCCGAGGAGCGCTTCGACCGCATCGTGACCTTCGCCGCGCACGAGTTCGACGTGCCGATCGCGCTGGTCAGCCTGGTCGACCGCAACTGCCAGTGGTTCAAGTCGCGCTTCGGGCTTGCGGCCTGCGAGACCGCGCGCGACATCTCGTTCTGCGGCCATGCGCTGCTCGAGCGCGAGATCCTGCTGATCCCCGACGCGCTGCGCGACGATCGCTTCGCCGACAACCCCTTGGTCGTCGGCCCGCCGCACATCCGGTTCTATGCCGGCGCGCAGATGGTGCTGCCGTCGGGGCACGTGGTCGGCACGCTGTGCGTGATCGACACCCGCCCACGCGAACTCGACCCCATGGACCTCGCCATCCTCGGCTCGCTGCGCGACCTGGTGGTGCAGGAACTGGTCGCCGGTACCGTACCGGCCGCAACCGCCGCCGGAGCCTGAACATGGCGCGCGGGAAGCTGAACCTGCTGCTGGTCGAACCGCAGTGGCTGATCCGCTCGACGGTGGTCGCGGTCGGCCGCAGCCTGGACCTGCCGCGCATCGACGAGGCGGCCTCGATCGAGACGGCGACCCAGCGCCTCGCGGGCACCCGCTACGACGGGCTGCTGCTGTCACTGGACGAACGCGAGCAGGCCCTCGCGCTGCTGGACAAACTGCGCGCCGGCGGCTTCGCCTGCCCCGCGCAGGTGCCGGTGGTGGTGATGTCGGCCGATTGCGACATCGACCTCGCGCGGCGCATGAAGCAGTGCGACGTGAGCCGCGTGCTGCTCAAGCCGTTCAAGGTCAAGACCGTGCTGGAGTCGGTCGACGGCATCGTCGGCGAGGCGCGGCGGCGCAAGACCGCCTGAGCCGGCCGGCGCGGGTCAGCCCGCCGCGCCGGCCATCAGGTCGGCGTGCAGCAGGCGGTGGAACAGGTGCTCGCCGGCCTCGCGCCGGATCGACAGCCGGCCGGCGTGGTAGGCGCGCGAGCGCAGGCCGCGCTGCACCGAGCGGCACACCGCCATGTCCTCGTCCTGGATGATCTGGCCCACTTCGACGCTGGCGCGGTTGCGCTCGCGCGCCGACTCCGACACGTCGGCGAACCAGAAATCGAAGATCACCTCGGTGCGGTCGATGCCGCGCGGCAGCACCAGGTTGGTGTCCATCACGCCCTCGTACCAGTTGAGCATGAAGTTGGGGTGCAGCCAGTAGTAGTACGCGCGCTCGCCGCCGCGCACGGCGGCGAACTGCGGATCGTCGCCGCGCATCATCGGGCTCGACTGCAGGCAGTGCCGCTCGCCGTTCTCGATCGTGTAGTTCTTGAAGTCGAGCACGCTGTCGAGGCCCTTGTGCAGGTGCGGCACGTGGTAGCCGCCGTCGAGGTAGTTGTCGACGAACACTTTCCAGTTGCAGTCGAAGAAGTAGTGACGGCGCTCGAACCAGTGCAGGCGGTCGAGGCGCAGCGCGGCCACTTCCGCGATCAGTTGCGGGCCGAGGAATTCCTCCAGCGACGGCCCCTGCGCGTCGAGGCGCACGAACACCCACTGCTCCCAGGTCGCCACCGACACCGGCACCAGACCGTGCGCGGCGCGGTCAAAGTGGCACTCGCTGACGAAACTCGGCGTGCCCTTGAGCGAACCGTCCAGCGCATAGGTCCAGCCGTGGTAAGGGCAGCGCAGGTTTTTCGCGCAGCCGGCGGGTTCGGTCATCACCGCCGCGGCGTGGTGGCGGCAGACGTTGAAGAACCCGCGCAGCACGCCGTCGTCGCCGCGCACCACCACGATGGGCTCGCCGGCGACCTCGGCGGTGACGTACTCGCCGGGACTGCGCACCTGGTCGGCCCGCGCGACCAGTTGCCAGGTGCGCGAAAAGGTCGTGCGCGACTCCAGCGCCAGGATGCGCTCGTCGAGGTACCACGACGAGGGGATGGTCGAGGCCTCCGCCAGCGGCAGGCTCGGGTCGTACTGGCGCAGCAGGTCGATGACCGGGGGGCTCATGCGGGGCGTCCACGCGGCGGGATCGGGCAGATCCGATCTTGCCGCCTTTGCCACGCCGCCGTCACGGGCCGGATCGGCGCGCCGCGGCGCCGCTGTTGCGCCGCACCCGCGGTCCCCGTAGCGTGGGCCCATGCGCGCCCCGACCAACCACGTGCTGGCCCTCGACTGCCCCGACCGCCCTGGCGTGGTCGCCGCGGTGGCGTCCTTCCTCGCCGACCACCACGCCAACATCGCCGAGGCACGCCACCACATCGACGCCGACGCGCGGCGGTCCTTCATGCGCACGGCCTTCCACGACGACGGCCGCGGCATGCCCTCGCTCGATGCCCTGCGTGACGCGTTCGCGCCGCGCGCCGCGCGCTTCGACATGCGCTGGGCGCTGCACGACGGCGCGCGCCGCCCGCGCGTGCTGGTCGCGGTGTCGAAGCAGGGTCACTGCCTCAACAGCCTGCTGCACCGCTGGCGCAACGGCACCCTGCCGGTCGACATCGTCGGCGTGGTGTCCAACCACGACACCTTCCGCGGCATGGTCGAATGGCACGAACTGCCCTTCCACCATCTGCCGATCGCGCCCGGTGGCAAGGCCGCGCAGGAGGCGCGGATGCTGGAGCTGTTCGGCACCTTGCGCGCCGAACTGCTGGTGCTCGCGCGCTACATGCAGATCCTCGGCGACGACACCTGCCGCGCGCTCGAAGGCCGCGCGATCAACATCCACCACTCCTTCCTGCCGAGCTTCAAGGGCGCCAAGCCCTACCACCAGGCGCACGCGCGCGGGGTCAAGATCATCGGTGCGACCGCGCACTACGTCACGCCCGACCTCGACGAGGGCCCGATCATCGAGCAGGGCGTCGAGCGCGTCGACCACGCCGTTACCCCGGCCGACATGGTCGCCATCGGCCACGACATCGAGAGCGTGGTGCTCAACCGCGCCGTGCGCTGGCACGCCGAGCACCGGGTGTTCATCGACGGCGCGCGGACCGTGGTGTTGCGCTGAGCCGACGGCATCCTGCGGTGGCGTGCACGAAGCCTGCAAGCCGCACGCGCTAGCCTGCTCGGTCCCGCAGCGCGGACCGCCGCGCCAGGAACGCCCACCCCCGCATGCCCGTCGACATCCTGCAGTTCGGTTCCTTCACGCTCGACCCGCGCGCGCGCCGGCTGCTGCGCGACGGCGTGGAAGTGGAGCTGCCCCCGCGCGCCTTCGCGCTGCTGCTGCTGCTCGCCGGCACGCCGCGCGAGGTGCTGCGCCGCGACGCGATCATGGATGCGCTGTGGCCCGATGGCAGCGAGGTCAGCGAGGGCGCGCTGAGCCAGGTGGTGCTGGTCCTGCGGCGCGGCCTCGGCCCGGAGGGCACCGCCCTCGTGCGCACCGTGGCCAAGGTCGGCTATGCGCTGGATGCCGACGTGGTGGCGCTGGCTCAGCCCACCGCGCCTTCGCCCGCCGCGGCGACCGATGCGACCGCCGCCCGCGCGGCCACCGATCCGCCCGCGGCGGAGCCCTCACCGCCTCGCGCGCCGCCGGCGTCGCCTCATGCACGGGCAATCCAGTGGGGGTCGCGGATCGGACTGCTGCTGGCCCTGCTGTCCGCCCTCGCGATCGCGCTGCTGCGCCCGGCGCCGGTGCCGGAGGGGCCGCGGCTCGCGATCAGCGGCGTCCGCGTCGCCGAGGGCACCGACGCGGCGCCCGCCTGGGCCGCCAACGCGCTGCACGACCTGCTGGCCGCCCGCCTGCGCGGCCAGCCGGGCATCGCGCTGCGCCAGCGCGACGACATCGAACCCGAGCCGACCTCATCCGCGCTCCCGGTGCTGGATGGCGCCGTGCGCCGCGATCCCGCCGATCCCGCCGCGATCGCGGTCGAGTGGCGCTTGCGCGGTGGCGGCCACGATGCCCGCTGGCGCGACAGCGTGCCCGGCGACCGTCTGTTCGAGGCCCTGCCGCGCCTGCAGGCCGAGCTGCGCCGTCGCCTCGGTGGCCTGCCGTCGTTCGACCTCGATGCGCGCACCCGCGACGAT
Organism: Lysobacteraceae bacterium; assembly: GCA_021299185.1. GTDB lineage: Bacteria > Pseudomonadota > Gammaproteobacteria > Xanthomonadales > Ahniellaceae > UBA4656. The sequence continues at coordinate 12,164 of JAJTHZ010000010.1, read as the reverse complement.
GCGGCGCTGTTCGACTACACCGCCGGCGTGCAGGCGCTCGGCGAAGGCCGCCTGGTTGCCGCACGCTCGGCGTTCGAGCGCGCGGTCGCGGCCGCGCCACAGTTCGCGCTCGCGCACCACGCGCTGGCCCGCACCCTGCATCGGCTGGGCTATCGCGACCTCGCCCTGTCGCACGCGCGCGAAGCGCTGGCTCGGCTCGATGCAGCCGACCCCGGGCATGCCCTGGTCGCGCAGCAGATGCTGACCCTGCTCAACCGCCACGACGAGGCGGTCGCGCAGGCGCGACGATTGCTCGAACGCCAGCCCGGCGACATCGAATGGACCCTGCTGCTGGCCGCCAGCCAGACCGCCGCCGGCCAGCTCGAGGCGGCCACGGCGACCCTGGCCGCGGTCGATCCCGCGGGTTTGTCGCCGCGCTGGCGCACGCGCTGGCTCGGCCAGCGCATGCGGCTCGCGGTGGTCGGCGGCCAACCTGATGCGGCGCTGGCGCTGGCGCAGGAGATGCAGGCGTCGGCCGAACGCCACGCCTTCGCCGACCTCGCCGCCGAATCGCGGATGGCGCGCGCCGACGTGCTCAACCGCCAGGCCCGCTATGCCGAGGCGCAGGCGGTGCGCGCCGAGGCGATCGCCTGGTACGACCGCGCCGGCGCCGCCCACGAGGCACTGCGCGCGCGCGCCCTGCAACTGGGCAGCGCCGCCTGGGCCGGCATCGAGCCCGCGTTCGAGGACTACGACGCCGTGCGCCGGCAGGCGCGCGAGCTGGGCAATCCCGAGGTCGAGGCCGGCATCGAGTTCGCGCTCGCCAACCGCGCCTCCGAGCGCTGGCGCCTGACCCGCGCGCGCGCCATCGTGCGGCGCGCGCTCGACGACCTGCCCGGCGCGATCGCGCTGACCCGCCGCGCCGCCGCGCAGGCGCGCGAGGACGGCATCGACGGCCACGGGCAGCTCGAATGCGAGGCGCTGTCACTGGACGTGCAGCGCATCGACGGCGCCGCGGCCGCGCCCGCGCTGCGCGATTGCCTCGCCGCGCTGGCCGGCGCCAGCAGCGATGAAGACCTCGCGTGGCGGGCCGCCCTGCACGCCGCGCTCGCGCTGTTCGAGCATCGCCAGGGCGCGGTGACCGCCGCGCGCGAACACCTGCGGCAGGCCGAAGCCGACGCGTTCGCGGTACAGGCCAGCGATCGCGCCGACGCGCAGCGCCTGCTCGCGCCCGCGGTCGCGGTGGTCGCCGGCCCCGAAGCCGCCGATGCGACCCTGGCCCGCCTGCTCGACGAACCCTGGGCCCGGCCGCCCTCGCGGCAGCGCGCCGAATTGCTCGCCCTGCGCTGCCTCGTCGGCGCCTCGTCCGCCGCGCGCGGGGCCTGCACCGAAGCGCCCGAGGTCGCCCCGTCGGACGAAGGCTGGCTCGGCGCACTGCTGGGCCTGATCGCGGCCCGTGACGCGCCCGACGGACCGGCGGCGAGCGCCTGGTGGGCGGCCCGCACGGCGTCCGGCGACGCCGTGCTGCGCCGGCTCGCGAAACACGCCGGCCTCGCGGAGCCCGCCGACTCGGGGGCCGGCGTCAGCGCGGGAGACACCGCTGTCGACCCGCGGTGATCTTGCGGAAATGTGGCGGTGCGCACGTTCCGGCCGCCGGTCGTGATCAAAACCAAACCGAATCGTGAAGCCTCGGGCGGGCGGCCAGCCCACGATGCCGGTTCGCGGAACGGCAACGTCAGGTACCTCCCCGAAGGTCGCCGCAACCGCGGACACCGAATCGACCGGAGCCCCGAACCCATGCGCCCGCTGACCCGGCTTGCCGCCCTCCTGTGCCTGTTCATCGCGGCGTCCGCCGCGTCCGCCCAGACCGTGCCCGTGGTCGATGCAGGCGCCACCGCCGCCATCACCCTGCCGGCCCACCGCGCCATCCTGCGCGCGCCGGCCGGCACCACCGCCACCACCTGGCGCGTCATCGCGTCCGCGGGTGGCGTGGCGCTGTCGGCGACCGAGGGTGCCCAGGTTGGACTGGCGATGCTCGATCCGGGCGACTACGTGATCGAAAGCGTGTCCACCGGCGGCAGCGCCGCCGGCACCCGCAGCACGCGGATCACCCTGCGGGCATCCACCTGGGCCGCGCCCGCCAGCGCGACCGCGCTCGACCACCTGCAGAACACGCTGCGCCCGGCGCATCGCCAGGGCCATGCGCTGGCGCCGCTGGGCGGCATGATCGAGCACCACTTCCCGATGGCGCGCGAACTGGCCGACCACTGGGGCTTCGGGCTGCAGGTGGCGGTCAATCCCGATTTCTGCACGGTGAACCCCGGCGGCGACGGATCGAACCTCAACACCGTGCTCGGCGCGGCCGTCGCCAGCAACGGGCGCTATCCGCTGATCGTGGGCATGGCCAACATCCTGCCCGGGTACGGCAGCCAGTCCTCGCAGTGGGTCGGGATCGCGCCGGAGACCGTGTGGCTGCGCGACCTCGCCGGCAACCGATTGCCGAACGCGAACAGCCCGGCGATGAGCCCCGTCGCACCCGAGGCCTGGGTGCGCAGCGTGGCGCGTCCCCACGGCGAATGCGTCGGCCGCATCACCGCGGCATATCCGGCCAGCGTGGTCACCAGCGGCGGCGAATACGGCGTCGGCGTGCCCGGCTTCAACTGGTGCTCGCTGCTGGTCGATCCCAACGTGCTCGCGGCCGCCGGCTTCCCGGTGGTGCCCGGCGGCAGCGATCCGCGCGATCCGAGCTGCTTCCAGAACCCCGCGTTCTCGAACGGTGCGCGCGACTACGCCATCCTTCGGCTCAACTCGCGCGCACACAAGCGCCACGAGCGCATCATCCGCGAGGAGGTCGACGCGCGCGCGCGCTGGGCCGCGTCCGGCCCGCTGTACAGCCTCTACTCCGACGCCTTCGGGCCGGAGCGCAATCGCTGGAACGGCTGGAACACCTGGATGTACTACTACGAGGACGGCCTCGCGCCCGGCGAAGTGTCCACCCACGGCAGCCCCGAGTTCTACTTCGGCTACGGCAACCGCGGCTTCACCGGCCTGAACTCGCTCCGCGACCCGCAGGACATCGTCACCACGATGCTCAACAACGTCGGCGGCAGCATCCGCGCCGGCAAGCCGCTCACGTACGGCTGGCTCTCGGCCGGCTGGGGCGGCGGCGGCCCGGTCGCCGACCGCGAGCGCTGGATGGGCTTCACCAAGATCCTGTTCACCGCCGGCCTCATCGGCGGCCTCAACGGCTATTTCGACTACACCGATGCCTACGTGCAGCAGGTGGTGCGCGGCGCGCCGGTGGGCAGCACGCTGCCGCTGTGGCTGTGGCAGTACATGGACCTCGGGCAGGCGCATGCGCTGTTCTCCTACCTCGACGGCTTCCTGCGCGAGGGCGACCTCGTGCAGGGCAGTGGCACGCATCCCTATCGCTACGGCGGCAGCGATTCACCGCCGGTGCCGTGGTACGCGCTCACCGTCGCCGGCAACACCAGTCCCGACGGCCCGACCGCGTACGCGCTGGCCCGCAAGCGCCGCGGCGCCGAGCGCTGGATCGTCACCACCTTCGCCAACGTCGGTGCCGCGCGCACCATCCAGGCCACGCTGCCGGGCGTCGGCGTGCTGAACCTGCTCGCGCGTCCCGCCGGTGCGGTGTACCTGGTCGAACGCAATGCCGCGGGACAGCCGGTCACGCGCCTGCTCGACACCGACCCGATGCGGCCCACCGCGCTGCTGTTTCCCGACCAGCCGCTGGGCAGCATCGGCGGCGACATCCTGCTGTCGAGCGGCTTCGAGCCGGGCGGCTGACGGCAGCCGCCTTCGCACGCACGCGAACGACGCGCCAGGTCGTCGTTCGCACGCGCAGCCATCCGCCGCGGGCGGCCTCACGCGACCGCGGCGTGCAGGCGCTCCAGTTCGGCCGGAATGGCGGCGGCGAGGAAATCGTACGCGCGCCGCACCAGTCGGCTGCCGCGGATCTCGCGATGCACCGCCAGCCAGCACGGCAGCGGCGGGATCGGGAGCTGTGGCAGCACCGGCTGCACGCCGGGCCAGTACGCCAGGTTGTAGCGCGCGACGAATCCGATCCCGGCGCCGGCGGCGAGCAGACGCCCGTAGGCGAGCTGGTCGTCGGTGCGCAGCGCGAAGTCGGTGCGCGAAAAGACCACGCCGAACCCGGCGAAGCCGCGCACGATGGTGTCGTCGCGGTCGCTGCCAATCAGCCGGTGCTGGCGCAGGTCGCCGACCTGCTGCGGCGTGCCGTGGCGTTGCAGGTAGTCGCGATGGGCGGCGGCGACGATCGGCACGTCGGCGAGTTTGCGCGCCACCAGCGAGCTCTGCGCGGGGCGCACCATCCGCACCGCGATGTCGGCCTCGCGGCGCAGCAGGTTGCTCAACTGGTTGGATGCGACCAGCTCGAGCTGGATGCCCGGCTCCTGCGCCTGCAGGGCGGCCAGCACCGGCGGCAACAGGTAGGTCGCCGCCACGTGGCTGGCCGCGATCCGCACGGTGCCGGTGGCGGCATCGCGGGCCGCGGCCAGGGCGCGCGACACGCCTTCGGCGGCGGATTGCATCTGGCGCGCCGACCCGGCGATGGCGAGCGCCAGGCGGGTCGGCACCACGCCGCGCCCGGTGCGCTCGAACAAGGGCGCGCCGAGCTGCGCTTCCAGCTCGGCGACATGCCGGCTGAGCGTGGGTTGCTGCGCCCCGGTGGTGCGCGCGGCCCCCATCAGGCTGCCGGCGTCGAGCACGGCGAGGAAGCTGCGCAGCAGGGCCCAGTCGAAGCGGTCGAGGTTTTCGCGGGAATCGGCAGCCATGCGGAAGTGTATGGCTTGCTTGTCGATATCGGCAATTCTCGCGGCCCGCAATCCGGCCCAGACTGTTCCTGCGCCAATCCCCGGCGCTGGAGAGCCCCCATGAACGACACGCATCGCACCGTCCTGATCCTCGGCGCCAACGGCCGCTTCGGCCTCGCCGCCGCGCAGGCCTTCGCCGCCGCCGGCTGGCAGGTGCTGGCGCAGGCGCGCCGCCCACTCGCCGACGGCATGCCCGCCAGCGCGCGCCGCATCGACCTGCCGCTGACGGACACCGCGGGCCTGGTCGCGGCGGCGAAAGGCGCGAGCCACGTGGTGTACGCGGTCAATCCGCTCTACATCCGCTGGGACGTCGAGGCGCTGCCGCTCGCCAACGCCGGCATGGACATCGCCCAGGCGCTGGGGGCCGTGTTCATGCTGCCCGGCAATGTCTACGCGTACGGCGAAGACATGCCGTCGCTGCTGTCGGAGTCCACGCCCGTCGCCCCCACCAACCCGAAGGGGCGAATCCGCGCCGCGATGGAGGACGAGCTGCTCGCCCGGGCCGCCGCCGGCCTGCGCAGCGTCGTGCTGCGCGCGGGTGACTTCTTCGGCGGCGGCACCGGCAACTGGTTCGACCAGGTGGTGGTCCGATCGCTGGCGCGCGGCAAGATCGTCTATCCCGGTCCCGACGATGTGGTGCACGCCTGGGCCTACCTGCCGGATCTCGCGCGCTCGTTCGTGATGCTGGCCGAACGCCACGACCTGCCGGTCGCGTGCCGCCTCCACTTCCCCGGCCACGCGCTCACCGGGCGCGAGTTCCTCGACGCCGTGCAGCGCGCCGCGACCGGCCTGCGACTCCCCCACAGCGCCGCCCTGCGTCGCGGGCGCACGCCATGGTGGGCGATCGCCCTGGTCGCCTGGGCCGCCCCGATGCTGCGCGAACTCCTGCGCATGTCCTACCTGTGGCGCGTGCCGCATCGGCTCAGCGCCACCGGTCTTCGCGACGCCATCGGCCGGATTCCCACCACGCCGATCGACACCGCGTTGCGCGACAGCCTGCTCGCGCTCGGGCATCGACCGCGGACGGCCACGATCGCAGAGGGGATCTGACATGGCCGCGTCCCAACGCGAAACGGGCCTCGCGCACGCCAGCGCCGATGGCGCCGTCGCCGCGGTTGCAGCACGGGGTCCGCGCAGCATCCTGCTCGGCAGCCTGCTGATCGTCGAAGCGCTGCTGGCCTTCGCACCGCTGCTGCTGCTCGGACCGGCGATCGGCTGGCCGGCCTCGCTCGGCGAGCCCGCCGCCGTGCAGCTGGCGGCGATCCACGCGCACCCGGAAGCCGTCGCGCGCGGCTATTCGGCCTACCTGCTGTACTCGATCCTGGTCCTGCCCGTGATGGTGGCACTCACCGCGCGTGTGCTGGGTCGCCTCGACGACGTGGCGGGCGTGGTGATCGTCGCCTTCGCCGCCCTGTCGGTGCTGGCGCGCTCGATCGGCATCCTGCGCTGGCTGACCGTGATGCCCGAGCTCGCGCAGGCGCAGGCCGCGGACCCCGCCTCGACGGCCGACATCGCCCGGCTGTTCGAGGCCCTGCACGCCTATGGCGGCGGCATCGGCGAAATCCTCGGCGTCAGCCTGTTCATGGCGATCGCGCTCGGCACGCTCGGCGGCGCGTCGCTGGCGCGCCCGGCCCCCGGCAACCTGCCGCGCTGGACGGCGGCGCTGGCGATCGTCGTGGCCGTGCTGCTCGCCGGGGTCTCGCTGCCCGCGTTCGGCATCGGACCGGCGGTGCCGATGGCCGTGGCGGTCAGCGCGCTCTCGGCATGGATGCTGGTGGTCGGCATCGGGTTGCTGGCCGCGCGCCGGGCGGCACGCCTGTGACAACGCCGCGCGCGGTGTCCGATCAGCGTGCGATCGCGTCGGTGTTGCAGAACAGGTTTCCGTTCCGCACCAGCTTCTCGAATGCGATCGGCGCGTCGTCGCGGGCCCGAAACGCGCGCACCTCGGTGCGGCCATCCGCGAGCGGCACGATGTCCGCAGCGAGCGCGATCACATGTGTCATGCCATCGCGCCGCCGCGCGATCCACCAGCCCGGTTGGGCCGCGGGGCGTGGACCCGTGGCGACGCTCGACACGATGACCTGCTCGGGCACGACCACGAACTGCGTCGGGCCACTGAACGTGGTGGTGCCAGGGATCACGGTTGGTCGACCGGTGCACTCGTGGGCATTGCGCAGCAGGCGCGCGTACACCTCCGCAGCGGGTTCGTCGACGACGAGGCGGGCGACATGACCGGGCGACGCGCGCAGGTCCGCCATCAGCGCTTCGGTCGGACGGTTGGCGAGGCTGGCGCAGCCACCGAGTGCCATCGCCATCAGCAACGCGCACGCCAGGCGTCGGCCTTCGATGCGGTTCCGCCTGCTTGCCGATTCGCGCCGCTTGGCCAATTCCAGCGTCCTTCCAGGGTTTCCATGACCGTCCGCGCGCCCCGGCAAGTGACGTGCGCGGCGTGCAGCGCGATGGCGGTGAACTTGCGCCGCCGGCCGTCGCGTGCACGATTATGGCGCACCCAGGCCGCCGAGCCGTAGCCCGGCGGGCCGCCGCGGCGCCATCCGCCGAAATGGGGCGCCGCATGGCCCGCTCACACGCCATCCGGAGTGTCCGATGACCGCCATCCGCACGCTTGCTCCTGCCGACCTGCCGCTGATGCGCGCCATGCTGGCGATGCTTGGCGAGGCCTTCGAGGACCCGGCGCACTACGTCGGCGTGCCGGCCCCCGACGCCTACCTTTCCGACCTGCTGTGCAGCCGGATGTTCATCGCCGTCGTCGCACTCGACGGCAGCGAGGTCGTCGGCGGCATCGCGGCCTACGAACTGCCGAAGTTCGAGCAGGCCCGTTCGGATATCTATCTCTACGACATCGCCGTCGCCGCCTCCCATCGCCGGCGCGGCATCGCCACCGCGCTGATCGCGCACCTCCAGCAGATCGCCGCAGCGCGCGGTACCTCGGTCGTCTACGTACAGGCGCACCGCGACGATGCGCCGGCGATCGCGCTGTACACGAAACTCGGCGTCGGCGAGGACGTGCTGCACTTCGACCTTGCCCCGGACGCCGGACGCGACTGAGCATCGCGGTACCGACCTGGCCGAGCACAAGGGCCGACGCGGACCCCGCGCAGCGCATGGATCCGCTCGTCGCCTAGCCCGACTCCCACAGCGACGGATCGCGCAGCACGTCCAGCAGGTGGAACCAACGCGCATCCTCGTCCGCCCACGGGTTCGCGACCGACCGGTAGGCCTGCGCCGCGGCGTCGTAGCCGCTGCCGTCGTGCCCGCCCGCCGCATACCAGGCAGCCTCGGCCCGCTCCAGCGCGAGCGCCTCTTCGGGCAGGCCGGCTTCGGCGTAGTAGCGACGGACCAGCCGCATGTCCTCCGCGCCGACGCTCTCGACGGCCAACCATGCGCTGAACCTGCAGTGCGTCTCGAAGCGCAGTAAGTAGCGCGCGATCGCGTATCCCCGCGGCAGCGGCCCATACGCCGCGTGCGGAAGGTCCAGCATGTCGAGCTGGATCGCGAGGCCCTCCATGAAGGTGCTGAAGGTCTCCTCGTCGGCGATCTCCCAGAACCGGAACGCCTCGGCCGCTGCGGGCAGCGCTGCCGATCCCGGCGTCGCGACATGCGGGTTGAAGGACACGATCGCCTCGCCGGGCTTCAGCCGCGCGGCCAGCGCCGTGTGCTCGCGGATCGCATCCGCGACGTCGGACATCGCCGCTTCGATCGCCGGCAGGACGATTTTCGGATGCATCGGAATCCTCGCGCCGTTCGACCGGGCCATGGCATGGCCCGTGCCGCCGCACGGGCTGGACGGAGTGTCGCAGGGTCACGCGCGCGCGGCGACCCCCGCGCCCGCCCGGCGCGCGCGGTCAGGGCGCGCCAGAGGCGACCTCGGCCGCGTCTTCGCGATCGGCCCGCAGGTGCCGCTCGAGGAATGCGACCAGGCGTTCGGCGAATGCGATCGCGTTCTTCTCGTCGTAGAACCCGTGCCCCTCGCCGGAGCGCACGAAGGTTTCGTAGCGCTTGCCCGCCTTGTCGAGCGCCCGCGTCATGACCTTGAACTGCTCCAGCGTGGTGCGTTCGTCCTGCCCGCCGTGGGCGATCAGCAGCGGTGCGTCGAAGCGCGCGGCATGGCGCGACGGCGAGTACTGCGCCCACTCCTTCGGGTCGGTGCCGAACTCGCGGTCGAGGAAGGCGCGGCCCTGTGGCGTGTCGTTGCTGTCGCCCCAGTCGCGCTGCACCTCGAGGTCGTACACGCCCGACTGCGCCACCACGCAGCGATACAGACCCGGCTCGCGGATCGCGCCCATCATCGCCGCGTACGCGCCGTAACTGGCGCCGTAGATGCACACCCGGTCTTCGTCCGCGTGGCCCTGCGCGATCGCCCACCGCGTGGCGTCGGTGACGTCGTCCTGCAGACTGCGGCCCCACTGCCGCGCACTGGCCATGTAGAACGCGCGCCCGTAGCCCAGCGAGCCGCCGAAATCGACCTTCAGCGTGCCGATGCCGCGGCTGGCCAGCAGCTGCGCCTCGCCGTCCCAGCCCCGGACGTCGCGCGAACGCGGCCCGCCGTGCGGGATCACCACCAGCGGGAACGGGCCCTTGCCATCGGGCAGGGTGAGCAGCACGTTGAGCGTCGTGCCGTCGCGCGCCGCGATGTGCGCCGTCTGGGTCTTCGCCAGCGGCACGTTCTCCAGCCATGGCCGCATCGCCAGCAGGAACTGCAGGCGGCGGGTTTTCGCGTCATAGAGGAAGTAGCGCCCCGGGTCGCGATCGCCGCTGACCGCCACCAGCGCCACGCTGCCGTCGGCGGCGAAGCGCAGCACGCGCACGTGGGCTTCCGGCATCGCGGCCGCCAGCGCCGCGGTCAACTGCGCCTCGGGCGCGTCGGGATCGACGAACATCGGCTCGGGCCGCCCGTCGAAGAACCAGGCGCCGACCAGGGTGCGGCCGTCGCGGCCCCAGATCATCTCGCGCGGATCGACGCGCTCGTGGCGCAGCAGCGGCGTGTGCTTGCCGGTGGCGAGGTCGATGCGGTCGATGCGGTCCGGCCCGCTGCGCGTTTCGACCTGCGCGTAAAGCGACCCGTCGGGCCCGATGCGCAGCGGATCGATGCGGATGCCGGCCTTCGCCTCCTCATGCAGCAGGCGCCATTCCGACGTCGCGTCGGTGCGCACGTGCAGCACCTGGAAGCCCTGCTTGTCGACGCTGGAAGTCGCCAGCACGTCGCCATGGCGGTCGGCGAACACCGTCGGCGACTCACCCGGCAGCACGAGTTCCTCTCCCTGCTTGCGCAGGCGCTTCACATCGGCCTTGTAGACCGCCTGCTGCTTGCAGCCGTAGCGATTGCAGACCTGCAGGAGAACGTGGTCCTCGTCCTCCGGCAGCAGGTCCGCGATGTAGCCGTACATCGTGCCCTTGTTCCCGCCGTCGGCGTCGATGGCGTAGATCTCCGGCAGCCAGCCGCGACCGGCCGAGAACTCCATCGGCCGGGTGAAGTGCATGAACAGGCGCCGCGAGTTCGCCCAGTACAGCGCATCGAGGTAGGCGTCCGGCCCGCCCTTGATCGTGGTCGAGATCGACAGGTCCTCGCGTCGCAGCACCACGCCGGCGCGCCCATCCTCCAGCGGCACGGTCGCCGCGAGGTACTTCCCATCCGGCGACATCGCCAGCGTGTCGTAGGCCGGCCAGCGCACGAAGTCGGCGACCGGCGGCGGCGCGGCCGTGGCGAGGCCCGCGAGCACGGCGAACAGGACGCCCGATGCGGGTACAACAAGGCGATGCGATCCGTGCATGACGGCAATCCCTGGCACCGTCCCCCGACGGTGTTGGCCGCAGGGATACTCGATCCGCATGGCGCGATCAAGCCCTGCCCCCGGGCGCCGGGATCACGGTGCGGTCGAACCGCGACCGCGACGCGATCGGACGTCGCCTTCGACCGACGATGCGAGCGTATCAAGGGCGACCACGACGGAAACAGGAATGCTGGCGCAAAGCCGCTGTGCTTTGCAGGTCGGTCCGTAGGGTGGAATGAGCGCAGCGAATTCCACCGTCGCCGCCGAGACGGCCAGCCCCACCACACCCGACCACCCCGGAACAACCGCCCCTCTGGCAGCCAGCCCGAACCGCGCGTAAGGTTTGCCGGCCAGCCATCGATGGCCGGCACGGAGGGGAACATGGAGCTTGACCCACGCGACGCGCGCAACCGCACCCCGCGGTTCGCCGGCCGTCTTCGCCACGCCGTCATCGCGGCCGCACTGTTCCTGTGCGGCTGCGTCAGTTACGCGCCCACCGTGCCCGAAGGCTATGCCGGCCCCACCGTGCTGCTGGAAGACACCTGGATTTCCGACCACGGCACCCGCGCGACCTTCTTCGTCGTCACCCACATCGACGGCCGGTCGGTGCAGAACTCGCTGGTCGAAACCCGCAAGGCGAGCGCGGGCGAAGGCTTCACCCTGCACGGCCGCGTCGTGGCGACCCGCCAGGTTCCCGTCCGCCCCATGCGCCTGCGCCTCGTCGGCACCCACATGACCGCCGCGCCCATCCACGAGGTCGCCGCCCGTCTGATGGGCACGTTCCAGAGCGTCGACGGTGAAGTGGACTTCGAACCGGTCGAGACTGGCGTCTACCGCGTGACGGGGTCGCTCAGTCCGGAGCAGTCCTGCGTCTGGGTTGAAGAAGGGTGGTCACGGGCGGCGGTGACGGAGAAGGTCTGGACGCCTCGGGGAAACAGCTAGGCAAATCTCCAAGCTGTATCCTGACCCCTGTTTCAGTTTGGAAACCCACGCGCTTCCATCACAATGACACCAGAAGACTTTCGTGATTTGTTGAAACGCGAGTCCGACGACTACATCGTCAATAGCGTCATACTTTCAAGTTCACCCGGCGCCGTCATCGACTCAGAAGCGCTGCTTTACCTTGAAGAATCTGCACGCGAATGGCTCGGCGTCGCGACAAGTGACTCACTGTCAGCAGTCGTTGTTGGCTCAGCAAAGCTGGGCTTTTCCATAGTAGGCAAGCCCGCTCGCGGCAAACATCCGTACAAGCCACCTTATCGAGCATATGTGCCGGGCGTTTCTGACATTGATGTCGCAATCGTAAGTCCGGTCGTTTACGGTCGAATTTGGCAAGAGATCGCCGCGCATGCCGCAATCCAGCCACACTTCCCGATGAGCGGGATGTTGCCTCGATACATGGCAAGGGAACCTCTGAACAAGTCCCTCGAATTGTGGTCTGATTGAACCACACCCAGTCGCGACGTCCCAGATATGGCCCAGCTCACCTTTGGCGATGCCGAGTTCGCCGGCAAGGGGAAGACGACCCGCAAGGAGCGCTTCC
>JAJTHZ010000192.1 GCA_021299185.1 Lysobacteraceae bacterium | reverse complement strand
GGCGGCCTCGGCGGCATCGCGCGCGAACGCGAGGTGCACCGCGAAGCGGGTGCCGGCGGCGCGCGCGCGCAACAGCAGCGCCGGTTCCGGCGCGCCATCCGGCGCCGCCGCCAGTTCGAACGGCGCGCTCGCCGCCAGCGCGGCGACCCACCCGGTCGCGGCGTCGCGCAGGAGCACCACGTCGCCGTCGCGCGCCGGCCGCGCGGTGCGATCGACCCACAGCGGCTGGATCGCCAGCCGCGCCGGCCGCTCGGTCTCCACCATCAGCGTCATCCGGCGGCTGCCGCCGTGCAGGGTCCAGGTCTCGACCATCCCGTCGGCGCGGGTGCTGCGGCCCCACGGCAGCACGCGCTCGTCGGCGCCGGCGCGGTCGCGGCGCAGGGCGCGTTCGTCGGCCCACGCGATCGCGTCCTGGAACACGCGGTCGGGTCCGAGGAACCAACCCGGGCCACCGCGGATCGAGGCCGTGCGCCCGCTGTAGTAGCCGTCCACGTGGTCGCCGACGAAGAACTCGCGCGACGCGCCGTGGGCGGGCAGCGCCATCCAGTCCGCGAGCGCGTCGACGGCCGGTCGCGGGTCGGACGGCAAGCTCGCGCGCTGCGGCGGCGCCGCGCAAGCGGCGAGCGCCGCCGCGGCGACGGCGATGAAGGCGGCGGACGACAGTCGCTGCATCACGGCTCCCCGGCGAGGAGCCGCGAGCGTAGCGCGATCAGAAGTGGATTTCGGCGCCGAGGTTGAGCGAGCCGTCCGCATCACGCTCGAAGTCGACCCACTCGTAGCCGGCACGCAGCACGAAGGTGTCGTTCAAGCGCCAGGCGGCGCCGACTTCGAGCATCAGGCCCGATTCGTCCGCGTCGAAGCGCCGTGGCCCGGCGATGCCCAGCGTTTCGCCCGACTCGTTGAACGAGAAATAGCCGGCCTTGGCGTACGGCGCCAGCGCGAAGTCGACCGGTGCGACGTAGCGCAGTCCCAGCGACCAGCCGTCGGTGGACGTGTCGAACCCGAAGTCGGCGATCGGCACCACCGAGGCATCGCCCACTTCATGCCAGGCAGCCTCCACCGACCAGTCGTCGGCGAACCGCCAGCCGACGAAGGCCTTGGCGGCGACGTCGACGTCGAGGTCGCCCGGCAGGTCACCGTAGCGCCCGTCGAGTTCCTGGCCGACCGTGGCGCCGGCGTAGAAGGACGCGGCGCCGGCGTCGGCGGCGAGCGCGGTGGACAGCAGGGCGAAGCAGGCCATCGTGATCGGTCGCAGGTCCATGGCGGGTCCTCCGCGGAAAGGGGGCGTCGCGCCCGCCCCCTCGGCGCGACGCGGCGGACTCTAGACCCGACGCAACGCTAACGGCTGTGCCATGGGTCATGGGCGGGCTACCATCGCCGCTTCTGCGCCGGGGAACCCGCATGGCCACGCTCACGCCCTTCCACATCGCCTTTCCGGTCCACGACCTCGACGCCGCGCGCGCCTTCTACGGCGGCGTGCTCGGCTGCCCCGAAGGCCGCTCGGCCGCCGACTGGATCGACTTCGACCTGTTCGGCCACCAGATCGTCGCCCACCGCACCGACGAGCGCCCGCGCCCGGCGCACAACCCGGTCGACGGCCACGACGTGCCGGTGCCGCACTTCGGCGTGGTGCTCGAATGGGACGACTTCCAGCGCTTCGCCGAGCACCTGCGCGCCGCGGGCGTGCGCTTCGTGATCGAACCCTACATCCGCTTCCAGGGTCAGCCCGGCGAGCAGGCCACGATGTTCTTCCAGGACCCCAGCGGCAACGCCCTGGAATTCAAGTCGTTCCGCGATTTCTCGCGCATCTTCGCCAAGTGAGCGTGCTGTACGTCCACGCGGGCGACGACAGCGCGACGTACCGCGCGCTGTTCGCGCGCGAACTGCCCGAAGTGCCCTGCGTGGCGTTTCCCGAACCCGCGCCGACGGACGCGACCACCTTCGTGGCGTGCTGGAATCCGCCTCCTGGATTCTTCGCGCCGCTCGTCGCGCTGCGCGCGGTGTTCGCGCTCGGCGCCGGCGTCGACCGCCTGCTCGCGCGCGCGGACCTGCCGTCCGCCGTGCCCATCGTGCGCCTGCTCGATGCCGGCATGGCGGACCAGATGGTGGAGTACGCGCTGCTCGGCGTGCTGATGCGCCAGCGGCAGGTGGTCGAGTACCGCGTGCAGCAGGCCGGCAGCGAATGGCGCCGCCACCCGTCGCTGGCGCGCGCCGACCTGCGGGTGGGCGTGCTGGGCCTCGGCGAGATGGGCGGCGCGGTGGCGCGCGCGCTGGCCCGATTCGGTTACGCCGTCGCCGGCTGGTCGCGTTCGCCGAAGGCGATCGACGGCGTGGCCGTGCACCATGGCGATCCGGCGCTCGAGGGCGTCCTCGCGCGCAGCGACGTGCTGGTCAACACGCTGCCGTCCACCCCGGCCACGCGCGGATTGCTCGACGCGGCGCGACTGGCACGGCTGCCGCGCGATGCCTTCGTGGTCAACGCCTCGCGGGGCGACCAGCTCGACGCCGACGCGCTGCGCCGACTGCTGGACGACGGGCACCTGTCCGGCGCATTGCTCGACGTGTTCGCCGTCGAACCGCTGCCGCCGGACGATCCCCTGTGGCGCCATCCGAAGGTGACCATCACGCCACACGTCGCAGCCACCACCTTGCCCCAGCCGTCGGTGCGGCAGGTCGCGGACGGCATCCGCCGGATGCTGCGCGGCGAAGCCGCCGCGGGCCGCGTCGATCGCTCGCGCGGCTACTGACGCCCGGACCGGCCGGCGACCCCGTGCGGCCGCTATGATCGGCGGCGGTCGGCGACCCGATGACGGAGGCGCGCCATGCAGCCACTGCTCGACATCGACGGTCTCGCCAAGACCTATGCCAGCGGCGTCGTCGCGCTCCAGCCGACCCGGCTCGCGGTGCGCCGCGGCGAAATCTTCGCCCTGCTGGGACCCAACGGCGCCGGCAAGACCACCCTGATCGGCTGCGTCTGCGGGCTGGTCACGCCGAGCGGCGGGCACGCGCGCGTCGATGGCTTCGATGTGGTGCGCGATGCGCGCCGCGCGCGGGCGCGCATCGGGCTGGTGCCGCAGGAACTCGCCACCGACATGTTCGAAACGCCGTGGGCGACCTTGCGCCTGAGCCGCGGCCTGTTCGGCCTGCCGCCGGATGACGCCCTGATCGAGCGCACGCTGCGCGAGCTGTCGCTGTGGGACAAGCGCGAAGCGTGCATCCAGACGCTGTCCGGCGGCATGAAGCGGCGGGTGATGATCGCCAAGGCGCTGGTGCACGAACCGCGCCTGCTGTTCATGGACGAGCCGACCGCCGGCGTCGACGTCGAACTGCGGCGCGACATGCGGGCCCTGGTGCGCCGCCTGCGCGAGGCCGGCACCACCATCGTGCTGACCACCCACTACATCGAGGAAGCGCAGGAGATGGCCGACCGGGTCGGCGTGATCCTCGGCGGCGAACTGGTGCTGGTCGACGACAAGGCCGCCCTGCTGCGCCGCTTCGGCCGCAAGCAGCTCACGGTGCACCTGCACGAACCGCTCGCGGCGCTGCCCGATGCGCTGCAGGGCCTGGGCATCACGCTGGCAGCCGATGGCCGCTCGCTGCTGCACGCCTTCGACGCCGGCGCCGAGCACAGCGGGATCCCCGCCATCCTGCGCCGCCTCGACGAGGCCGGCATCGGCTTGCGCGACCTGCACACGCGCGAAAGCTCGCTGGAGGACATCTTCGTCGACCTGTTGCAGCGCCGGCGCGGGGAATCCGCATGAACGCGTTCCGCGAGCCGCCGCCGTTCAACGCGCGCGGCGTGTGGGCGATCTACCGCTTCGAGATGGCGCGCTTCGGCCGCACGGTGTTCACCAGCCTGCTCACGCCGGTGATCACCACCGCGCTTTACTTCGTGGTGTTCGGTGCGGCGATCGGCGGTCGCATGGGCGAGATCGACGGCGTGCCCTACGGCGCCTTCATCGTGCCCGGCCTGATCATGCTCTCGGTGCTCACCGAGAGCATCGGCAACGCCTCCTTCGGCATTCACTTCCCGCGCTGGACCGGCACCATCTACGAGGTGCTCTCGGCGCCGCTGTCGCCGTTCGAGGTGGTGCTGGGCTACGTCGGCGCGGCGACCACCAAATCGGTGATCCTGGGCCTGGTGATCTTCGCCACCGCGCACCTGTTCGTGCCGATCGAGGTGCAGCATCCGCTGTGGATGGCCGCCTTCCTGGTGCTCACCGCGGTCAGCTTCTGCCTGTTCGGCTTCATCCTCGGCATCTGGGCCAAGGGCTGGGAACAGATGCAGGCGGTGCCGATGCTGGTGGTGACGCCGCTGACCTTCCTCGGCGGGGCGTTCTATTCGATCGACATGCTGCCCGGCATCTGGCGCACGATCAGCCTGTTCAACCCGATCGTGTACCTGGTCAGCGGCTTCCGCTGGAGTTTCCACGGCGAAAGCGACGTGGCGGTGGGCGCCAGCCTGGCCGCGGTCTGCGCCTTCCTCGCGCTGTGCCTCGGGATCGCGTGGTGGATCCTGGACCGCGGCTGGCGGCTCAAGCCCTAGCGCGCGCCAACCGGCGCACCGCCGAGCCCAGCAGCAGGCGCGAATAGACGCGGTGGAATCCGAGCAGCGCGCCGAAGGCCGCGCCGAGCCGGCCGTCGCCACGCGCCACCACGGCGGAACCGAACCGCAGCGTGCAGCCGTCCGGCGTCGACGCGACCGCAAGCCAGGAGCGCGTGCGCCCCGCGGCCAACAGGATCTCGTCGGGGCGCTGCGCTTCGAGGGTCCAGGCGGCGAAACGCGATCCGCTGCCGTCGGCGAGCGCGCGCAGGTCCGCCGCGCCGCCACGCAGGCCGGCGAGCCCGAGCAGCACGCGCTCGGGCCGGAACGCGGCCGAGTCGTAGAAGGCGCGGATCAAGGCCGCGAGTTCGACCGGGCGCGGCAGGTCCGCCGCCCAGGCATCGACATGGCCGCGCGCGGCATACGCGGCGAGCAGCGATCCCTCCAGCACCGGCACCTCGCGCACGATGGCCATGCGGCGGCCCGGTTCAGCCGCCGGAGGGCACGAACTGGATGCTGGCGATCGCCGGCTGCGGGGCCAGCCAGTGGTCGGCGAGCAGGAAGGCGAACAGCGCCATCAGGTACACGATGGAGTAGTTGAACACGTCCATCGCGAAGCGCTCGCCGGGCGGGTTCATCAGGCGGATCGCGTACCACAGGAAGCCCGCGCCCAGCACCACCGCGCCGCCGAGGTAGATGAAGCCGGTCATGCCGGTGAGATACGGCAGGATCGAGACCACGCACAGCAGGATCGTGTAGTAAAGCACGTGCTCGCGCGTGTACTGCACGCCGTAGACCACCGGCAGCATCGGCACCGCGGCGCGCGCGTAGTCCTCGCGGCGGTAGATGGCCAGCGCCCAGAAGTGCGGCGGCGTCCACACGAAGATGATCAGGAACAGCAGCAGGGCGTAGGGATGCACCTCGCCGGTGACCGCGGCCCAGCCGAGCACCGGCGGTGCGGCGCCGGCCGCGCCGCCGATCACGATGTTCTGCGGCGTGGCGCGCTTGAGCCACACGGTGTAGACCACCGCGTAACCGATCAGCGAGGCGAAGGTGAGCACGGCAGTGAGCGTGTTGACGAACGCCACTAGCACCGCCATCGAGGCCACGCCCAGCGCCAGCGCGAACACCAGCACCTGCGCGGTGGTGAGCTGCCCGGTCGGCAACGGGCGGTGCGCGGTGCGCGCCATCACCGCGTCGCGCTCGCGGTCGAGCAGGTGGTTGAGCGCCGCCGCCGAGGCCGAGGCCAGCCAGATGCCGAGCGAGCCTGCGACCAGCGCCGCGGCCGACGGCCAGCTCGGCGTGGCGAGGAACATGCCGATGATCGCGGTGAACACGATCAGCGCCACCACGCGCGGCTTGGTCAGCTCCCAGTACTGGCTGGCGATCCCGGCGCCCATCGACGCATCATCCCGTCGCGGGGCGCGCCGGCGCCAGTCCCGCCGGCGGCGGCGTGACGCGCGCCAGCAGGGCGATCAGCACCGCCAGCAGCAGCGCGGCGCCGAAGTTGTGGCCGGTGGCGACCCACAGCGGCAGGCCAGCGACCACGTTGGCGATGCCGAGCCCGACCTGCAGCGCCAGTGCGCCCAGCAGGGCGATGCCGTGGCCGCCGAAACCGGGCGTGCGCAGGGTGCGGATGCCCAGCGCGACCAGGTGCGCGACCACCACCCAGGCGAACACCCGGTGCGCCATCTGGATCGCGGTGCGCGCCTCGCCGTCGAGTACGCCGCCTTCGTAGTCGACGCCGATCCCGCGCCACAGCACGAAGGCGTCGCGCGCGTCCATCGGCGGCCACCACTGGCCGAGGCACTTCGGCCAGTCGGTGCCGCAGGACAGGGCCGCGTAGTTGGCGCTGACCCAGCCGCCGAGCGCGATCTGGATCGCCACCAGCACGATGCCGCCGATCACGAAGCCGCGCCGGATCGGCAGCGGGTCGATGCGCGCGATGCCCATCGATCGGTACAGGAACCACAGCAGCAGCGACAGCGTGGTCATGCCGCCGAGCAAGTGGGTGGTGACGATGATCGGCTTGAGCTTCAGCGTCACGGTCCACTTGCCGAACAGCGCCT
The DNA here is from genome assembly GCA_021299185.1 of Lysobacteraceae bacterium. Classification (GTDB taxonomy): domain Bacteria; phylum Pseudomonadota; class Gammaproteobacteria; order Xanthomonadales; family Ahniellaceae; genus UBA4656. Next base: position 7,906 of record JAJTHZ010000192.1, on the reverse strand, counting down.
GCACCAGGATCAGGGCGAAGATCGCCACCGCGAGCCGCCCCAGCGGCAGGTCGCGCCAGGCGATCGCGCCCTGCACCAGCAGGGCCAGCGCCACGCCGAGCAGGCCGAGGCCGGTCATCGGATAGCCCAGCGTGTAGGCGGCGCTGCCGGCCACCACCAGCGCGGGGGCGGCGAGGATCTGCCAGCGCCGCCGCGGCACGTGGCCGTTGCGCGCCAGCGCGAGGCCGAGCACCAGCAGGATCAGGCCGCCGGCGGCGAAGCGGTGCAGCATCTCGCGCCACGCCTTGGGCACCTCGACCGGGCGCTCGGGGAACGCCTGGTTGGCGGCGTCGATCTCGTGGTGCTGGTTGGGCCAGGTCACCTCGCCGTAGCAGCCGGGCCAGTCGGGGCAGCCGAGACCGGCATGCGAGAGGCGCACGTAGGCGCCGAGCACGACGACGATGAAGCACAGCACCACGGCGGCGAGCGCGGCCTGGGCGATGCGGTTTCCGGACAGCGCTTTCATGGCGATTCGACGGTTCAGCGGATCAGTTTGCGCAGGTCGGCGCGCAGGCCGACGGGGTCGAAGCCGGCTTCGTAGCGCATCACGAGGTAGCCGTTGGGATCGACCAGCCACACGCCGAGCGGGGCCAGCACGTCGCCCGCCACCGGTGGCGTCGCGGACGGCAGCAGCGCGGTGTCGAGGGTCGCGACCCGCGCCTGCGGGAAGCGCGTGAGCGCGTCGCGGGTCGCGGCGTCGACGTCGCCCGCCCTCAGCACGGCGGCGTGCGCCGCATCGCTGCCCAGCCCGATCCAGACGCGCTGCAGCGAATCGACCATGCGCGCGCACGGCGCGCCGCAGCCGGACGGCGCGCGCACCACGATGTGCCAGATGCCCTGCGCGCTGTTCCAGACCACGGGCTCGCCGCTGGCGAGCACGGCGCGCTCGGCGCGGAAGTCCTGCGCGGGCTCGACCAGGGTCCCGTGGTTGCGGGTGGCGACGGGGCGCCATCCCGACAGGGCGAGCAGGGCGGCGGCGAGCATCGGCAGCACGAAGACGGCGACCAGCGTGATGAACTGGCGGCGGCCGCGACGCGGGTCCACGCGGGCAGGTTCGACGGTATTCACGGGCGGCGGAAGGCGAGCAGGAGGTAGATGACGGCGACCGCGGTCGCGAGCCCGAACCACTGCACGGCGTAACCGCGGTGCTTCTCGGGCGGCAGAGTATTGGGCAAGGGCTGCCAGCGACGCGTGAACCCGTCGGCTGCCGCGGGATCGAGCTGCAGCACGCCGTCGAACAGCGGCCCGACGGTCGTGCGCAGGGCGTCGAGTTCCAGCGCGGCGAGCAGCGGTGGCGGCTGGCCCGGCGACCAGGCCGGCGCGGCGAACCGGAGTCCCGCGGCGGGGGCGGCGACCAGCAGGCCGTGCAGCGCGACCTCGCCGCTCGCCGGGGCAGGGACCGGCGGCGGCGTGCGGTCCGGCGGCAGTGGCAGCCAGCCGCGATTGACCAGCAGCGGGGTGCCATCCGTCGGCACGAAGCGGGTGAGAACGAACACGCCGACCGCAGCGTCGAGGCGCTGGTTGTCGAGCAGCAGCGTGGTCGCCGGATCCCACTGCCCGCGCAACGCGACGGATAGAGGCAGCGCGGGCGCGCCGGTGGGTACCGCGAGATCCTCGCGCCGCGGCAGCGCGCTGCGACCGTCGAGCGCCACGGCATAGTCGCGCGGCGGTTCCACCAGGGCCGCCGCCCAGCCGGCGAGCAGGCGCTCCTTCCACGCCCCGCGCTCGAGCTGCCAGGCGCCGAGCGAGGCGAGACCGACGCAGGCGAGCAGCGCCGGCACGGCCCACAGGACCGCGGCGCGCTTCATCGCCGGAAGTCCCCGGCTTGCCTATACTGCTGCATCGTCGCTGTCGTCCGGAGCGTGCCCATGACCCTCAAGAACCTGCTGATCCTGGGCGTGTTCCTTGCCGTGCTCTACAACCTCGGCGCGGCGCTCTACTACATGCTCACCAACCAGAGCCGCTCCGGCCGCACGGTCCGCTCGCTGAGCTGGCGCATCGGCCTGTCGGTGGGCCTGGTCGCGCTGGTGATCGTCGGCATCCTGGCCGGCGTGATCGAACCCCACGGCGTGCGCGTGGGGCACTGAACCCGCGGGCGCCGCGCACCGCGGCCCCCGGCTTCGCCGGCCGGGGCCGGCGAAGCATCCGGCGGTCGCGCCGGGTCAGACCACGTAGACGAACAGGAACAGGCCGAGCCAGACCACGTCCACGAAGTGCCAGTACCAGGCCACCGCCTCGAAGCCGAAGTGCTGCTCCGGCGTGAAGTGGCCCTTGGCGCAGCGGAACCAGATCACGATCAGCATGATCGCGCCGAGCGTGACGTGCATGCCGTGGAAACCGGTCAGCATGAAAAAGGTCGAGCCGTAGATGCCCGAGCCCAGCGTCAGGCCGAGTTCGGCATAGGCGTGGTGGTACTCGTAGCCCTGCACGAACAAGAACACCACGCCGAGCACGATCGTCGCGCCGAGCCAGAACAGCAGCTTGCTGCGCTGGTTGGCGATCAGGGCATGATGGGCGATGGTGAGCGTGACGCCCGAGGCCAGCAGCAGCAGGGTGTTGAACAGCGGCAGGCCCCACGGCGGGATGGTCTCGAAGGCGCCGCCGACGTTGGCCGGGCCGTTGGTCGGCCACGCGGCCTCGAAGCCCGGCCACAGCAGCGCGTTGGTCGACGCGCCGTCGCCCGCGCCGCCCAGCCACGGCAGGGTGAACCAGTGGGTGTAGAACAGCGCGCCGAAGAAGGCGGCGAAGAACATCACTTCCGAGAAGATGAACCAGATCATCCCCATGCGGAACGAGACGTCGACCTGCCGGTTGTAGTAGCCGGACACCGATTCGCGGATCACCGCGCCGAACCAGCCGAACAGCATCGCCACCAGCATCGCGAGCCCCAGCAGCGAGACGTACTTTCCGACCGTCACGCCGTTGAGCCAGAACGCCGCGCCACCGACCAGGAAGAACAGCGCGAACGAACCCAGGATCGGCCAGCGCGTGCCGTGCGGAACGTAGTAGGTCGCGGGATCGTGGGTGTGGGCGTGGGCGTGGGCCATCTGGGCTTCCCCGGTTCGATGATCAGGATTCAGGACGCCGGCGGCGCGTCGGCGCCGGCCGTGGCGATGCGCTGCGTGGCGCTGTCGTTGAGGTAGAACACGTAGCCGAGGGTGATGGTGCGCACCTCCGGCGGCAGCTTGGGATCGACCACGAAGCGCACCGGCATGTCGCGCGTCTCGCCCGCTCCCAGCAGCTGCTCGGTGAAGCAGAAGCATTCGGTCTTGTTGAAGTACATCGACGCCGTGCTCGGCGCCACGCTCGGCACGGCGTTGCCGACCAGCGCAGTGGCCGCCGGGTTGGTCGCCTCGTACCAGGCCTCGACCAGTTGGCCGGGGCGCACCTGGATGTTGCGCACCTTGGGGTGGAACTCCCAGCCGAGCTTGGAGTTCACCGTGGCGTCGAACTGCACCGTCACCCAGCGCGACTCGTCGATGCCGGGCGCGACCGCGGCCTCCTGCGCCACCGGGTCGCCGTCCAGCTTGATGCCGAACACCTTCTCGCAGGCGATCTCGTACAGCGGCACCAGGCCGAAGCCGAGGAAGAACGCCATGCAGGCCACCAGCGCGAGGCGCTTGACCAGCCGCCGCGCCGATTCGGCGGCCCGCTGCTGCGCGTTCATGCGTTGAGCACCCCGCGCAACAGAAAGGCGATGTAGATCGCACCCGCGACCAGCCCGATCGCCAGCGCGGTGCGGCGCGCGCTGGCGCGCTGGCGCGCGATGCGCTCGGGGCTGGCCTTGGCGTGGTCTGCGTTCATCGCGGTTCGCGGACCGGGCGAGCGCCCGGTCCGCGCGGGTCCGTCAGTGCGCCACGTCGCCGTGGGCAAGCATGCGGTCGTCGATCTTCGGCGGCGTGGTGAAGGTGTGATGCGGCGCCGGCGAGGGCACCGTCCACTCCAGCCCCTTGGCGCCTTCCCACGACACCTGCTCCGCCTTCACGCCGTGCTTCTTCGAGTGCCACAGGATGACGAACATCATGAACGGCGTGATCAGCATGCCGAAGGCGCCGATCGAGCTGATCATGTTGAAGTCGGCGAAGGCGACGTTGTAGTCCGGGATGCGGCGCGGCATGCCGGCCAGGCCCAGGAAGTGCTGCGGGAAGAACAGCAGGTTGACGAACACCATCGTCCACCAGAAGTGGAACTTGCCCCAGAACTCGCTGTACATGCGGCCGGTCCACTTCGGCCACCAGTAGTAGACCGCGGCGATGATCGAGAACAGCGAGCCGGTCACCAGCACGTAGTGGAAGTGCGCCACCACGAAGTAGGTGTCGTGGTACTGGTAGTCGGCGGGCACGATGGCGAGCATCAGGCCGGAGAAACCGCCGATCGTGAACAGGATCACGAAGGCGATCGACCACAGCATCGGGGTTTCGAAGGTCATCGAGCCGCGCCACATGGTGGCGACCCAGTTGAACACCTTCACCCCGGTCGGCACCGCGATCAACATCGTGGCGTACATGAAGTACAGCTGCCCGCCGAGCGGCATGCCCACCGTGAACATGTGGTGCGCCCACACGATGAACGACAGGAAGGCGATCGACGCGGTGGCGTACACCATGGCCTGGTAGCCGAACAGCGGCTTGCGGCTGAAGGTCGGGATGATCTCCGACACGATGCCGAAGGCCGGCAGGATCATGATGTAGACCTCGGGGTGCCCGAAGAACCAGAAGATGTGCTGGAACATCACCGGGTCGCCGCCGCCGGCCGCGTTGAAGAAGCTGGTGCCGAAGAACTTGTCGGTGAGCAGCATGGTCACCGCGCCGGCCAGCACCGGCATCACCGCGATCAGCAGGAAGGCCGTGATCAGCCAGGTCCAGGTGAACAGCGGCATCTTGAGCAGGTCCATGCCCGGCGCGCGCATGTTCAGGATGGTGGCGATGATGTTGATCGCGCCCATGATCGACGAGATGCCCATCAGGTGGATCGCGAAGATCACGAACGCCACGTTGTAGCCGCCCTGCAGCGACAGCGGCGGGTACAGGGTCCAGCCGCCCGCCGGGCCACCGCCCGGCAGCACCAGGGTGAGCAGCAGCAGGAAGAAGGCGAACGGCAGGATCCAGAACGACCAGTTGTTCATCCGCGGCAGCGCCATGTCGGGCGCGCCGATCTGCAGCGGGATCATCCAGTTGGCCAGCCCGACGAAGGCCGGCATCACGCCGCCGAAGATCATGACCAGCGCATGCATCGTGGTCATCTGGTTGAAGAACTCGGGCGCGACCCATTGCAGCCCGGGCTGGAACAGCTCGAGCCGGATCACGCCGGACATCGCGCCGCCGATGATGAACATGATGAACGAGAACACCAGGTACAGCGTCCCGATGTCCTTGTGGTTGGTGGTGAACACCCAGCGGTCGAGGAAGCCCTGCGGCTTCTCGTCGTGGTGGGCGTCGTCGTGGGTGTGGGTGGTCGCGTGGGCCATGTCGGTCACCTGTGCGCTCTGATCTCGATCAACGGCCGGAGGACGGCGCGGATGCGGGCGCCGCCGGCGCCTGCGCGATGGCCGCCGTGTCCGGCAGCGTGCCGCCCATCTTCACCAGTTCCTGCTCGAACTCGGCGCGCGGCACCGCGCGCACCACGATCGGCATGAAGCCATGGTCCTTGCCGCACAACTCCGCGCACTGGCCGCGGTAGACGCCGGGCTCGCGGATGTTGGTCCAGGCCTCGTTGATGAAGCCGGGGATGGCGTCCTGCTTCCAGCCGAGCGCCGGCACCCACCAGGCGTGGATCACGTCGTCGGCGGTGATCACGAAGCGGATCTTGGTGTCGGTCGGCAGCACCAGTTCGCGGTCGACGTTGAGCAGGTAGGTGTTCACGCCGTCGACCTGCACGTCGGCGGGATCCTTCAGGCCCTGGCGGGCGCGGTTGCTGTCGACGTCGAGGCTGGAGACGAAGTTGACCGGCTGCTCGATGCCCTTGTAGTCGAGGATCTCGTAGCGCCACTTCCATTGGTAGCCGGTGATCTTGACCGTCATCTCGGCGTTGCGAACGTCGGCCGCGGCGATCAGGTACTTGGTCGCGGGCCAGGCCATGACCACCAGGATCAGGACCGGGACCACGGTCCAGATCACTTCCACCTTGGTGCTGTGCACCAGGGTGGTGTCGGGCACCGCGCCCTTCGACTTGCGGAAGCGGAACATCGCCACGCCCATCGCGCCGAACACCAGCACGCCGATCACCACGCAGATCCACAGCATGATCATGTGCATGCTGTAGGCCGCCTGCGCGGTTTCGGTGACGCCCGGCGTCATGTTGAGCTGCCACGGCTGCGGGCTGGCCGCCGCCGCCGGCAGCGCCGCAGCCAGTGCCGCGAGCGCCGCGATGGACTTCCCGATCTGATGCATGCCTCGATGCATTGCGATTACCCCGATGCCTTGCGTGCCGTTCCGGATCCGGTGCCGTCCCGCAGCGCGCCGAGCGCGCCCACGAGCAGGCGTTCGAGCTGTCCGCGCTCGTCGTCGCCGAGGAAGGCCCCGACTTCGACGGTGCGGCCGTGGGATGTCAGCAGCAGCCGGCGCCGTGCGGTCCCTGCGTCCTCGGGGTCGCGCACGATGCGCACCCAGTAGGGATGGAAGGAGACCTCGTCGCCGGGCGGTTGCCGCGCCACGGTCAGCGCCTCGCGGGTCAGCGCGATGCGCTCCTGCAGTTGGCCCTGGCGTCGCCACACGTAGCGAAGCAACAACCAGACCAGCGTCAGCTCCAGCGCCGCGAAGACCGGCGCGAACAGGTTCCCCTGCCACGCGCTGAACCCCGCGACCATCACCGAGGTCGCCACCAGCACCAGGAAGAACACCGCGAGCCCCGCCGCCGTGATCGACCGGTCGGGTCGCAGGCGGAACTCGAAGGGCGGCTCGTTGGCGGGGCTGGCGGACTGCTCGATCATGGCCGTGTGCAGGCCGCTGAATCCCGTGGATTCTAAGTCCCGGGCCCCTGAAGGGGCAAGCAAACCGCCTTCACCGACGTGATGGCCGCATCGGGTCGCGGCGCGCCCCGATGCTATCCTCGATCGCAGCGGCGTACCGCGGCCTGCCGCCCTCGCGCCGCCGACTCGCACCAGGGGGTGCGCGGAGCCACCGTGTCGCAGATCACCGAACTGCTGGCCCACTGGGGACGCGGCGACCGCGCGGCAGGCGACGCGCTGGCGCAGGCGATCTATCCGGTGCTGCTCGACCTCGCGCGCGGGCAGTTGCGCCGCCACGGCGACCAGCTGACCCTGCGCCCCACCGAACTCGCGCACGAGGCCTACGAGCGCCTGGTGCCGCAGGCGGGGGTCGACTGGCGCAACCGCGCGCACTTCTACGCGATCGCCGCCACCGTGATGCGGCGGGTGGTGATCGACCACCTGCGCCAGCGCTCGGCCGACAAGCGGGGCGGCGACGTGCTGTTGGTGCCGCTGCACGACCTGACCGGCGACGACCAGCCTTCCGCCGGTGACCCGGTGGACTGGCTGGCCGTCGACCAGGCCCTCAACGAGCTCGCCGCGCTCGATCCCGACAGCGCCCGGGTGGTGGAACTGCGGCTGTTCTCCGGCCTGTCGGTGGAGGAGATCGCCGCGGTGTTCGACTCCTCGACGGCGACGGTCGGTCGCCAGTGGCGCTTCGCGCGGACCTGGCTCGCCGACCGGCTGGGGATCGCGCCGGCGCCGGGCCATGACGGCTGAACGCTTCCGCCGCCAGCGCGAGTGGTTCGACCGCGCGCTGGACGCCGACGCGACGACCCGCGCCGCCGAGCTCGCGGCCTGCCGCGCCGATGACCCGGCGCTGGCCGACGAGGTCGAGCGCCTGCTCGCCACCCATGCCAAGGTCGAGCGCGCGCGCACCGC
>JAJTHZ010000001.1 GCA_021299185.1 Lysobacteraceae bacterium | reverse complement strand
GTCGCGCGTGAGCGTCGCCGCCACCTGCTTGGCGTCGCCGTCGCGGATGTCCTTGCGGACTTCGTTGTGGACGTTGCCGAGCGCGTTGGTGTTGGATCCGCGATCAGCCTGGCTGGTGAGCGTCTGGCCGAGGATCGCCTTCGACTGCGATCGCTCGCACCAGTCGATCATCAGCTCGAACGCCTTGGGGTCGCCCTCCGCGGCCTTCTGCAGGTCGATCATCATCCCCTCGGGGATGATGCCGGCCGCGTTGTGGCCGATGTTGACCAGGGCGCGCAGCAGCGTCGCCTTCTCCTGCTCGCTCGCGCCGGGCGGATACTTGCCGATGCGGAACGGGATCCCGTAGATCTCGAGGAACTCGGCGAGGTCCCCGACCGAGTAGTTCTTGAACAGGTAGGGCCACACGAGCACGCGGAAGAGCGCCGCGCGTTCGATGTAGCCCGACTTCGCGCGGTGCACGTGCGAGATCCAGCCGAAGGGGTTCAGCGGCTCGCCTTCGGTGGAGTAGTCGCGAAGGCGAATCTCCTGGCGGTTGCTGACGCGGGTCAGCCGGAACCACGTTTGCGGCCGGTGGTCGATGCGGCGCGGCAGCCACATGCCTTCGTCGAGCGTCCACTCGATCTCCTGGCACACGAAGCCCTTGCCGATCGCGTCGGTGGTGTCGAAGAGCACGTCCTCGAAGCCCTCCATCTGCTGAAGGGCCTCCTTCACCTTCTCGGCCGCCTTGCGCTCGCGCGCAGACGGGTTGAGCGGCGGGACGACGTCCCACTCCAGCGTCAGGAGCGCGCGGCGGCGCTTACCCATCTCCGCGGCGACGTGGGCGTCCTTCTCCTCCATGTCCTCGAACAGCTCGTACTGCGCGACGATGTCGTTCTGCTCGGCCTGCTCCAGGATGGCGGCGAGCTTGGACGGCGTCAGCCCGCGCGAGGGGTGCTGCGCGTAGGTGTGGTGCAGCATGCCGTAGCGGGCGGTCTGCGACTCGCGCAGATCCTCGCGCCGCACCGGGCGGCCATCGGGGCCGAGAATGTCTACCATGCGGAGGGCTCCGGTACGCGGTGATCACTACGGCCGTCGTCGGCCGGACCGTCCATGCCGCGCGGGCCGCTGGGCACGGGCGTGAACTCGATCGGCGACGCGCCCTGCGCGGCCGCGCTGAGCCCGAGGAAGCAAGCCCACGCGCGGTCGGCATGGCCTTCACCGTCGGACGGTGCGACGAACCGCGGCGCGCCGGTTGGCGACTGCTCCTTGCGCAGCTTGTGCAGGTCGGCGCGCAGGTCGCGATCGCCGAGCGGGATCCGGACCTTGCGGTCCTCGAAGGCCTGCTTGCCGGCGGTAGCCAGCGCCAGCTTCGATGGCCCGGTGAACAGCACGCCGTGCACGCGCGACGCGCCGTAGCGGCGCTTCGCGTCTTCGACGGGCTTTTCGCCCATGCCAGTCTGGTCCATCCACACCGCACGGACCCGCTGATAGCGTCGCATCACCCCGTCGAGCAGCTCGTCCTGCGTCGCGAACGATGCCCGGCGCTCGGCGATGATCTCCCGCGTCCAGAACACATCGCCGACGCGCTCGAACACCCAGATCACGAACAGGTCGCGCCGCAAGCCGATGTCGACCCCGACGAACACGTCGCCGCCCTCGTAGCGCGCCGGGTCGCCTGCATCGTCGTGCTCGACCGCGTTGATCAGGTCGAAGCTGAGCCAGGCGCTGGCTTCGTCGAGCCAGTGCAGCTCGTACTCCTGCGCCCAGATGTCGGGGTCGTTCAGCGCGGTGCGCAGCTCCTCGATGTCGCGCGGCAACCCGTCCTGCACGGCCTTGTAGATGTCGACGCGGTGGCGCGCCCAGGTCTCGTCCTTGCCCGTCGCCAGCTCGTAGAACTTGTTCCCCTTGCCGTTCGGCGTCGAGGTGACCCGCAGCTTGTAGCCATTGCTGACGACCGGGAAGAGCGCGGCCCAGATCTTCTTGGAGTCCGCGTGGAAGGCGAACTCGTCCAGGTAGACGTTTGCGCTGAACCCGCGCGCGGTGTCCGGGTTCGCCGGCAGGCTGCTGATCTTCGAGCCACCCGGCAGCTCGACGTCGAACTGCTTGTAGGTTCCGTCCGCGCCGACGAACTCGCCCTCCAGGGTCTTGAAGCCGAGTGAGTACGCCTGGCAATGGCGCTTGATGCCTTCTTCCATCGCCTCCTTTGCCTGGCGCTCGCCGCGGGACAGGATCACCCAGCGTTCGCGCTTGCCCTGGGTGATGGCCTCGAAGCAGTCGTCGGTGATCTCCAGCGTGGTGGTGAACGTCTTGCCGGTCTGGCGCGCGAACAGCCCAAGCTTGAACCGCGCGCGATCGCGGAACCAAGCCTGCTGGTAGGGATAGAGCTGGACGGCCGCCTTGCTCACGCGCGGACCCCGTAGACCTCTTCGCGAATCCGGCGCAGCGTCTCCGGGTCGAAGGTGCCCTTCTTGCCGGCCGCGTCGAGGCGCTCCTGCTGCTCCTTGAGCACCCGCTCGCGTGCTCGGGTCTCGATCGCCTCGCGCTCCTGGCGCGTCACGCGGCTCGTCTGCGCGGCCGCGCGAGCAGCGCGCGCGATCTTGCCCACCTCTTCGATCGACACCTGCTCGTTGCCGTGCGCGCGCAGCGCGGCGTCGGTGGCCAGCGTCGTCACCGCCTGCGCCAGCAGCGCGCCCGACTTCTCGTCAACGTCCTCGCCGAGTTCGGCCACCAGCACCTTCGAAGCCGCCTCGATCTCGCGCATGCGGCCGGTCATCTCCTCGAAGGAGAGCTTGTAGCGATGGACAGCCGAGCGGCTCGGCGGCGCCTCCGTAGGAAACTTCTTACGGACCGCGTCGATGATCTCCGACAGCGTGAGTCGATCCTCGCGCAGCAGGCGCTCCAGGAACTGGCGCTGCTTCGGGTCCAGCCGCTTGATGGAGGACTTGCGGCCCATGATCAGCGGCCAGGGCGCGGCCGTGCGACGCCCGGCACGATGGCCAGGCCGTCCTTCACTTCATGGCCGCGCTCGGTGAGCTGCGCCAGCAGCACGGAACCGTCCGGCGTGGCCGAGCCCAGGCGCACGAGGCCCTGCTCGGCCAGCCAGGCCAGCTCGGTCCGCACCTGGTCGCGGCTCATCGCGTGTCCGAAATGATCCAGCGCGGTCGCAAGAACCGAGCTATTCGCCTTGTAGGAAATCTGCTCGCCCAGGATGCGGAGAATGACCAGGCGGCGGTCCTCCTGCAGGCGTTCGCTGAGGGTCTTGGACATCAGGGCTGCTCCCGGTCGAGCAGGTGCTGCTGGATGGTGGCCACGCCGGCGACCAGCGCCTTGGTGCGCTCGTCGACCACGGCGATCTGGGACTGCATCTCGCTGGTGTTCACCTGCAGGTCGCGAAGCGTGTTCTGGATGGCCGCCACGTCCTCGGAGTCCGGGGCGGTGGCTTGCTGCTGCACGACGGCGTCCAGTCGCTTTCGAAGATGGTCGAGCAGGACCTGGTGGTTCTGGAACCGCTGCGTCGTCTGCATCACGTGCTGCTGGTGCGATCGACTCAGGCGCTCGCAGTCCTCCGGTGACGACGGCTTCGGCTGCGAGCGCATGTGCCGCCACATCACCACGTTCAGCGTCAGCAGCGCGCCGACAGCGAGCAGAATGCCGACCTTGAGCGCCTCGTCGAAAAGGCTCATCGCGCAGTCCTCGCAGAGCGCCGTGCGGTCGATTCGGCCGCCGTGGCGCAGCCGAGGCAGTGCACGGCGGACGGTATCGCGTGGCGCCGCGCCGCCGGAATGGGCTCGCCGCAGCCGCGGCAACGTGCAACGCCCCGGTCGTAGCCGGGCTCCGGCTGCAGCGCACGACGGGCACGCACGACGGCCGCCTGCTCCGCGCTGGCGCGCAGGCGCTCGTCGTACATCTGGGCGCGGTCGATCTCATCCACGGTCTGGCATGCCTCCACCTTCAATCAATCGCCGCAGGTCGCCGGCGCTGGCGCGCAGCACCCGCGCGTGCATTTCCGTCAGTCGGCGCTCGAAGTCGCTCAGCTGCGACGTACGCGCCGTGCGCGACAGCCGGGCATCGTGCTGGTACGCCTCGCGCTCCCAGGCGGCGGCCAGCTCGAAGAGCCGCCGCGCCGGGAACTGCGCATCACCGAAACGGCCACCACCATCGGCGCTTTTGAACGGGCGCGCTGGACGCCTTGGCGCGCTCGGCGAGGTCGCGCTCGGCTCGGGCAGCGCGGAGGGCCTCGCACTCATCGTCCGCCTGCGCCAGTGCGAGGTGCTTCGCCTCCAGGGCGTCGAACCGCTCCATCGCCAGCTGATGGTTCTCCGTCAGCGCCGGCAGGTCGCCGCTCGTGATCGGAGGCGGCCTCGGAACCGGCTGCTTCAGGTCTGGGTTCGCCGTGCACGGTGGCTCCTCGCGCGGCGGCGGGGCCTGCGTTGGCAGCGTTCCACAGCTCGATGCCATCAGCATCGAGAGCGCAGCCAGCAAGATCCGGCCGGCTACGCCAGTAGCGGCTCCAGCGGGCCCGAAGCGTGGTGAAGTACTCCTCGCTCTCATTGCGTGCCTCCTGGTAGACGGACGAGATGCTGTTCATGCGGTCGGCGGCGGTGCGAAAGTCCTGCGCGGTGTCGCGCGCGACTTTCGCGAGCGCCTCGATGTCGGACTGCAGGGCGGCGCGATCGGCGATCGCCTGCGCGCCGCGCTCCCAGCGCACGCCGGCGAAGAACGCGCCCGCCAGCGCGCCCAACGCAAGCACGGCGACGGCGATCCACTTCGCGAGCGCAAGCTGCGGGTTCACGAGCACACGGCCTTGCCTGCCCAGCCGGCGCGGATGTAGAGCGGCTCCAGCACCAGCAGGATGCGTCGCACGTACTCGCGGTTCTCCTTCCACGCAGCGATCGAGCGCGGCGAGTTGTACTCGACGTTGCCGAACCAGCGCGATGGGTCAGCGCCGCCGCGTTGCGTGCGCGCGCGATCGCGACGCACCCAGCTTTCGCCGCCGTTGTAGGCCGAGAGGGTGAACGCCCACCGGTCGCATTCGGATGCCGCGCCTTGGACGCGACTGTGCAGCCAGGCGTCGTAGCAGATCATCGCGCGGATGGCCCAATCCGGATCCAGCGGATCGGGTGGGCCGACGGTGGGGCAGATCGTCGGCAGCCAGGCGGCCGTGGCCGGCATGAACTGGGTGAGGCCTGCCGCACCGACCGGGCTCTCCGCGTCGGGCCGCCAGCGGCTTTCCTGGTGGATCTGCGCGGCGAGCCGCGCCACCGGCGCGTCGATCCCGAAGACCGCCTGCGCCTCGCGCTCGAGCTTGAAGCGGTAGAGGAAGCTCCGCTCCGGGATCGACGGCGCGCGCGCCGCACCGCCCGCACCCGCAGCGGACGCGGTCTGGATCATGCCGGCGACGGCCAGCAGGATCAGCCCGAGCACGCCGGCGAGCACCCAGCGCACGACCCAGCGACCGCCGTAGCTCACGGGATAAAGCCCGCCGCGATCACGCCGGCGACGACCAGCGCGCAGCGCGTGTAGACGGCGACCGTGAAGATGCGCGCGTGCGCCTCGCTCAGCGGCAGGCCCGTGGCCTCGTCGAGGAAGCGATGCGGCCGCAGGTACGGCGCCACCCACCGGTGGAACCAGAACCCGCCGAAGCCGCCCAGGGCCATCTTGGCGACGCCCCACACGCTCAACCACACCTTGCCGGGGCTGACCAGGAACGTGATCGCCAGCGCGATCACGAAGATCAGCAGCAGCGGCCAGCCGCGCGACCAGTCGCGCAGCTTCGCCGCCAGCGTGGTGGGTTTGACCAGATCGAGAATGCCCTTCGAACGCTCGCTCATCGCCGCCTCCGTCTGAAAAGGTGCGGGGCGAGCGCCAGGGAAGTCGCTCGCCCCGCGGGGGCGCAGGAGGGGAACCCGCGCGAGAAGGATCGTCGCGGGATGCGTGGGCGGGGCGGGACTAAGCCGGCTTAGTCCAGAAAGACGAAGCCCCGCGAGGGGCGGGGCTTCGGGACCGGGTGCAGCTTCGGGGGCGCGAGCTGCAGACCACGAGTTTCATGATGGCACGGACGCGCTACGGTTGCCGCGGCGGCGCGGGCCGCAGGTCGTCCTCCGTTCCGGCGCCGGTCAATCGGCGCACCTCTGCCAGCGCCATCTTGAGGTCCGACTTCAGGATTCGGCCATCTGAAAGGCGAACCGCTGCGACAAAAGTCACCGATGAATGGAAGTTCGACGCATCGTTGTCCGAGTACTCGTTCCATTGGTGCTGCAACGATACAGACGCGCCGGCTGCGAGGTCGCGAACCTCGGTCGCGGTAAGGGTCGTCTCGATGTCCCCAAGAACTGAGATTGGCACCGTCCGAAGTTCAAAGGCCGTCACTGCCTGTGACGCTGTGATCTGGCAGATGCTGATGTACCGGTATCGCCGCTCAACGTAGCTGACGCGCGGACCGCAGGGCTCCTTGAACGAGATCGGTAGCGCCGGATCGTTGACAGCGACCCACTGCCTTCGGAGCGTGCTGAACTCATTCACCTTGATGCCGTAGCCGATGTCGAAGGCCATCGCCATTCCGTCGCCTCGCAACACCGGTGATGCAGGTGCGGGAGCCGATTGAGCTGGCGTAGCGTCCTGAGCAGACGCGATCGACGAGGCAATGATGAGGCATGCTGCAAACCACTTCATGGCAATCTCCCTGTGGATGTGGATGCCCCGTAACGTGGGGCGTACGGCAGGTTCAGCGCGGCATTTTCGGCGTGTCGTCGCGGCGTCGCGCCCGAGGCTGCCCTTTGATTCTTCGCGGCCTGCTGGCTCCGTTACTGCTCACGGTGGCCTGGAGCGACCGACCGCGAGCCCCCTCCTGCTATTGCTCGAACAGCCTACCCTGAATGCGGCGCTGAAACAGCTTCCGCTGCTGCTTCAGGATGTCGTAGAGGCTGACGATGTTGATGCCATAGCGGTCGGCCAGGTCCTGCTGGTTGTTGCCCTTGAACTCGGACCAGATCAGGGCGTGCAGGGCGGCCGTTCGCAGGGCCTCGCCCTTGGGGATATAGACCATTCGGCCGCCGAAGTACTCGCCGATCAGGATGACCCGATCGCGGGCATCGAGGGCAGCGCGATCGGGCGGCATTCCGGCGCGCCGGTTGGCCGCCTCCAGCACGCGGAACAGGTCCGCCAGCGTCTTCGGCCACCGCGCCTCGGGCGGCACGTCGTCGCCCAGGTGCTCGATCAGGTCGATCGCGTCGCAGGTGCGCGGGTCGAACATAGGGGCCTGCTCGGGCGATGGCGTGCTCATCCGGCATGTTCCTTGCGCGCCGCCGCCTTGCGCTGCTCGGCTTCATCGGCGGTGATCATGCCCAGCCGCAGCTGGGCCTCGACGTCGTTGATCGCGTTCGACAGCTGCACCAGCCGGTTGACCGGCTGCGGCGCGCCGCCGGTGGTGGCAGTGCGCTGGCGCAGCGACTGCTCGCGCGCGCGCTCGGCCACCGCATCGGCCGAGTCGGCCAACCCGAACACGACCTTGCGCAGGTAGTTGTGGTTCGCCAGCGGGCTCGCGCGGCAGCCGGCGACCAGCTTCGGGTCGTTCAGCATGTGCTCAATGCCGGCGGCCCACTGCGCCTGGTTCGCGGGGCGGCGGATGTTCACGCGATCGTCCGCGCTGACCGTGCCCTCGCCGACCAGGTCGACGAGCTGCTCCATCAGCCGCACGGCCTTCGACAGCCGGAGGCGGTTCTTCGGCGGCGCGAACAGGCGCAGGTAGGCGATCGCCGCGCGGCCGAGCACGGGCTCAAGCCCGGCGAAGAGCGCGGCCAGTCGCTTGGCGTCGGCGTCGAGCAGCCCGGCTTCGAGCGGGAAATCGGTGCCGCAGGATGGGCAGGTGACGTG
>JAJTHZ010000077.1 GCA_021299185.1 Lysobacteraceae bacterium | reverse complement strand
CAGATCGCGCTGCGAAAGGTCGACGGCTGGCAGAGCCTCGCGCAGCCGCCCGCACCGCTTGATCTCGCCGCCTGACCGATCCACCATCAAGCCGCTGGCGACGCGCCTCGACGAGTTTCAACCAGATTCGCGACACGACCCTACCTTCATCGGCTCGCTTGAGTTCATGGTGGTGGCTATCGTCTTGGCTCCAATCGCAGAAGAGGTCTGGTTCCGCCGTTTCTGGCTTGAACGGTTCGCCAAACATGACAGCGCTACCGTTGGCGCAATCTTCGTCACCGGCATGTTTTGCGCATTGCACGTTCCGGGCTCCGAGCACCCGATTGCCTCGATCGTATGCTCAGCCGCGTTGTCATTACTGTGCTGCATCGCGTACCTGCGGTCGCGTTCTGTCGTACCACCTCTCATGCTTCACTCCGCCTACAACGCAACCATATTGATCAGCCAGGCCTAGCAGTCGTCACTTCAAGCACGCGTTCGCTGCTGCCCCGCCGTCGGCCGTCATGAGGCTCTTTGCGTTGCACTCGCGACATACACTTGCGCGCTCATGGTTGATCAACAACCATGCGTGTTCACCGGCCAAGGCCGATCTTCAGCGGTTGAAGCGACCCTTCTGGCCGGAGAGGCGCTTGCGAACGCCGCGCGCTGACGAGGGGCGCCGCATCCGCTATCCTGCGCGCATGAGCGCGTCCTCCAACGCGCCGCGGATGGCCGATCGCTTCCGCGGCTTCCTGCCCGTGGTCGTGGACGTCGAAACCGGCGGATTCGACGCCGAGCGCGACGCCCTGCTCGAGATCTGCGCGGTGCCGATCCTGATGGACGGCGACGGCCGCGTGGTGCCGTCCGAGCCGGTGTCGACCCACGTGGTGCCCTTCCCCGGCGCCAACATCGACCCGCGCGCGCTGGAGATCACCGGCATCGACCCCACCCACCCGTTCCGCGACGCGCGCGACGAGAAGGAGGCGCTGGACCGCATCTTCCAGCCGATCCGCAAGCTGGTGCGCGACCTCGACTGCCAGCGCGCGATCCTGGTCGGCCACAACGCGGCCTTCGACCTCGGGTTCCTCAACGCCGCGATCCGGCGCACCGGGCACAAGCGCAGTCCGTTCCATCCGTTCAGCGCCTTCGACACCGTCTCGCTGGCCGGGCTGGCGTTCGGCCAGACGGTGCTGTCGCGGGCGGTGCAGGCCGCGGGCCTCGACTGGAACGCCGCCGAGGCGCATTCGGCGGTGTACGACGCCGAGCGAACGGCACAGTTGTTCTGCCGCATCGTCAACCAGTGGAAGGCGATGAGCGAGTCGTGGGCCGCGCCGGGCGCCCTGCCGCTCAGCGCCTGAACCGCCGATGCCGATCTACGAGTACGCCCCGGACGCCGGTGCCTGCGCGCAGTGCAGCGGCCGCTTCGAGCGGTTGGAGCGGCTGTCCGACGCACCGCTCACGCGGTGCCCGGCGTGCGGCCAGCCCTGCCATCGCGTGCCGTCCGCCCCCAGCCTCGGCACCGGCGGCGCGCAGCGGCTGAAGGAAAGCCACCTCGGCCGCCACGGCTTCACCCAGTACCGCAAGGTCGGCAAGGGCCAGTACGAGAAGACGGTCGGCAAGGGTCCCGACACGCTCGAGGCCTGAGCCACGCCGCCGCGCCCATCCACCGCCCGGAGTCCCCGCATGATCCTGCGTCCGCTCGCGCTTTCGCTCGTCCTGTTGCTCGCCGGCTGCGCCGAGCCCGAGGCCCCGCCGGCCGTCTCGCAAGCCGACGCCAGCGGCAAGCCGCGGGCGTTCGACTATCCGGCGGCGAAGATGGTCGACCAGGCCGACGACTACTTCGACCAGCGGATCTTCGACCCCTACCGCTGGATGGAGGACCTCGACAGCCCGGAACTCGCGCAGTGGGTCGCCGCGCAGAACGCCTTGACCCAGTCCTACCTCGCCGACGCGCCCGGCCGCGAACGCATCAAGGCGCGGCTGACCGAACTGTGGAACTACGAACGCTACGGCGTGCCGCAGGTGCGCGGCGGGCGCTACTTCTATACCCGCAACGACGGCCTGCAGAACCAGGCACCGGTCTACTGGCAGGCGGCGCTGGACGCCGAGCCCACCCTGCTGCTCGACCCCAACACGCTGTCCGCCGACGGCACCGTGTCGCTGGCCGACTGGGAAGCCAGCGACGACGGCAAGCGCCTCGCCTACGCGCTGTCCGACGGCGGCAGCGACTGGCGCACGATCAAGGTGCGCGACGTCGACAGCGGCCAGGACCTGGCCGACGAGATCCGCTGGGCCAAGTTCACCTCGATCGCCTGGGCGCGCGACGGCAGCGGTTTCTACTACAGCCGCTACGACGCGCCGCAGGGCGAGAACGAGCTCAAGGCGGTGAACAAGTTCCAGAAACTGTACTTCCACCGCCTCGGCACGCCGCAGGACCAGGACCGGCTGGTCTACGAGCGCCCCGACCAGCCCGACTGGGGCTTCCAGGCCGAGGTCTCCGACGACGGCCACCACCTCGTGGTCACGGTCAGCAAGGGCACGGACGAGCGCAACCTGCTGTTCGTGCAGGACCTGCGCAAGGCCGATGCGCCGATGCAGGAGATCGTGTCCGAGTTCAGGGCCGCCTACGACTTCATCGGAGCCGCCGACGGCCGGCTGTTCGTGCGCACCGACGACGGCGCGGAGCGCTACCGGATCGTCGCCATCGACCCGGCCAAGCCAGCCCAGGACGACTGGCGCGAGGTGGTGCCGCAGGCCGAGGCGACCCTGCTGTCGGCCAACGTGGTCGGCGGGCAGGTCATCGCCAACCGGCTGCGCGATGCAGCCAGCGAGGTGACGGCGTACGACCTCAAGGGCAAGCGCCTGCGCACGATCGCCCTGCCGGGCCTCGGCACCGCGACCGGCTTCGGCGGCGGCGCGAGCGCCAGCGAGACCTTCTTCGCGTTCGCGTCGTTCACCACCCCCGGCACCATCCTGCGCTACGAACCGAAGTCCGGCCGCGTGGCGGTGTTCCGCGAGCCCAAGGTCGCCTTCGATCCCGCGGCCTACGAGACGCGGCAGGTGTTCTACCCGTCCAAGGACGGCACGAAGATCCCGATGTTCATCACCGCGCGCCGCGGTGTGACGCTGGACGGCGACAACCCCACCCTGCTCTACGGCTACGGCGGCTTCAACATCCCGGTCACGCCGGCCTTCAGCGCCAACACGATCGCGTGGCTGGAACTGGGCGGCGTCTACGCCTCGGCCAACCTGCGCGGCGGCGGCGAGTACGGCCGCGCCTGGCACGAGGCCGGCATGAAGACGCGCCGGCAGAACGTGTTCGACGATTTCGCCGCGGCAGCCGAGTACCTGATCGCCGAGAAGTGGACCCAGCCCGAGCGGCTGGCGATCAGCGGCCGCAGCAACGGCGGCCTGCTGGTCGCGGCCACGATGCTGCAGCGGCCGGAGCTGTTCGGCGCCGCACTGCCCGCGGTAAGCGTGCTCGACATGCTGCGCTTCCGCGAGTTCACCATCGGCTGGGCGTGGGAGTCCGACTACGGTTCGGTGAAGGACCCGGCGGAGTTCAAGGCGCTGCTGGCCTACTCGCCGCTGCACAACATCCGGCCCAAGGTCGAGTACCCGGCCACCCTGGTCACCACCGCCGACCGCGACGACCGCGTGTTCCCCGCGCATTCGTTCAAGTTCGCCGCCGCGCTGCAGGCGGCTTACCAGGGCGAGCGGCCGATGCTGATCCGCGTCGAGACGCGCGCCGGCCACGGCGCCGGCAAGCCGACCAGCAAGATCATCGGGGAGCGCGCCGACGAGTACGCGTTCCTGGTCAAGACGCTCGGGATCGAACTGCCGCCGGCGGCGGCCGACTGAGCGGCGCGCCGTGCAGCCTGCGCGCGGCTCAGCCCGCGCGGGTGCCGCCGACGGTCATCTCGTCGATGCGCAGCGTGGGCTGGCCGACGCCGACCGGCACGCTCTGGCCGTCCTTGCCGCACACGCCGACGCCGGTGTCCAGGCGCAGGTCGTTGCCGACCATGCCGATGCGCGACATGCTCTCCGGGCCCGATCCCACCAGGGTGGCGCCCTTCACCGGGCGGGTCACCTTGCCGTCCTCGATCAGGTAGGCCTCGCTGGCCGAGAACACGAACTTGCCGTTGGTGATGTCGACCTGGCCGCCGCCGAAGTTGACCGCGTAGAGGCCCTTCTTCACCGAGGCGATGATCTCCTCCGGAGCATGCGCGCCAGCGCGCATGTAGGTGTTGGTCATGCGCGGCATCGGCAGGTGGGCGAACGACTCGCGGCGGCCGTTGCCGGTCGGTGCCACGCCCATCAGGCCGGCGTTCAGGCGGTCCTGCAGGTAGCCGACCAGGATGCCGTCCTCGATCAGCACGTTGCAGCGGGTCGGCGTGCCCTCGTCGTCGACGCTGAGCGAGCCGCGGCGCTCGGGGATGGTGCCGTCGTCGACCACGGTGACGCCGCGCGCGGCCACCTGCTGGCCGATGCGCCCGCTGAAGGCGCTCATGCCCTTGCGGTTGAAGTCGCCCTCGAGCCCGTGGCCGACGGCCTCGTGCAGCAGCACGCCCGGCCAGCCGGGACCGAGCACCACCGGCATGCTGCCGGCCGGCGCGTCCACGGCTTCGAGGTTGACCAGCGCCTGGCGCACCGCCTCGCGCGCGAACTCGAACGGCAGGCGCTGTTCGACGAAGCGCGTGTAGGCGTAGCGCCCGCCGCCGCCGGCCGAGCCCTGCTCGCGGCGGCCGTTGGACTCCGCGATCACCTGCACGTTGAAGCGCACCAGCGGACGCACGTCGCCGGCCAGCACGCCGTCGCTGGCCGCGACCAGCACGGTGTCGAGCACGCCGGAGATGCTGACGATCACCTGCCGCACGCGCGGGTCGAGCGCACGGGTGAAGGCGTCGACCTCGCGCAGCAGCGCCACCTTGTCGGCCGGGCCGAGGGTCTCGATCGGGTCGACCGGCGCATACAGCGCATCCACGCGCCGCGGCGCGACCGCCTGCGCACCGACCTCGGCGCCGCTGCGCGCGATCGCGCGCGCCGATGCGGAGGCCTCGATCAGCGCCGGCAGCGCGATCTCGTCGGTGTAGGCGAAGCCGGTCTTCTCGCCGCTGATCGCGCGCACGCCGGCGCCCTGCTCGATCGAATGCGAGCCCTCGCGCACGATGCCGTCCTCCAGCACCCAGGACTCGTGGCGCGAATGCTGGAAGTACACATCGGCGCGGTCGACGCCCGGGCCCATCACCTTCGCGAACAGGCGCTCGAGGTCGGCGCTCGCGAGCGAGGCCGGCTCCAGCAGGCGCTGGCGGGCGATGGCGAGTGCGTCGTGCATGGGCAATCCTCGGCGGGCGATCACGGGATTCTAGCCGACCTGGCGCCACGACCCGTTCATGCCGCGTCGACGCCGCGCGCCTGGCGCAGCGGCAGTTCCACCACGAAGGTCGCGCCCTCGCCGGGCCGCGCCTCGGCGCGCACCCGGCCGCCGTGGCGTTCCACGATCTTGCGCACGATCGCGAGCCCGATGCCCGTCCCCGCGTATTCCGAGCGGCCGTGCAGGCGCTGGAACGGGGCGAAGATCCGCTCGCGATGCGCCATGTCGAAACCGATGCCGTTGTCGACCACCCGCACCCGCACCCACGGCGCCACCGCGCCGACCGTGCCGGCCAGCGGCTCCTCGAAGCGTTCGCCCGCGATCGACACCTGCGGCACGCGCGCCGGATGGCGGTACTTGACCGCGTTGCCGACCAGGTTCTGGAACACCTGGGCGAGCTGCCTGCGATCGCCCTCGACGATCGGCAGCGGCCCATGCTCGACCCGCGCGCCGGCGACCTGGATCGCTTCCTCGAGGTCGCCGAGCGCATCGGCCAGCGTATCGGCCAGCGGCACCGCGACGAAGGGCTCGCCGCGGGTCGAGACGCGCGAGTAGTCGAGCAGGTCGGCGATCAGGCTCGACATGCGCTGCGCGGCGTTGTCCATGCGCGCCAGGTAGTCGCGCCCATCGTCGCCCAGCAGCGCGCCGAAGCGCGTGGCGAGCCGGTCGCAGAAGGCGCGGATCTTGCGCAGCGGCTCCTGCAGGTCGTGCGAGGCGATGTAGGCGAACTGCTGCAGTTCCTCGTTGCGCGCGCGCAGTTCGGCCAGGGTGCGTTCGCGCTCGGCCTCGGCGGCCATGCGGTCGGTGACGTCGTGGCCGACCACGTAGAGGTCGCCGTCCGGCGAGCGCGAGGAGGTCCAGTGGACCGAACGGATGCTGCCGTCCGCGGTGCGGATGCGGAACACGCTGGCCGGACCGGGCACGCCGAACAGCGCATCGGTGAATCGTGCGCGGCTCGCCTCGCGCTCCTCGTCGACCGTGAAGTCGAACACGAGTCGCCCGATCAGGCCGTCGCGGGGCACACCGAAGGCGCGGCACAGCGCGGGGTTGACCTGCAGGAAGCGGCCGTCCCGCGAGACGATGCAGAACAGGTCGCGCGAACCGTCGAAGAAGCGGTTGCGCTCGAGCACCGCGCGCGCCTGCAGCTTGCGCTCGGTGATGTCCTGCACGGTCGCGACCACGCGCACCGCGCCCGCGCCCTCGTCCAGCACGCGGGCCACGGTGTGTACCCAGCGCACGCTGCCATCGGGCCGAACGATGCGATGTTCGACGTGGTAGCCGCGACCGCTGCGGATGCCCTCCTCCACCAGCGGCTCCAGCGCGGGCGCGTCGTCCGGGTGCCACAGGCGGCGCACCGCGGCGCGATCGGGCGGCAGGTCTTCCGCCGCGCAACCGAGCACCCGCGCCGCCGCGCCCGACCAGGTGACGCGCCCGCCGGGGTCCATCTCCAGTCGCGCCAGTTCGGCGATCTCCAGCGCCTGCGCGAGGTCGGCCTCGCTGCGGCGCAGGGTCTGCAGGACCTCGCGCTGGCGCGAGACGTCGTGCGCGACGGCGCCGATGCCGTCGGGCAGGGGGAACACCTGCACCGCCAGCCAGACCTGGAACTCCTCGTAGAAGAACTCGAAACGCTCCACCGTGCGCGCGTGCATCGCGCGCTCGAAATGCGGCGCGAAGTACTCGCGTGCACGCGGCGTCGAATCCCACAGCGAGGTGCCGAGCAGGGCCTCCCGCTGCCGTTCGACCAGCGACTCGGCGGCGCGATTGAAGTGGGTGAAGCGCCACTGCCGGTCGTAGGCGAAGAATGGATCCGGCAGGCCTTCCAGCAGGTCCATGATCTCGCGCCGCGAGGACTCGGCCGCGAGCTGCGCGGCGACCGCCCGGCGCGCGCGGTCGCGCGCCGCACCGCCCAGGCCGGCCACCAGACCGAGCAGGGTCGAGATCAGCAGCCCGGCACCGAGGATCGCCTGCGGCAGGCGCGATCGCAGGCGGTCCACGGTGGCCGGCAGCGGCCAGACCGCGATCCGCACCGGCATGCCGAACATCGGACCCGCCTCGTCGCGCAGGAACTGCGCCGACAGGCTGCCGGGCATCGGCGTGGCGCTCGCGCCCAGCACGCCGAAGGCCACCCCGTCGAGCGCCACGCTGGCGCCGAAGCCGGCCACCGGCTTGCCGATCAGCACGGGCAGCATGGGGTCGTCGACCACGAACAGCGCCAGCAGCACGCCGTCGGCGGCATCGGTCGGCCCTTCGCCGCGCTGCGCCAGGACCACCAGGCGCGGCAGTCCGCCGTCGACGGCCGGCGCGGCACCGAATGCGCCGGCGGCACCGCGCCGGGCCGTTCGCAGCAGGCGGCGCTCGAGACCGGTGAGGTCGGCCGCCATGCCGACCTCGCGCAGGTCGAACAGCGCCGCACGCGGGGTTTGCACCGACACCGATCCGCCTTCGGCGGGCACCCAGGTAACGCGCGCCAGCGTGCGGTACCGCACGCTGAGACCCTCGGTCGACAGCGCCAGCGCCTGCGCCTGCTGCGCCGGCGGCGTGGCGCCGAGCCGGGCGGCCAACCGACCGATGTCGCGGTCGCGCGATTCCAGTTCTCCCTCCAGGGTGCGCGTCAACGCGTCGAGCGCGACATCACTGGTGGCCGCGATCGCGTCCAGCGACTGGCGGGAGGCGCCCCCCCACAGGCTGAGGGTGATCGCCAGGGCCAGCGCGGCGACCGCGGCCGGCCACGCTTCGACGCGCACGCGCCGGGGCGTGACGCGGCGCGCAGCGGCCAGGAACAGGGCGGTTCCCGCGCACAGCAGGCCGAACAGCCCGAGGAAGCTCATTCGGTCCGCGCCGAGGATCGGATTGACGCCGTAAAGCACCTCGGAAACCATGCCGGACAGCGCCACCGCCGCACCGACCGCGACGACCAGGCCCGCGAACTGCGCGAACCGCAGCCCCCAGGTCGAGGCCCGCGCCGCGCCGGCGGCGAGGCCGCCGCCCACCAGCAACAGGTGATAGGTCGATCCGATCAGGCTGCGGCCCGGCTGCACACCCTCCGGCGGCAGGAACTCACCGCGCAGGCTGTCGCCCAGCGCCGGGAAGGCCACGCTCGCCAGCCCGATCATCGCGAAGGTCCCGAGCGCCGCTGCCCAGGCGTAGCGCGAGCGCCGCTGGTCGATCACCGCCGCGAGCAACAGCGCAGCGGCGAGGGTGGCGAGCGCTTTCTGCGGCGGCAGCGGATTGGCGCCGACGCCGCGCACCAGCAGGTCGCTGCCCATCGCGTGCCCGAGCAGGGCGAGCAGCGCCGCGCCGATCGTCGCGTCGAGCAGCAGATGGGCCGCCGCCGCCATGCGGTCGCCGCCTGCCGCGCGCACGTCGCGCCAGCGCGGGTAGACCAGCAGCGGCACCATCGCCAGGGGCGCGATGAACAACTGCGGCAAGGGCCACAGTTCCGCCGGTCCCGGGTCGCCGGAGAGCGCCGATGCCGACCGTGCGCAGATCACCGCCGTCGCCAGCCCCGCCAGCACGGCCGCCGCGCGGTGCGCGACCCGCGCGCCGGTGAGCAGCAGCCCGACCGCCGTCGCCGCGAGGGCGCACAGCGCGGCGAACGGCGCACGCACGGCGGCTTCCTCCGGCGCGCCGCCGAGCAGCGGCGAGGCGATCAGCAGGGATGCGCCAGCCAGGATGCCGACCGCGAGGGCGGCCGGCGCGCTGCGTCCCCAGGCCAGCGCCAATGCGGCGAGCGACACCGAAGCCACCACCAGCGCGCCATCGCGTTCGACGCCGGGCGCGACGCCCGCGACCCACAGGAAGGCGGCCGCCATCAGTGCACCGAGCACCGCCAGGGCGGCGCACGCAAGCCGCAGGCCGGCCGGCGCCGGCGCGGTCGCGAGCAGGGATTGCCGCGCGCTCATGCGCGCCCGGACGCCGCCGGGCGGGGCGTCACCCGCTGCGATCGGGTTCCGCGGGCTGCCGGCTGCGCCGCTCGCGGGCGATCAGGTCGATGCGAGGTTTGTCCCATGATCCGGTCACGCGGTACCGCGCCCGCGCCATCTGGTCGATCGGACTGCTCAGCATCCCCTGTGCCACGAGCCCCGCGGCGGCACCGACCGGGCCCGCCGCGATCGCCCCGACCACCGGCAGGACGCCGCCCACCTTGGGCGTGACCTGCAGTTCCTGGTCGTAATCGCGGGCCGAAAGGCCGGTGCGTCCGCTGATCACGATGTCGGCGGAAGGACCGCGCACCTGCAGGTCGGTGGTCCAGGCGTCGCCGGTGCGCAGTTCGAACCGTCCTTCGATGGAATCGAAGGACATGCCGCTGCGGAAGAAGTCGCTGAAGTCGAGCGCCAGCCGGCGCGGGATCGCCTGCAGGCTGACCAGGCCCAGCAGGCGCCCGGCGCCCGGGTTGACGTCGAGGATGCGCCCCGGCCCGACCCGCGCCGACAGGCTGCCCGCGATCCGCGGCAGGCCGAACTGCGCCGGCGACCCGATCCATTCGCCGTCGATCTGCACCAGGGTCTGGCCGCCGTCGACGACCCCGGCGAAGCCGAGCGCGTCCAGCATGCGGCCGAGGTTTTCGGCGGTGAAGGTGACGCCGAGGCGCGAGCGCTCCACCGCCTCGACCAGGGTCCATTCGCCGCGCGCGCTGATGCTGATCACCGGCGAGCGGGTCTCGAACTGCTCCACGCGCAGGCCGCCGGGCACGGGGAAAGTCTCGACGCGCGCCTCGCCCAGCGTGGCCGCGCCGAGCCGCAGGTCGCGCACCCACAGGTGCAGCGGGGGCAGCACGGCGGGATCGATCGGCCGCGTCGGCGCGCTGGGCATCGCCTCGGGCAGGTGCAGGCGCTCGAACTCCGCGGTGACGCCGCGCGCCGCGCGGTCGACCGGCAGCAGCACCTGGCCGGCCAGTCCGGTGCCCTCGAAATCCGCGCGGCTGCCGCCGCCTTCGGGCCGGAAGCGCAGGCGGGTGTCGCCGAAGGCGCGGCCGAGGAAGGCGAGTTCGCCCGCCGCCAGGTCGAGGTCGATCGGGCCGACCGCCTCGCCACCGGCGCCGGCCATCGACAACCAGCCGCCGAGATCGAGCGCCGGCACGTCGCCGCGCACGCGCAGGCCGGACGGCGGCGGCGCCTCCGGCTCGGCGACGCCGAAGGCCAGCGCGGCGGCGAACGGCGCCTGCGCCGAGGGCATGCGGCCGCGCAGGCGCAACAGGCGACCGACATCGACGTCGAGTGCGCTGCCGGCCACCGGCAGGCCGAGTTCCACCCGCACCGGCAGGCTGCTGGCGGCGTCCTTGCGCAGCGGCGCCGGCAGGTCGATCGCGGTGCCGACCAGGTCCGAGGCGAGGCTGATCCGCCGCGCCGTCTCGGTGCCGGGCGGCGCGTCGGGCGGCGGCGCGTCCACGGCCAGTTCGATCGCCCACTGCGAGCGTCCCGGCGCGCGCGGCAGGAAGGGCGCCGCCAGCGGCACGCCCTGCAGCACCGACGACAGCGGCAGCTCGCCGCGCAGGCTGGCCTCGATGCGATGCGCGGGATCGGCGGCGAACTCGCCGATCGCGATCGACAGCGCCGCCGGGTCGTCGACGAAGCGCACCGCGAGGTCGTCGGCGGCGAAACCGCGGTTGCTGAAGCGCAGGCGACCGGTGGCGCCGGCGAATGCGAGCCGCCACTGGCGGTCGGCGAGATCGGCGTCACGCAGGGTGGCGGTGCCGAACAGGCGTGGCTCGCCCAGCTCGCGCTTGAGCGGCAGGCTGAGGTCGAAGGCGACGTCGGCGGCGCCGCCGACCTCGACCCCCGCGAGGTAGCCGCCGGTGGCGTCCTGCACCGGGCTGTCGCGCAGCAGGGCCATCAGGTCGGGCCCGGAACCGCTGCCCTCGACATGCAGTTGCAGCACCGGGTCCTTGAACGAATCGATCGTCATCTGCGCCAGCGCCACGCGGTTGCCGCGCACGCCCACGCCGTCGCTGGATGCGGTCATCCCGAGCGCGCTGAAGTCGAGGCTGGCGGCGTCGATGCGCGCGGCCGGCCAGCGCGGGTGGTAGTCGAGGTCGATGTCGCGCACCTCGGCGCGCGCCACGAAGCGGCCCTCGTCGGCGCGGAACGGCCAGGCATCGAGGTCGCCGCGGATCGAGGCCGCGCCGTCCTCGACCCGGCCGGCGACCAGCGCGCGATCGAGCCATGCCACGGTGTTGGGCGGCATCGCGTTGATCGGCCAGAACAGCCGCGCGCGGCGCACGTCGCCGCGCGACACCGCGACCGCCGCGTCGATCGTCGGCCGCCGGCCCGCGGCGTCGAAGTGCAGCAGCGCGCGACCTTCGCCGGCGTAGCCGTCACCCTCGAAGCGCAGTCCGCTGGCCTCGACCCGCGTGCCGTCGTCCTCGCGCCACGCCGACAGCACGCCGTCGAGCAGGGTCAGCGCGATCGGTTCGCGGAACACGCTGGGCCAGTTCACGGTCACCTGCGCGCCGCGGTCGGGCTCCAGCAGCCAGGTGCCGTCCAGTGCGCGCAACGTGCCGCTGATGGCATCCACGCCGGGCGAGCGGCTGCCCACCGCCAGCGCGACGCGATCGGCGCGCAGGGTGCCGCTGGCGCGCGGGCCGTCGAAGCCGAGGTCGACCGCCAGCAGGCTGCCGGTCGGCCGGTTCTCGAACAGCACGCGGCGCAGGCCCGCCGGCAGGGCGTCGGTCAACGCGAGCAGCGGTGCCGCGGCGGCGAGGTCGATGCGCGGCGCACGCAGCGACACCGGCGCCTGCGGCCCGTCGCGGCGCAGGGCGATGCGCGTGGCCGGCGCGCCGCCGTCCTCGCGCCAGTCGATCCAGTCGGCGCGCCAGGCCTCGCCGTCGCGTTCCATCCGCGCCGCCACCCGCAGGAACGGCAGGCTCGCGCGCGGCTCCACCGCGATGCCGTTGGAAAACGGCACCGGCGCGGTGCCGCGCAGCACCAGGTCGGTGGCGCGCAGTTCGGCGCGCACCCGCTCGAGGCGGCGGTCGAAGGCGAACCAGACATCGGCGTCGAGCTGCCCGGCCAGCGGCACCACGCCGGCCAGCGGCAGGTCGCGCAGCCAGCGCGCGGGATCGATCCCGCGACCGCCGAGCCAGCAATCCCAGGCTGCCGCGGCGCGCGCGCAGGCGAAGCGCAGCGGCGGCGATCCCGCATCGACCCAGGCCAGGCCGCCGACCCGCAGGCCGCCGAAATCGTCGCTGGTGCGCAGGTCGATGCGCGACAGCGCGACATCGATGCCGCGCGCCGGGTCGCGCAGCCGCAGGCTGGCGTCGCGGATCGCCACGCCGCTGAGATCGAGCAGGGTCTCGATGCCCGACGCGTCGCCGCCGGCGCGCCCCAGCCGCGCCACCCGCCAGCGCCCGTCCTCGCCGCGCTCGGCGTCGATGCCGAGCCCGACCAGGCGGAACTCGGCGAAACTGACGCCGCGCCGCAGCCAGGCGTAGAAATCGATCGCCACCTCGGCGCCGTCGATGCGGAACGGCTCGCCGCGCGACGGATCGCCGATCCGCAGGCCGGCGAGCGCGAACACCGGCCCACTGGGCGTCCAGCGGCCGTCGAGCGCTTCGAAGTCGACCGGCCGACCGAGCCGCTGGGCGAGGAAGTCGCGCACCTTCTCCGGGTGCTCGACCAGCCACGGCAGCGCGGTCGCGGCTGCCGCCAGCACCAGCGCCATGCCGATCACCAGCGTGGCCAGCACGCCGGCGACCAGCCGCCGCAGGCGCCGCCAGCGCCGTCGCGCCGGGCTCAGCGGGGCGTGCATGCGCCGGGGCCGCGGCGATCAGAGCAGCACGACGTCATACTGTTCCTGCGCGTACTGCTCCTCCGCCTGGAAGCGGATGGTCTTGCCGATGAACTCCTCCAGCTCGGCGACCGCGGCGGACTCTTCCTCCATGATCTTGTTCACCACCCGCGGCGCGGCCAGCACCAGCAGCTTGGCGGCCTCGAACTGGCGCACCGCGCGGGTGATCTCGCGGAAGATCTCGTAGCACACGGTCTCCGGGGTCTTGACGCTGCCGCGTCCGGCGCACGCCGGGCACGGCTCGCACAGCTGCCGTTCGAGGCTCTCCGTGGTGCGCTTGCGGGTCATCTCGACCAGCCCCAGCGGGCTCATCTCGTAGACCGTGGTCTTGGCGTGGTCGCGCGACAGCGCCTTCTCCAGCGTGCGCAGCACCTGCCGCTTGTGCTCGTCGTCGGTCATGTCGATGAAGTCGATGATGACGATGCCGCCGAGGTTGCGCAGGCGCAGCTGCCGCGCCGCGGCCTGCGCGGCCTCGAGGTTGGTGCGGTACACCGTCTCCTCGAGGTTGCGCGTGCCGAGGAAAGCGCCGGTGTTGACGTCGATAGTGGTCATCGCCTCGGTCTGGTCGATCACCAGGTGGCCGCCGCTCTTGAGCGGCACTTCCTTCTTCAGGGCGCGCTGGATCTCGTCCTCGACCCCGTACAGGTCGAAGATCGGCCGCTCGCCGGGGTAGTGCTCGAGGCGCTCGGCCATGCCGGGCATGAACTGGCGCACGAAGCGCTCCAGCCGCTCGAAGGTCTCGCGCGAGTCGACGCGCACCTTTTCCACGTTGGCACGCATCAGGTCGCGCACCGTGCGCAGCGGCAGCGACAGGTCCTCGTAGATGCGCTCGCCGGCGCGCGCGCGCGCGGTCTGCTCCTGCACCGCGGCCCACACCTTGGCGAGGTAGTCGATGTCCTCGACCAGGGCCTCGGCGGGCTGGCCCTCGGCGTTTGTGCGCAGGATGAAGCCGCAGCCCGGCGCGCGCTCGGCGAGGCCCTGCATGAGCTCCTTCAGCCGCGCGCGCTCGGCCTCGTCCTCGATCCGCGCCGACACGCCGATCACCTTGCTCGTGGGCAGCAGCACCAGGCAACGCGAGGGCAGCGACAGGTGGGTGGTCAGTCGCGCGCCCTTGCTGCCGATCGGATCCTTGACCACCTGCACCACCAGGTCCTGGCCCTCGCGCACCAGTTCGGAGATCGGCGGCGTCGCCGCCTGGCTGTCGCCGCCGTCCTGCGCCTCGGCGGTGGGGATCCGCAGGATGTCGGAGGCGTGCAGGAACGCAGCGCGCTCAAGCCCGATCTCGACGAACGCCGCCTGCATGCCCGGCATCACGCGCGACACCCGGCCCTTGTAGATGTTGCCGTAGTAGCCGCGGCGGGCGGTGCGCTCGAGGTGCACCTCCTGCAGCATGCCGTTCTCGACCACCGCCACGCGGGTCTCGCGCGGGGTGACGTTGACCAGGATTTCTTCGGACACGGGCCGGCCGGGAGGATGGATCGACAGCACCTTATAGCGGCTTCGGCGCCCCTGCCGCACCTGCCCGGCGCGCCGCCGTTCAGGTGGCCGGTGCCGCGACCGGGCGCAGGCCGAAACGGCGCAGCAGGCCCGCACACTCGTGCAGCGGCAGGCCCATCACGCCGGTGAAGCTGCCCTCCAGGTGCGGGATGAACGCGCCGGCACGGCCCTGGATCGCGTAGGCGCCGGCCTTGCCGCGCCATTCGCCGCCGGCGAGGTAGTCCGCGAGTTCGGCGTCGTCGAGCGCCGCGACATGCACGCGGCTGCGGTGCAGCACGGTCTCCTCGCGGGCGGCGCTGGCGCAGCACAGCGCGGTCAGCACCTCGTGCGGGCGCCCGGCCAGACGGCGCAGCATCCGCGCGGCTTCCGCCGCGTCGGCGGGCTTGCCGAACACCTCGCCGTCGAGCACCACTTCGGTATCGGCCCCCAGCACCACCGCGCCGGGCGTGGCAGCGACCTGCAGCAGGCCGGCGCCGGCCTTCTCGCGCGCCACGCGCCGCACGTAGTCCTCGGCCGGCTCGCCCGCCGCGACGACTTCCGGCACCTCGACGTCGAGCGCACTGAAATCGAATCCCAACTGGGCCAGCAACTGACGCCGGCGCGGGGACTGGGAGGCGAGGAAGAGCATGGGCTTGCGTCGGTCGCTGGGAACGCGCAGATTATGCCGCGAGCGGTCGAAGGATCAGGGACCTGCGGACCGCGGTCACCACTGCCAGAGAGGTTCGGCCATGCATCGACTCGCGCCCCGCGCATTCCTCGTGTTGTCGCTCGTGCCGTTCCTCTGCGGTCCTGCCGGCGCCGCCGGGCCGGAGCGCCGCGAGGCCCGTGTCGACGCCTCGTTCGCCCTCCAGCTCGACGCCGACGGGCGCATCGTCTCGCTGCAGCCGGTCGGCCGCACGGCGCAGGGCCTCGACGAGGTCCTGCGGCGCGAGGTCGACGACTGGACCTTCGAACCCGGCCGCATCGACGGCCGCGGCGTGCCGACCGAGACCACGCTGAACCTCACCCTCGCCGCCGGCAGGGCCGGCGACGACGACGTCGCGCTGCGCATCGTGGACGCCAGCACCGGTCCGCGGGTCGCGCGCACGGTGCCGCCGCGCTATCCGTCGCGCGCGCTGCGCGCCGGCGAATCCGGCGAGGTCCTGCTGCAGGTCGCGATCGACACCGATGGTCGCGCCACCGAGGTGGCGCTCGCGCAGAGCAACACGACGCCGTCGCTCGAACAGGCGGCGATCGCCGCCGTGCGCCAATGGACCTTCCAACCCGAGCGCGTCGACGGGCGTCCGATCGCTGCCCGCATCGTGCTGCCGCTGCGCTTCTGCATCACCGGGCGTCCGTGCCGGCGGCTGCCGCTGGCGAAAGGCGGCGGCGACAGCGACCACCCGCGACTGGTCGGCGCGCCGACGGTGCGGATCGTGCGTCCCGGCGGCACCGGCTGACGCGGCGCGCGCCCGGAACTCCGCGCGCCGCGGCCGGTCCATCAGATCACCCCGTTGCCGTGCGGATCGAGGGACCGCCGGTGCGATCGCCACCCTGAAAAGGAGCTTCACCATGCGCAACGCGTCCCGATTCCCGATCCGTTTCCACCTCCGCCTGCTCCCGTTCGCCTTCGCCGCGCTGTTCGCCGCGGCACCGGCCGCGGCGGCCGACGAGCCCCCCGAGCCGATCTTCGCCGTGGTCGACGTCGATCTCGACGCCGGCGGCAAGGTTCTCGCCATCGAGCCTGCCGACGCGGTCGCGAGCGAGATGGCCGAATTCCTGCGCGCGCAGGTGTCGACCTGGGAGTTCGAGCCGGCGACGTTGCGCGGGCAGCCGGTTCCCACGCGCACGTCGGTCACCGTCCGCCTCGAGCCGACCGGCGAACGGACCGGCCGGCAGGTCGAGGTGCGCATCGTCGATGCCGCCACCGGGCCCCGCTACCGGACGAATCCCGCGCCGCGCTATCCGCAGGCGGCGTTCGAGCGCCGGGACACGGGCGCGGTGCTGCTCCGGGTCGACTTCGATCGCGACGGCCGCGTCACTGATGCCGTGGTCGAGCGCAGCGTCGGCCGCAAGTACTTCGAAACCGCGGCACTGAACGCGGTCCGCAAGTGGACCTTCCAGCCGGAACGGGTCGGCGACATCGGCGTCGCGGCCCGGGTGCTGGTGCCGATCCGTTTCTGCATCCAAATGCGGCCCTGCCAGGCGCTGCCCGAGCCCACGCCGGGTGACGACGCGAACGGCCCGCGCCTGGTCGGGGATCCGGTCGCGCGCATCCGCAGCCGCGGACCGGCGGGCTGAGCCGACGGTCCTCGCGTGCCGCGCGCGCCCGGCCGGGCCGCGCGGCATGCGCGCGGAGGGTGCTCAAGCATGGCGACGCGCGGCGCCACGCATTGCCGCACCCGTAGGAGCCCGCTTGCGGGCGACCACCAACACGAAGGCCGTGTCTCCCATCCGGGCATTGCCCGGCGCGGATGCTGACGGGCTGGTCATCGGGAACACGCGCGCTGCGTTCGGGCGGCGGAGGGAGGCCGTATCGCGCGCAAGCGCGCTCCTACCGGGGCGATGCGGAGAGAAGCACAGCATCTCGCGCAAGCGCGTTCGTGCCTGGACGATGCAAAGAAAAGCAGAGCATCGCGCGCAAGCGCGCTCCTACTGGACGATGCCGAGTTCGAAGGCCTTGAGGACGGCGCGGGTGCGGTCGCGGACGCCGAGTTTGGACAGGATGTTGGACACGTGGTTCTTCACCGTGCCCTCGGCCACGCCGAGCGAGTTGGCGATCTCCTTGTTGGAGTAGCCGCTGGCCATCAGGCGCAGGATCTCGGTCTCGCGGTCGGTCAGCGGGTCGGGCCGGTCGAGGCTCGCGAAATCGTTCTGCATGTTCTTCAGGCCCGACAGCAGGCGCTGGGTGACGACCGGCGCCACCAGCGAGCCGCCGCCGGCGACGGTCTTGACCGCATCGACCAGTTGCTCGAGCGAGACGTCCTTGAGCAGGTAGCCCTTGGCCCCGGCCTTCATGCCGGCCAGCACCAGCTGGTCGTCGTCGAAGGTGGTGAGGATGATCACCGGCGGCATGCCGTCGCGATCGCGCATCGCGTTGAGCACGTCGAGGCCGCTCATGTTCGGCATCCGCATGTCGAGCAGCACCACGTCGGGCCGCACCTCGGGGATCATCTGCAGCGCCTGCTGCCCGTCGGCCGCCTCGGCCACCACGCGGATCTCGTCGGACAGGTCGAGCAGGGAGCGCACGCCCTGACGAACGAGGGTCTGGTCGTCGACCAGCAGTACGGAAATCATGCCTTGGCCTCCTGCGGGATGCGAGCTTCGAGCACGAAGCCCCTGCCCTTGCCGGTGTCGATGTCGAGCCTTCCGCCGACCTGCGCGAGACGCTCGCGCATGCCCGACAGCCCGTTGCCGGCCTGCAGCGCCTCGCTGCCCTGGCCGTCGTCGCGCGCGCTCATCTTCCAGCCGCCGTCGCCCTCGCGGGAGAACGACAGCCAGAGGTTGCGCGCCCGCGCATGGCGGATGGTATTGGTGATCGTCTCCTGCGCACAGCGCAAGAGCACCTGCGCCCGACGCGGGTCGTCGATCATGAAGTCGGGCGGGATCTCGAGGTGGATCGCCGGCGCCGGGATGCCCTCGACCAGCGCGCGCAGCGCCTTGCCGAGGTCGATGTCGTCGGACTCGCGCAACTGGCTGACCACTTCGCGCACGTCGGACAGCAGTAGGCGCGCCAGCGACTGCGACTGCCGCACGTGCTCCACCGCCTTGCCCTGCACGAGGTGGCTCGCGACCTCGAGGTTCAGGCTCAGCGCGGTCAGGTGGTGGCCGATCAGGTCGTGAAGTTCGCGCGAGATGCGCACGCGCTCGCCGATGCGGGTCGATTCCGCCAGCAGCACGCGGGTCGCGCGCAGTTCGGCATTGAGCCGCTTCTGCTCCTCGCGCGCCTCGGCCTGGCTCTTGGCCACCATCGCGGTGAACATCACGAACAGCGCCAGCGACAGGTACAGCGCGCTCTGTGCGAGCGCAATCAGCACGGTGTAGTCCTCGAAGCGCAGCGCGAACACCGGCACCGTCAGCGCCGAGCTGGCGACCACGGAGGCGAGCGCGATGCGCCAGTTGACCAGCCACGGCAGCACGCCGCTCATCACCATCAGCAGGATGCCGACCAGGCCGCTGCGGCTGAAGTAGCCGACGCCCATCGCCGAGATCACCATCGCCAGCACCAGCCAGGCACGCCGTTCGGCGGCACCGCGTGGCGCGCGCGTTCCCAGGCCCTGGCTGGACGCGATGTAGAACACGCCGAAAGCGAGGTACGACACCGCCCAGCCGACGTGGTCCTGCGGGCTGGCCAGCGGCGGCCCCCCGAACGACTCGAGCAGCAGCGGCAGCCCCACGCAGCCATAGGTGAGCAGCCCCGCGTAGCGCAGCAGGTCGACCGGATTGACGCGCAGCATATCCATCGTGCCTGCATTCTATGCCCGTTCGGCGGCGCAGCATGGGTCGAAGGTCACCTGCCGGGAGGGGGGGCGGTCCAGCGACACTTCCGTGGCAGTGGCGGGGCGTCACCGCGATTAACCTTCCGCGAATGCCGGAAGGTGCGATAATCCCCGCCCGCTCCACCACAGCCCCGGGAGGGACCGATGGCTCTGGCGATCCGCGACGTGCGCGAGCACGACCTCGACAGCGTGCTGGCGCTCAACAACGCCGCGGGCCCGGGCGTGCTCCCGATCGACACCGCGCGCCTGCGCGTGCTGTTCGACGAGGCGGCCTATTTCCGCGTGGCCGAAGTCGACGGACACATCGGCGGCTTCCTGATCGCGCTGACCCCGGGCGCCGACTACGACAGCCCGAACTTCGCGTGGTTCAAGGCGCGGATGCCGGACTTCGTCTACATCGACCGCATCGTGGTCGCGCGGCCCTATCGCGGCCACGGTCTCGGCCGCGTGTTCTACGCCGACGTGCAGAGCTTCGCCGAGGTGCGCTCGCCGGTCCTCACCTGCGAGGTGTTCCTCGATCCGCGCGACGACGTGTCGGTGCTGTTCCACGGTACCTACGGCTTCCGCGAGGAGGGCCAGCAGACGCTGCCCAACGGCCATCGCGTCAGCCTGCTGGGCAAGGAACTGTGCTCCTACGCGTGGGTTCGCGAGACCTACCTGCAGGCCGGCGCCCGCCAGTTGCCCGCCCAGCCGTGGCTGGCCGGCCGCGAGCACGGTCGCGCCGCCCGCACGCGCGCGGCCGCCGCGTTCTGAGCGGATGCTGTTGCTGGGCGGGATCGACGCCGGCCCGCTGCGTCGCCTGCTGGCCGCCCACGGCATCGCGCTGGTCGAGGTCGCGCCCGGCGCGCCCATCCCGGGCTCCTACTGGGGCGACCCTGAGGCCGGCGTGATCGGCGCCTGCGTCTACGCCCGCGACGACACGCCGCTGCATTCGGTGCTGCACGAGGCCAGCCACCTGATCGTGCAGCCGCCCGAACGGCGCGCGCGCGCGCACACCGATGCCACCGACAGCGTGGCCGAGGAAGACGCGGCCTGCCTGCTGCAGATCGTGCTCGCGGACCGCCTCCCGCAGGTCGGCGCCGCCCGGCTGATGGCCGACATGGACGCCTGGGGCTACACCTTCCGCCTCGGTTCGACGCAGGCCTGGTTCGAGCAGGATGCCGCCGAGACCCGCGCCTGGCTGGCCGAGCGCGGCCTGCCGCACCAACTGGGCTGATCGCACGGGCGCGTCGCCGCGCCCCGCCGCCGGGGGCCGGACCCGCCCCTCACTCGCCCGTGGCGCGCCGGGGTGGTTCAATAGCGGACTGCCCGGACGGGCGCCCGGTGCCGGCAGCGGAACCTGGCGCGCGCCCCGCGGTCTGCCACCGGCCTTCCGGCCGAATCCAGGTCCCACGGAGTTCCCATGAGCCGTTTTCCGTTCGCCGTCGCCCTTGGCGCCGTCCTTGCCGCCACCGCCCCGGTGCATGCCGCGGAGGAAACCCCGGCCAAGCCGTTCTTCGACCTGCCGCACCTGCAGCGCGAGCTCGACAACGGCCTGCGCGTGATCGTCGTCAAGACCCCGCAGAAGGGCGCCGTGTCGGTGCAGATCCCGGTCCAGGCCGGCAGCCGCAACGAGGTCGAGGACGGCAAGAGCGGCTTCGCGCACTTCTTCGAGCACATGATGTTCCGCGGCACGCCGACCCATCCCGCGGCCGCGTACGGCGCCGCGATGCAGGCCGCCGGCGCCGACCAGAACGCCTTCACCACCGCCGACTTCACCAACTACTACGTCAACGTCACGCCTGACGACCTCGACCGCGTGCTGGCGCTGGAGGCCGACCGCTTCCAGAACCTCGCCTACAGCGAGGAGCAGTTCCGCACCGAAGCGCTGGCGGTCAAGGGCGAGTACCTGAAGAACTACGCCAACCCGCTGCTCAAGGGCTTCGAGAAACTGCAGGCGCTGGCCT
This sequence comes from Lysobacteraceae bacterium, assembly GCA_021299185.1. Lineage (GTDB taxonomy): Bacteria > Pseudomonadota > Gammaproteobacteria > Xanthomonadales > Ahniellaceae > UBA4656. The sequence continues at coordinate 847 of JAJTHZ010000077.1, read as the reverse complement.
TCACCACCCACACCTACGGCCACACCACGATGGGCTACCTCGAGGACATCGAGGACATGCCGAACCAGATGGAATACTCGAAGACGTTCTTCGAGCGCTGGTACCGCGCCGAGCACATCGCCGTGGTGGTGGCGGGCGACGTCGAGCTGGAGCCGACCTACGAACTGGTGAAGAAGCACTTCGGCGGCTGGCGCCGCGGCGACTACACCCAGGACATCCCGGCCGAACCGGCGCAGGACGCGCCGCGCTACGCCCACGTGAAGTTCGACGGCCCCACCCTGCCGTGGCTGATCGCGGCGTGGAAAGCGCCCGCGTTCACCACCGAACGCCCCGACAGCGTGGCCCAGGCGGTGATCGCCGAGGCGTATTTCGGCACCTCCTCGCCCCTTTACCAGCAACTCGTGGTGCGCGAACGAAAGGTCGACCAGCTGTTCGCGCAGCCCTCGCGCAACCGCGATCCGTGGCTGTTCAGCGTCTCGCTGCGGCTGACCGCGCCCGAGCATGCCCCGGCCGTGGTGGCTGCGATCGAGCAGACCCTGCTCGAGGCGCGCGCCGTCGAGCTCGATGCCACGCGCTTCGCGCAGACCCGCTCGCGGATCAAGTACGCCTTCGCCGGCGAGCTCGACAGCGCCGCGCGCATCGGCCTCACGGTGGCGAGCTTCGTGCAGTACGAGCGCGACCTCGGCACGCTCAACCGCTGGTTCGCCGCCCTCGACCGCCTGACCGCGGACGAGGTGCGCGAGGTGGCCGACCGGGTCTTCGCCGACCGCGGCCGCAACGTGGTCTCGATCGCGAACAGCGACATTCTCGCCGGTGCCGACGGCTTCGCGGGCCTCGACGCGCGCAT